>JALUXH010000138.1 GCA_027019065.1 Anaerolineales bacterium
GGCCGCGCAAGCACACGGGGGGCATGGGCCTCTACCCGGTGCCACCAGGCATAGGTGGCGCGGCGGTATTCGCTCAGCGAGCCGCTCAGCAGATGCACAAAAAAGCGGCGCTTGTGCTGGCGCGCCAACCGCAGGTTGGGCAAAAAAGCATCGCCCCACACCTGCCTCAAACGCCGCAAGTCGTCCACGCTCATCCGCAGCGCCGCGGCCAGCGCCTTATCTTGGGTTTGGCCTTCCAGCAAGGCAGGGGGGGCTTCCTGCAAAAGCGCGTGGAGTTTATTCCACTCAATCTGGTAAGCCGTGAGCATGGGCACCACATCGTCAATATCCGAGCGGCTGGCGATGTAGCAGGCCAGCGTCTCTTCGCCGTTCCAAAAGCAGCGCCGTCGCCGGGCCCGCGCCGCCACCGTCTGCCAGGTTTCCACATCGCCTATGCCGTGGCGCAGGAACACCTGCCGGCTTTGCCCCAACAGCACCCGCCGCGCCCGCACAATGCAGGCCGGCAGCCGCAGAATGCCGTAGATAAAGGCGTTCAGGTCGGGCGTGGGTGCGCCGGCGTGAGGGTGCAGCAAAGAATCGGTACGCTGATGGACTTCTTCCAGGGCGCGCACCGGCACCTCGTCGGTGCTGCGCAGCAGCGAGTAATAGGTGCGCGAATAGAGTTCTATTTCCTCGGAAGCCGTGCGCGGCACCGTGCGTTCCATCGGCTATTGCTCCTCATCACGGCGGCTGCGGGCATCCATCCACCAGGAAATCAGTCCCTGCACCGCGCCCCAAAGCGACCATGTGACAGCCCAAAGCGCCAGCACGGCAAACACATCCACTCCGGCATAGGGCAGCGGGCCGGGCACCCGCCAGGAAGCCGGAATCGGCACCCAGCCGTGGGTCAGATCCATTTGCACCAGCGCAATGCCGCCCACCAGGGCTGCCAGAAAGGCCACCGTGCCGCCCAGGGCGCTCAACTGCTGCTGAGAAATCCGCTTGCGCCGGCGCGGCGGCCGGTCAATATCCAGCGCGGTATAGGGTGTAATGCCTGCCGCGCGATACAGCAGGGCATACAGCGCGGCATAGAGGGCATAAAACAGCACGCCATAGCCCACCGTGAGCGCGAGAATGGCCACCGACACCGGCAAACCATACGGGCGCGCGGCAAGCACCGGGGGCACGGCAAACCAATGGGCCCGGGCGTTGTATTCCAGCGTGAGCAAGGCCGCAAAATAAGCCAACACCGGCAGCAACACGGCCATCACACAGCCAATGCCCCCCCACGCCGCAGGGCCGCGCGTGCGGTGGGAAAACGAAGGGAGTTCCGGACGATCGCCCGAGGGGCGGTACATGCCCATGCCAACCTCCTGGGGGTGCAGGCAAAGCCCACCAGGGGCTCTTGCCGCAACCGTTCAACCCCGGCGGGGGAACCACAGATTTCACCGATGAGGTAACTGCCTACGCTGGGGTGCCCTCCATGCGTCTTGATGCGCTGTGCCTTTGCCATACCCCTCCCCTTGCTCCCCTCGCCGCATGCGGGGAGGGGATAGGGGGGTAACGCAACGGCGGCGGCGCCAAAGGAAAACGCGGTGTGAAAACACGCCTCGCATTGCCAGCGCTACGATTTGGGCAGGCAATTACCCGATGAGCCCAAAAAACACAGCAATCTCTTTGCGCTCTTGGCGCCCTCTGCGTTGCTCCTTCCCGGCAGCTTGAGCGTTTTGGGTGTGCTGAACAGGCGCCTTTGGCCTATTCCGGCTCTGTGGGCGGCGTTGCTTGCGCGGCTTTTTCCACCGCGCGCACAATTTTGTAATAGCCGGTGCAGCGGCACAGGTTGCCGCTGAGGGCTTCCTGAATGGTTTCTCGGTCGGGGTGAGGGTGTTCTTCCAGCAATTTCACGGCGGTCATCACAAAGCCCGGCGTACAGAAGCCGCACTGCACCGCGCCTGCCTCCACAAACGCCTGCTGCACCGCATGGAGTTTGCCGTCCTGCGCCAGCCCTTCCACCGTCACAATGTCGGTGTCATACGCCCGCGGTGCGGGCACCATGCAGCTCAACACGGCGACGCCGTCCATAAACACCTCACATGCGCCGCACTCACCCTCGGCGCACGCCTCTTTGGGGCCGCTGAAACCGGCTTCCTCGCGCAGCATCCGCAAGAGGCTTTTGCGGAAACCGCCCTTCACGCTGACCTCGCGTCCGTTCACCCGAAAGCGAATGGGGGTGTTTTCGGTGAGCACGACGGTTTCCGGCAGCGGTCGGGGCTGGGGGCGGGTTTTGCCCCACAGCAGCGGCGGCTTCTCGGGGAAATCTTCGGCCTCCCGCCCCTCGGCGATGCGAAGGAGCGCCCGCCTGACCAGCACGCCCACCATGCGGCGGCGGTATTCGGCCGACGCGCGCAGGTCGTCAATCGGGCGGGCGGCTTCCGCGGCCAGCCGCCCGGCCTCGGCAATCGCCGCCTCATCCAGCCGCCGCCCCTTCAAATAAGCCTCGGCTTCCGGCGCACGGATGATGGTGGGCGCCACCGCGCCGAGGGCAATGCGGGCTTCCTGCACCACCCCGTCTTTCAGGGTGAGCACAACCGCCACGCTGACCACCGAAATGACCTGCGCCTTCCGCAAGCCCATTTTGAGAAACACGCCGCGCTGGTCGGGCTGCATCGCAGGGAAGGCAATCTCGGTGAGCATTTCGTCGGGCTGCATCACGGTGCGGCGCACGCCGGTGTAAAACTCGCTCAGGGGCAGAGTGCGTTCCCCGGCGGCAGAACGCAGCGTCACCTGCGCGCCCAGCGCCATCAGCGGCACGATGGTGTCGTTGGCCGGGGAAGCCGTCACCAGGTTGCCCGCAATGGTGCCGCGGTTGCGGATTTGCGGCGAACCCACCCCCCAACTGGCCTGCGCCAGCGGGAAGCCGTATTGCCGCAGGACGGGCGAAACCTCGGCCTGGCTGTGCAGCACGCCGGGGCCGAGATGCACCCAGCCGTCTTTCAAAGTTATGTCATCCAGCCCGGGAATGCGGGTCACATCAATCAACACCTCTACGCCGGGGCGCACATTGCGCTGCAGTTCCAGCATCAAGTCGGTCGCCCCGGCCACAATGCGCGCCCGTTCGCCATACTCGGCAAGGGCTTGCAGGGCGTCATCCAGATTGGCGGCAAGGATGTAAGTTTTCCACATGGGAGCAACTCCGTGTCAGGTGAGCCGGTGACGGGGGCGTCGGTTTCAGGTGCTCCGGCGTCAGGGGCTTCCGTGCGAGGCCCCCGGGGCACTACTCCAGCAACCCCAGCACCACCGGCAGCAATTGCTTTTTGCGCGAAACCACGCCTTCGGCCAAACGGGTGCCGTCGGCAAGGCGCGGGTAAGGCAGGTCGTTGAGGACTTCCGGGGCATTGGCCAGCACCACGCGGCTGGAGCCGCGCACAACGTCCGTCACCATCAGGATGGCAAAATCCAGCCCGCGGGAAGTGCGCAGCCGCTCCAGTGCTTCGCGAATGGCTTCCAGATGCTCATCCAGTTGCACCAGGTTGGTCACTTCGGCCTGGGCAATGGCAAAATGGAATCCGCCGGCCTCATAAAGTTTCATATCCGAGGAAACCACGTCGTCGGGTTTCCGGCTGGTCAGCCCGGCGCCGGCAGAAAGCAGCGCCTCACCAAAGCGTTGCACGGTTTCGCCTTCCAGCGGGCTGCCAATGATGAACGCCCAGCGCGCCAGCCGCTCGGCGGCCTGACGGTCGCGCTCGGTGACGGTGGGCGAGGTCAAAATCAGCGTATCGGAAAGCAGCCCGGCGAGCAGCAGCCCGGCGATTTCCGGCGGTGCGCTCAGCCCGGCTTCGGCAATGCGTTCGGAAACCAACGTGCTGGTGCTGCCCACGACATCCACGGTAAAGCGGATAGGGGCTTTCGTGGGCGGATTGCCGAGGCGGTGGTGGTCAAGCACCTCCAGCAATTCGGCTTCCTCCAGCGCGCCAATGGCCTGCGAGGGTTCGTTGTGATCCACCAGCACAATGCGCAGGCGCGGTGGGTTGAGCAGATCGCGCTGGCGGCACACGCCGTGATAGCGTCCTTTGTCGTCCACCACCAGGAAGAAGTTGTGCTCTTCGCGCAAAATGCGGTTGAGCGCATCGCGGATGTGGGTTTCGGCGTGGAAACGGGGCACACTGGTGTCACAGGCTTCGGCCGCCGGGCGGGAGAGAAAATCGTAAATCTGGCGGCCGCTGCCTTCAGGGGTGGGGCCGGCCAGACGCCCGAGGAAATCAAACAGGCTCAGCCCGGTAATCAGGCCATAGGGCGTGCCATCTTCGTTAAGCACAGGCGCCACGCCGCCGGTGCGGTTGGCAATGGCCCACGCGTCGCGCAGGGGCTGGGTGGGCGCCACCGTATCCATGCGGCGCGAAACGGCAGCAAAGCGCGGCGAAGCATCGGTCAGCCGCTTGGGCGGTTTGAGCCCCAGGCGCTCCAACGCCCAGGTCGTCTGGGGGTTCAGAGAGCCGGCGCGCGCCGCCACGGCATTCAGCCCGTCACGCTCACTCAACAGCCACGCGTAGCCCACCGCCGATGCGATGGAGTCGGTGTCGGGGTTGACATGGCCGACCACATACACTGTGCCCTTGCTCATCATGTCACCTCATCGGGGGGAAGGGGGCAAGCCGCGAATGAAAAGGATGCGAGTGGCGGGTAGCGGATGGCGGGTAGCGGATGGCGGTTGGCAGATAGCAGATAGCAGGTAGCAGGTGGCGGCAGGTACAGAAATTCTACCACGGGAGGCACACAAAAAGAAAAACCTGTCAGGTCTGGCAAACCCGACAGGTTGGTCATCAGAGGTTCACAGGGCGTCATTGCTCAGCCTACGCACAGAGAAGCCCCAGACGCCGCAGAAAAACATCCACCGATTTCACAGATGAGCACAGATGAGCGCCGATTAAGCGAAAAACGCTAAAAAGCACATCGCTCCCTTCCATTTTCTTGGCGGCCTTGACGTCATCTTGGCGGCCTTGGCGTTACGCCGTTGTAACCTTTGGGTCTCCTGTGTGCCTTGACGTTCTCATCGCAGGTGGGCTGAACAGTTACCTTCTTTGCATCTTTGCGTTACTCCGGCGTTACTTTTTGGCTTTGCTTGCCCGCCACACCTTTTCAGGCGTTACCGGGCCGCTATCTACCGAGGCGCCGAGGGCGTTGTACACCGCGTTGGCCACGGCCGGCGCAACGCCGTTGAGCGGATATTCCGCCACCGATTTCACCCCAAAGGGGTGTGAAGGCTCAAAGGTTTCCACAAAAATGGTTTTCAGGCGCGGCATTTCGGGCGCTAACGGCACGTGGTAATCGCGGAACGAACGCACCAGAGGCTGGCCGTCGGGGGTGTAGGGCATTTCTTCGGTCGTGCCGTAGCCCAGGCCCTGGTTGACGCCGCCTTCCACCTGGCCGGAAGCCGTAAGGGGGTTGATGACCACCCCCGCGTCGGCAACCGTGGTGAGGGCGTCTACCCACACCTGGCCGGTTTCCACATCCACCGTCACTTCGGCAATTTGCACGCCAAACGGCGGCGGGGAAGCCTGCGAAAGGAACGACGCGGCGCCCATGATCTGCTCCTGGTTTTCGTGGTGGATGCTGTTGAAGCCGATTTCCCGCAGGGTAACAAAGCGGCCATCGGGAGCCGTGGCCTTGCGGTCGGCGAGTACGATATCGGCGGGGGAAACCTCATCGCCGTCGCCGCGGGCGTTGAGCATGGCTGCGGCGCGGATGCGGATGCGCTCGGCGACCTGCTCCGCGGCCCGGGTGGCCGCTGCGCCGCTGACATAGGTGGTGCTGGAAGCATAAGCCCCTTTGTCAAAGGGCGTAAAGTCGGTATCGCCAGACACCACAATGATGTCTTCCAGCGGCACGCCGAGCACTTCGGCGGCCATTTGCGCCAGCACCGTGTCGGAGCCGGTGCCCAGGTCGGCTGCGCCCACCATCATGTTGAACGAACCGTCTTCGTTCATTTTGATGAAAGCGCCGCCCATATCCAGTTTGGCAATGGAGGTACCCTGCATCATCATGGCAACGCCGATGCCGCGGCGCAGGTGCGGTTTGCCCGGCACTTTGTGCCATTCGGGGTTGTTGTATTTTTCATCCCATTTGACGGCCTCTTTGGCTTTGGCCGCGGCTTCCCGTAAGGCGTTGGTATCAATGGTCTCGGGGCTGGGTTCGCGGCCTTCGTTCCACGCGAGGCTGAAGGGGTGATATTCGCCCGGCCGAAGGGCATTCTTCAGGCGGAAAGCGATGGGGTCCATGCCCAGCGCACGGGCAATTTTATCCATGTGGCGTTCCACAGAAAACACCCCCTGCGTGGCGCCGTAGCCGCGGTAAGCGCCGGTAGGCACGGTGTTGGTGTAAACCGTATCGGCGTAGAAGCGGATGTTGGGATGCTTGCGGTATTCGCCGTCGCCGACGTAGAGCGCCATCGCCTTGTGGCCGGTGTTGCCGACCACGGTGAGCGCGTGCCCGCCATAAGCGCCGGTGTCGGAAAGCGCGTACATTTCGTTGGCGGTGATGGTGCCGTCCTTTTTCACGCCGGTTTTGAGGCGGATTTTCATGTGGTGGCGCGGGCGGGCAGCGGTAAATTCTTCTTCATCGGTGTACACATATTTCACCGGCCGTCCGGTAGCAATGGTGAGATGGGCGGGGATGTCTTCCATCAGCACTTCCTGCTTGCCGCCAAAGCCGCCGCCGATGCGCGGCTTGACCACGCGGATTTTTTTGATGGGCAGGTTGAGCACCGGCGCGAGTTGCCGCCGCGTGTGGAAAGGCACCTGCGTGCTGGTACGCACCACGAGGCGGTCGTTTTCGTCCCAGTAGGTGATGGCCACGTGCGGCTCGGAATACGCCTGATGCACCCGCGGCACTTCGTATTCGCCTTCAAAAATGTAGTCCGCCTCGGCAAAGCCCTTTTCCACATCGCCGATGTCAATGCGGATGCGGGCGGCGATGTTCTTGCCGGCGTCGGATTCGCCGAAGTCTACGTATTCCGGCTCGTCGTGGATGATGGGCGCGCCTTCCTTGAGCGCGTCTTCGGGGTCAATGATCACCGGCAGTTCCTCGTATTCCACCTCGATCAATTGGAGCGCCTGTTCAGCGATTTCCTCGGTTTCGGCGGCTACGAAGGCAACCCGGTCGCCCACAAAGCGCACTTTGTTATCCAGCGAGAAGGTGTCTAAGGGGCCGGGGATGGGGTCAGACTGCCCGGCGGTGGAATAGACCACCCGCGGGATGTCCTTCCACGTGAGCACGGCATGGACGCCGGGCAAGGCTTTGGCTTTGGAGGTGTCAATGCGCTTGATGCGGGCGTGCGCCACAGGCGAGCGCAGCACTTTGGCAATCAACATGCCGGGCATCTCAAAGTCTTCGGCGAAGGCCGGCTTGCCCTGCACCAGTTTGAGGGCATCCACTTTGCGGTCGGGTTGACCCACGCGGTGGTAGCCTTCCACCTGGGGCACGGCATACACTTCGGGCATCGCCTCGGCGGCGAACCGGCGGGCTTTTTCTTCGTCGCCGCGCATCCGTGCCGCGGCCAGCAGCACCGCCTTGACGGGCTTTTCGTAGCCGGTGCAGCGGCAGATCACGCCCGAGAGGGCATCGCGCACTTCCTGTTCGGTGGGGTCGGGGTTTTTGTCCAGCAGGTGTTTGGCCGTCAGGACCATGGCGGGGGTGCAGAAACCGCACTGGATGGCGCCGACTTCCACAAAGGCTTCCTGCAAGGGATGGAGGTCAAGGGTGAAATCCCAGCCGGTCTGTTGCCCACCGAGGGAATCTACGGTTTGGATGGCATGGCCGGCCGCCTGGGCAGCGAGCACCGAGCAGGAATACACCGGTTTGCCATCCAAAAGCACGGTGCATGCGCCGCAGGTGCCGTCGTTGCAGCCGCGCTTGACGCTGGAATAGCCCAGATCGCGCAGGGCATCGAGCAGGGAGGTATCAGCCGAGACTTCTACGGCGTGTTGTTTTCCGTTGACATTGAGGGTGATTTCCATAACACAAACTCCTGACGAATTACGTAATCTACGATGGGAACCACAGAGGACACAGAAACCTACAGAGGACACAGATTTTTTTGCACTTCGGTGCAATCTGTGCCAATCTGTGCAATCTGTGGTTTCTTATTCCAGCGAGGCTAACGCGCGGCGGGCAAGCACCACGGCCACTTCGCGCCGGTATTCGGCGCTGGCGCGGTGGTCGGCGGCTTCGTAAGCGGCGTTGCGCGCCGCCTGCTCGGCGCCGGTCGGCTCCGGGCCGTCCATGGCCAGGTGGGGAGCCTCGCCCCAGCCGCCCAGCACCATGCGCGTCCGCCCCGAGGGCCACTGCGCCACGGCAACCACCAGCAGCGGGCGGGAAAGCCGTGAAGGGGCCACCGTTTCCAGCACCAATTTGGCATTGGCGGGGATGGTCACTTTGGTCATCAGTTTGCCCCGCAGGTGGCGCCAGCGGTCGGGATAAAGTTCGCCCAGGGGCAGCACTTCATCATCGGGGGCAAGGGTCAGGCGGGCGTCTAACGCCATCATCGCGGCGGCAAAAAGCGAAACGCCGTCGGCAGCCACGAGGGTGCCTGCCACCGTCTGCAGGAAACGGCGGGCATAGGTCGTTTCCAGATAGGCGGCTTCCTTGAGGGCCTGAGGCAAGTCAGCATCCACCAATGCCTGCAACGGTGTGGTTGCGCCGAGGTCGGTGAAATTGCCGCGGGGGGTGATGCCTTCCAACCCCAGGTCTTGCAAGTCCACCACGGCCACATCTTCCTGCGGCAGCGCTGCGGGGCGCTGCCGGGCGTTCAAAAAAGCCCCGCCCGCCAGCGGCACGGTGAACGGTGCTTCGCGCGCCAGCAAGGTCAGGGCTTCGTCAAGGGTTTGGGGACGGTGGTATTCCAGGTGCATGGCTCACTCCTCAGGATCACAATGGGGGTAAACTTTCCAGCCGAGCGCGCCGGCATCCATCTCGGCGAGTTCTTCTTCGGGCACGGCCAGCAACATGCTCTCGGCCTCGGCAAGAGGCTGGGCTGTGGCAGGGTCTTCCTCGGCCAGGAAAACGCCGCCCCAGGCCGTCACCACGCGCCCGCGGTCCTTGAGCGCCCGCCCCACAAAGCGCAGCGGCACGCCCACCGGCACATGCTGGCGATATTTGACCGTCAGGCGGGCGGTAAAGAGCAGGCGCGCCGTCGCGGGGTCAATGCCCATCACCGAGCGCCCCACCGCCTCATCAAGCAGGGAAGCCACAATGCCGCCGTGCGCCATGCCGGGGTAACTCTGATACTGCTCGGGAATGGTGTACCAGGCGGTTACTTCGTTTTCGCCGGTCTGGTAAAAGCAGGCCTTCAAGCCGTAAGGGTTGTTCAGCCCGCAGACGAAGCAGTGGAGGGAATTCGGCTGGAGGATGGAACGCAGTTCGGGGCGCATCATCGGGCCGGCGGGTGTGCCGTTGGAGGCAGTGAAAGGCGGTTTCATAGGCCCTCCCGGGAAGGGTATGGTGCAGGCAGCCCGGGCGCCTCGGGCGCATCGGCGGGAAGCCGCGTGGCGGCCGCGGAAGCCGTGTGCAAAGCCCCGCGAGCGGAAAATTCGGGGAAAGCCGTCGCCACCAGGCTCAAATCCTGCGGCCAATCCAGGTCGCGCGCCAGGCCTTCCCGCGTCACCACGGCCACAGGAAGCCCGGCCTCCCGGGCCAGCGCCAGATGCCGGGGGAAGGAATGCGGCCCGTAGGCGTATTCCATCGCCCCGAGGGGGCTCAGCGCCAGCCCGTTGGTGCCCTGGCCGTTTTCGCTGGGCGCCAGCGCCACCCCCCGCGGGCGGGGGCGGCTTGCGAGCAAAGCGCGCACATCCTCTGCCGTCAGCAACGGCAGGTCGGCAGGCAGCACCAAAATGGTCGCCACCGCCGAGGAACGCAGCAGCATCGTGGCCCGCTTGAGGGCCAGGTTGAGTTGCGAATTGCCCTGCTCTTGCAGGGTATGGGCGCCGTACTCGCGCGCCAGCGCCAGCGCCGCGCTATCGCGGCTCACCACCAGGGTGCGCTCAATTTCGGGCACCTGCTGCAGCACTTCCAGCGTATGTGTAAAGAGGTAACGGTTGAGTTGGGTACGCTCCTGCACGCTGAGCACATCCGCCAGGCGGGATTTTCCCCGCCGCAGCGGCTTGACGGGAACCACGGCTACGGTGGTCAATGCTCACTCCTTGAATGCCCGCAGGCTTTGCCTGCCGGGCAGTGTGTGCCCCAGGCCATTAAATTGTATCACGCGCGCCGCGCACCCACGCCAGCACCCCGGCGGCCAAAGCGCGCCGTTTCTCGGCGGAAGTCATCATGGTATCGGCCACAAGCACGCGGGGCACCACGCGGCGCACGGCTTCGGCCTGGAGGGCATCGGTTTTGTCAAGCACAAAGTGGGAAATCACCCCCCGGTAATGCTCGGCCACGGCGAGGGCGGAAGGCGCCACGCCCAATTCGCGAAACATCTTGGCGGCAGGGCCTTTGACGGCTTCACCGCCCACAATGGGGGAAACCGCCGCAATGGGTTTGCCTGCGAGGGCCTCCCGCACGCCGGGGATGGCTAAAATCGGGTCAATGCTCACGAAGGGGTTGGAGGGCGCAATCAGCACGGCCTCGGCGGTGTGCAGGGCTTCCAGCACCCCGGGGGCAGGGCGGGCGTTTTCCGCCCCCGCAAAGCGGAAGCCGACGGCACGCGGCTGCCACCGGCGGCGGACGAAGTATTCCTGAAACGCCAGTTCGCCCTCATCGGTGAGCACGATGGTAGGCACGGCGCTGTCGGTCACAGGCAAGACACGCGCCTTCACGCCCCACGCGGCACAGAACGCGGCGACGATTTCGTGGAGGGGCTGCCCGGCCCGCAGGCGGCGGGTGCGTTCCAGGTGGGTTGCCAGGTCCAGGTCGCCGAGGCGGAACCAGTCGGGAGCGCCCAGCGCCGCAGCGGCTTCCATCACCCGCCACGATTCGCCGCGCCGCCCCCAGCCCGTGGCCGGGTTTTCCAGCCCGGCGAGGGTGTAACACACGGTGTCCAAATCGGGGCAGATTTTGAGGCCGAAGTGGGTGAAGTCGTCGCCGATGTTAACCACCGCGGTGAGGGCGGCGGGGTCGGGGAGGGCGCTTTGCACCCCGGCGGCGAATTTTGCCCCGCCTACGCCGCCTGCCAGCACCACCACGCCGGTCATCAGGGCACCACCCAGGCTTCATCTACCGCAAGGGTACGGCGCGGCGGCGGGAGAGGGGCTTCGGCGGGGTAGCCCAAAAACAACATGCCCTGCGGCTGCCAGGTGGGCGGCAGGCCCAGCGCGCGGCGCGTGGCTTCCGGAGCATAAAGCGGCCAGCAAACCCACACGCCTCCCAGGCCTTCCGCATGGGCAGCCAGCAAGATCTGCAAGCCCACCATCGCCACCGATTGCACCGCCATGTGGTGTTCGCGGGGGTCGTCGGCGTCGGGGCAAAGGCCGGCATCCAGGTTGAGCATGACAATGAGGGGGGCTTCGTCAATTCTGCGGCGGGAGCGGGCAACCCGCGCGGCAATGGCTTTTTCGTCGGCGCCGCCGGCGCGCATGTCGGCTTCCATTTGCGCCGTGAGGGCCTCGGCCAAACGGCGTTTGGGCGCTTCTTCCCGCAGCAGGGCAACCTGCCACGGCTGCGAATTATGCGCCGACGGCGCGTAAACGGCGGTTTCCAAAATGCGGCGGATGACCGCTTCGGGCACCGGTTCAGGCAAAAAGCGCCGCACGCTGCGGCGGGAACGAAGAAAGGCGTGCAAGGCTTCGGCAGGGAGCATGGCGTCACTCGCTGGAAGGGTTAGGGAGGTCATGCTCAGGCGGGCAGGTTTCAAAACGCAGCGCCGCCTTTTGCGGGCCGCGATAAACACACAGCCCCACGCGCGGCGAGTTCACATAAGGCAAAAAGGCATCGGGCTGTTCCCAGGCGGGGTGGGCGCGGGCGTGAGCATCGCAGTACGGTTCCAGCGGCCAGGCGTTGGTCAACAGCCACGCTGCCGGGCGGTGGCACAGGCGGCAGGTGCGCGGCGGCTTGTAGTTGCGCGCCACCACCCGAAACGCCTCATGCGGAGCCTCGCCCGGGTAGGCCGCCAGCAGGCGCACTTTCAGTTCCGTCGGCCATACTTCATCA
>JALUXH010000139.1 GCA_027019065.1 Anaerolineales bacterium
TTTTGCGATGCAGGCCGGTGACGGCACACATTTCGTCCAGTAGCCGGCTTCTTTCGGTGCGAGAGGCCTGCCAGTAGCGGGTTTGCATTTTGTGCAGGTATTTGCGGCGTTCGTCAATGCTCATGGGTTCCTCGGGGTTCATGGGTGCCTCCAGTAACATTTTCTTTTGGAGGTTCATCTTACCCCGGTAACATTTTAGATGACAGAACGCGGGGGCTTGACAAATCCTTTGAGTTTTGCTATATTGGTATAGACCACCGAACCACTATACATTCAGTCCGGCCTCCCCTCAGGCGGTGTCATGCTTGATAAGTCTTCCCCTCTTCCCCTCTATTTTCAACTCAAGGAACTCCTGCGCGAGAAAATTGCCTCGGGGGAATGGCAGCCGGGCGATATGGTGCCTTCTGAACGGGAATTGAGTGAGCAGTATTACATCAGCCGCATGACGGCGCGCCAGGCTTTGCGAGAGCTGGCAACCGAGGGCCTTTTGCGGCGGGAGCCGGGGCGGGGGACTTTCGTTGCCGAGCCCAAAATTGAGCATGGCCTTACCCGTTTGACCGGCTTCACGGAAGACATGCAGGCGCGCGGTCTTCAGCCCGGTGCCAAAGTGATTCGCCTGGCGCGTGTTTCTCCACCTTTGCGGGCGGCGCGCGCGCTCCAGATCACACCTGATCGGGAAATCGTTTTATTGGAGCGGTTGCGCCTGGCAGGGGGAGAACCCATTGCACTGGAAACCAGTCATTTGTGCTTCAACGGCGTTTTAGCGCTTTTGGACGAAGACTTTGAGAACCATTCCCTTTACCACATTCTTGCCGAGAAGTACCACATCACCCCCGCACGAGCGGTGCAGAAAATTGGGGCGGATTTGTGCAGCCAGAGAGAACAGGAGTTGCTGCAAATTCCCGAGGGAGCGCCGGTGCTCAGAAACAAGCGCATTACCTATGATCAATGGGGGCGACCATTTGAATACACGGAGTCGGCTTATCGTGGCGACCGATATGTCTTCCAGGCCGAACTGAGCGCTTTCCAGTAATAGGAGGTAAGCCATGTGAATAGCGAGAGTCTTTCTCAGTTGATTCGTTTCCTTTTTGACCTATTGACCTAAGGAGAGAAGAAAGTGACCAAGAAATCCGTTTTCGTTTTTTTGGTGGTGCTGGTGCTTCTCGCGACGGCCCTGGCCGGTTGCGGCAAGCAGGCTCAGCCCACGGCAGCCCCTCAACAACCGACGGCAGCGCCTCAACAGCAGGCTACTCAACCGCCAGCCAAGCCCACTCAGGCTCCGGCGACCCAGCCGCCAGCCACGGAAGCCAGCAAGCCCGTTACCCTCACAGTGTGGTCGTGGCGCACTGAAGACGAAAAAGCCTACAACGAAATCTTTGCTGCCTACGAAAAAGAACATCCGGGCGTGAAAGTGGAATTTGTGCCTTTCGTGGCGACGGACTATAATAACATCCTCGCTACGGGGCTGACCGGCGAAGGTGGGCCGGACGTCGTACAGTTGCGTGCTTACGGTGGGTTGCAGCCCCTGGTTGAAGCCGGGCAGCTGGTGCCGCTGGATGGCAAAGTCAAAACCCTCAAGAACTTTACCCCCGGCATCCTTAAAGGTGCCATGGGCGTCAAAGATGGCCATATTTACGGTGTTCCTTTTGGTATTCAGGTTGTGGCTGCCTACTACAACCAGGATATTTTCGACAAGCTTGGTTTAAGCGAGCCGAAAACCTGGGATGAGTTCATCAATATTCTAAAAGCCACTAAGAAGGCAGGCTATGTGCCGCTGGCAGTGCCCGCCAAAGATACGTGGATGTTGCCCATTGTCCATGACGCGGTAGGCGCGCCTCGTTACGGCGGCCCCGAATTTGAAAAGAAGGTGTTGGCCGGCGAGACCGACTTTACGGACCCCAACTATGTGGCTTCCATCAAGCTGGTGAAAGACCTGCAGCCTTACATGCCTGACAACGTGGTCGGCGTGAGTTACCAGGATGCGCGCACCCTTTTCATCACCGGCCAGGCTGCGATTTTCATTGGCGGCTCTTTTGAGGTGGGCTTCTGGCGCGCTCAGGCGCCTGATCTCAAGATCGGCGTTTTCCGCGTGCCGCCGGCCCCCAATTCGGTGCACAATGGCCCGCTGGCCCCTGGCTGGATGGATGGTTCTTATGGTGTGAACGCCAAAAGCAAGCACCAAGAGGAAGCCATCAAACTGGTTGAATGGATGGGCACTCCTGAATTTGCCCAGATGTTCACCGAGAAGATCAAGCAACTCTCGCCCTTGCCTTCGGCCAAGCCCACTGACCCGCTGTTGCAGAAATTTGCCCAGTTCTATGCGGAAACCCCCACCCCTTACCTGATGCTGGTGGACTTCCGCTATGGCAACCCGCAGGGCCACGTCTTGTTGGGCAACGGTATCCAGAAGATGCTGTTGGGTGAAATGACGCCCGAACAGGTTGCCCAAAGCGTGCAAGATGGCCTTTCGCAGTGGTTCAAGCCAAAGAAGAAATAAGTGAGTCTTTTGTCTGACGGGGTGGAAGTGGGTGTGTCTTCTGCCCCGTCAGGCTTTTTCTCCCCTGCTGTTCCTTCATGTCTTATGGAAGCATCCCTTTCGGGAGTCGTGGCATGTCCGTTTCCGCGTGGTTGACGAAACGTAAAGGCGCTCGGCTTCACCGGCACAAACGCGCCAGGGGGGTGGGCAATGCTGCGCCCTCTTGGGGAATTATCGCGCTTTTCCTTTTGCCTGCTTTCCTGCTTTATACCGTCTTTATGATGTGGCCCCTCGCCCAATCGTTTTATTTCAGCCTTTTTGAGTTCAAAGGGCTGGCTCGGGGGGGCTTTGTGGGTTTGCACAATTTTCGGGAACTGTTTACCCGGTATCCGGTCAATGAGCAATTGCCGCGTGCCTTTTTGCATAATGTCTACTTTTTTATTGGCACGATGCTGATTCAGAACACGTTGGGCCTGCTGTTTGCCAAGTTGTTGTATACCCCCCGTTGGGGAAAGCGTTTTTTCCAGACAATCTATACGCTACCCTATCTGATCAGCGCCCTTGTGGTGGGGTATTTGTGGAGTTTGATGCTCAACCCGCTTTTTGGGCCGATCAACCGCGTGCTCAAAATGGCCGGATTGAGCGCGCTTGCCCGCCCCTGGCTGGGAGACCCGGCCACTGCGCTCCCTGCCATTATCCTTGCCAACGCGTGGCAGTGGATGGGCTTCCCCATGTTGCTGTTTTCGGCGGGGCTGGCCAATATTGGCGAAGACCTGCGGGAAGCGGCCCGCATCGACGGCGCCACCAGTTGGAGGCTGTTTTGGAACATTGAACTTCCCCTCTTGCTGCCCGTCGTCGGCATCGTCACCGTGCTCACTTTTATTGGCAACTTCAATGCTTTCGGTATTGTCTGGGCAATGGGGGGCGTCAACGGTGAGCCGGGTGGGGCCACGGATGTGCTGGGGCTGGTGTTTTACCGCACCGCGTTCCGCGGCGGCGTAGACGCCTTTGGCCTGGCCTCGGCTTTGGCGGTTTTGATGTTCATTTTCATCTTCGGCGTTTCGATGTTCATGGTGGGACGCTTCCGTCGCTGGGAGGAGAGCCTGAAATGAGCGCCCTGAAAGCTTCTCGTCCTGGCCGACTGAACCTGGCTACCGTGGGCACGCAGGTGTTGCTGTGGGGCTATGCTGCTGTGGTTTTGGGGCCCTTGTTGTTGGTCGTGAGCAATGCCCTGCGCCCGACTCGCGAGATCTTCAAGAACCCCATCGGCCTGCCGACCTCGCCCTCTTTCGCGAGTTTCGTCAAAGCGTGGGAAAAAGCCAACTTTCACGTCTATTTCTTCAATTCCCTCGGCATTACCGTCGCGGCGGTGGTGCTTGCCACGGCGGTGTCGGCCCTGGCAGGCTACATCCTGGGGCGTTATCGCTTCCAGGGGAGTGCTTTTCTTTCAGCCTATTTTTTAGCCGGTTTGATGCTCCCTTTCCGGCTGGCCATTGTGCCTTTGTTTCTTCTCTTGAACGACCTTGGCCTTGTGGACAGCCGCCTGGGGCTGATCCTGGTTTACGCCGCTACGGGCATTCCCTTCTCGGTGTTTATCCTTTCCTCTTTCTTCCGGCAACTCCCTCAGGAATTGAGCGAAGCCGCACGCATTGACGGCGCCGGTGAATTCACCATTTTTGGGCGCATCATGTTGCCCTTAGTGCGCCCTGCGCTCGCGACGGTGGTGGTTTTCCAGTTCGTGCCTCTCTGGAACGACTTCTTCTTCCCGCTCGTGTTGCTTCGTTCCACCGACAAATGGACCCTGCCTGTAGGCATGACCCGTTTCTTCGGTGAATTCCAGACCGATTGGTCTACGCTTTTTGCCGGCCTGATCATCACCACCTTGCCGCTGATCATCATCTTCCTGCTGGCAACCAAGCAAATCATCGCGGGGTTGACGGCGGGCATTGGCAAGTAGGGGCCGACCTTTGGGCGCAGCACATACTCCGTGGAACCCCGTCGATGCCCTGATGCGGGAGGGGCTGGCGTCTGCTTTTCCGGCTGCCGTGCTCTGGGTGCAACAGAGGGGGAAGTTGTCTTTCCGGAAGGCGTATGGCTGGCTTGACCCGGAGGAACGCCGCCTTCCCACGCAACTGGACACGCTTTTTGATTTGGCTTCCCTGACCAAACTTTTCACCGCCACAGCCTTCATGACGCTGGTGGCAGCCGGGAAAGTGACCCTGGATACCCCCGTGGCGCGCGTGTTACCCGAGTTTGGAAGGCGTTTCCCCCTTCAACCCGGCATCGACCCTCACACGAAAACCCCCTTGCCCCCCTCGCCCGCTTATCAGGGGCGGGTGGTGGATGCAAGCCGGGTGACCTTTCGCCACCTTTTGACGCACACGGCCGGCCTCGCGGCGTGGATGGATTGTTGTCAGCCTCCTCCACCTGCCCCCGTGCCTTTGCCTCATCAGGTTGCCCCCGCCACTCGCCGCCGCCGATTGCAGGCCATCTTGGAAGCGCCGCGCTTCGTGTATCCCCCTGGTGAAGGGCTGCAATATAGCGATGTCGGCTTCATCGCTTTGGGGGAAGCCGTGGCGCGGTTGGCCGGCAAGCCCCTGCCCCTTTACCTCACTGAGGCGGTGCTGCGCCCTTTGGGGATGTCGCACACCACTTATACGCCTCTGGCTCACGGCGTGGCGCGGGAAACCATCGCCCCCACGGAACGCTGCCCCTGGCGCGGGCGGAGGTTGTGGGGCGAGGTTCACGATGAAAATGCAGCCTGTTTGGGCGGCGTGGCCGGGCACGCAGGCTTGTTCGCGACCGCCCACGACCTCGTTTTGCTGGGGGAATGCTTTTTGCAAACTTCCTCTAAGCCTTTACCCCCCGCACTGAAAGCCGAAATGGTGCGCGAGCAGGCCTGGATAGGCGATGAGCGCCGGGGGCTGGGCTGGAAGTTGCAGACCCCCGCCCACAGCCTGATAGGCCAGGCCTTTAGCCCGGCCAGTTTTGGGCATACCGGTTTTACCGGCACTTCCTTGTGGGTGGATCCGGCGCGCGCCCTGGTGGTCGTGTTGTTAACCAATCGCGTCTATCACGGGCGGGACGGCGAAGCCATTCGCCGCTTCCGCATTGACCTGCACGAAGCGGTGGCCGCTGCTGCGGATGCATCCTCGGAGGGGAAATCATGACCTTTTTCGTCATTGGCGTCGATGGTGGAGGCAGCAAGACCGCGGCTGTGGTGCTGGATGCGGCCGGGCAGGTGTTGGGGCGGGGGTGGAGTGCGGCTTCAAATTACCACCTTGTGGGAGAAAAAGGGGTGGAGGAAGCCCTCGCACAGGCCATGCAGGAAGCCGCCCGGGCCGCGGGTGTGGCGCTTCCCCAGGCGTCGGCCGTCACCTGGGCGCTGGCAGGCGCCGGGCGGCCGGCCGATGCTGAGCGCTTGCGCCGCCTTCAGGCCCGGATGCTGCCCGGCGTTCCCGGGGAAGTCGTCCATGATGCTGCGGCTGCCTTGAGGGGCGGCGTTGGCCGCCGCGAAGGTGTCGTGGTGATTGCGGGCACGGGGGCCATGGTCTATGGCGAAAACGCCGCGGGCGACACAGCCCGTGCGGGCGGGTGGGGGCATCTTTTGGATGACGGCAGCGGTTACGCCATTGGCTTGCGGGCGTGTCAGGCTCTGGCCAGGGCAGCGGATGGCAGTGACCTGCCTACCCGCCTGGAGACGGGCATTCTGGCAGCGTTAAACCTGCCTTCCCCTGAGCATCTCATTGCCTGGCTGTATGCTCCTGAGCGGCAGGTGGCCGATATTGCTGCCCTTGCTTCGGTGGTGCTGGAAGCCGCCGAAAGCGGCGATCTGGCGGCCACCGACGTGCTTTTGCAGGCGGCCGATGCCCTCGCGGCAGGGGTGGATGCCGTGGCGCGGCGGTTGCAATTTTCGGGTGAAACGTCTTTGCCGGTGGTGCTTTCCGGCGGCTTGCTGGAAGGCAGCGCTTTCTATCGCGCGCTGGTTTCCCAGGCGATTCACACGCGGGTTCCCTTTGCGCGGCCTCAGGAGCCGCGCCTGGATGCTGCGGTGGGCGCAGGCCTGTTGGCGCTGGCGCTTGCCGGGCGCTCGTTGCCTTCCTTTGCTGACGAGCCTCGCCCGCGGCCAGCAGGCCCCTGGGCGTCGGAACAACGCAATGTCCTGACCCACGACCTGGATGTGCGCTCCACTTTGGAAGTGGTCGGGCTGATGCATTTGGAAGACCGGCGCGCCGTGGCTGCCGTCCGCCCGCGCCTGCCGGCCATTGCGGCGGCGGTAGATGCCATTGCTGCCCGGATGCGCAAAGGCGGGCGTCTGATTTATGTCGGCGCGGGCACCTCGGGGCGCCTGGGCGTGCTGGATGCTTCGGAGTGTCCCCCTACCTTCAATACTGCCCCTGGCCAGGTGGTGGGGGTGATTGCGGGAGGCGCCAGGGCGCTCACCGAGGCGGTGGAAGAAGCCGAAGACCGCCCCGAAGACGGAGAACAGGCGTTACGCGATTTGGACGTTGGGCCTCTGGATAGTGTGGTGGGCATCGCGGCCAGTGGCCGTACCCCTTACGTCGTTGGCGCGCTCACGGAAGCCCATCGGCGAGGGGCGCTGACGGTGGCGCTGATTTGCAACCTTCCGGCCCCCTTGGCTTCCCTGGCCGATCATGTGTTGGCGCCCCTGGTGGGGCCTGAAGTGATTACGGGGTCCACCCGCCTCAAAGCCGGAACGGTGCAGAAACTGGTGCTCAACATGCTGAGCACGGCGGTCATGGTGCGCCTGGGGAAGACGTACGGCAACTTGATGGTGGACGTTCAGCAACAG
This sequence comes from Anaerolineales bacterium, assembly GCA_027019065.1. GTDB lineage: Bacteria > Chloroflexota > Anaerolineae > Anaerolineales > DRMV01 > DRMV01. The sequence goes on from JALUXH010000139.1 coordinate 7,290, forward strand.
AATGTCAAACTTCAGGAGCGCGCCCGCCGGATTGTGGCAGAAGCGTGTGGCATTGGGGAATCTGAGGCCGCGGAGGTGTTGGCGCGTTGCGACAACGATGTCAAGGTTGCGATTGTGAGCACGTTGTTGCGTTGCTCGCCCGATACGGCTCGCGAGAGGCTGAAGCAAAGCGGCGGCAGCGTGCGCAAGGCTGTGGCCGAAAGGGCTTGAAGGTTTCCCCTCTGGGATGAAGATGAATAGCGCCCTGCCTTCCCGGCAGGGCTGTTTTTCCAGCTGAACGAGCCTGTGGCCGGGCAGCCCCTCATGCCCGGCGGCGCTGTTTTCGGTTTGCCGGTGTGTGGCCGGCGGGCAGGTTCAGGCGTTGAAAGAATACCCTACGCCGCGCTCGGTGCGCAGGTAGCGCGGGTTGTTGGGGTCGGGTTCTATTTTTTGGCGCAGACGGCCGATATAAACCCGCAGGTATTCGGCTTCCTGCCCGTATTCCGGCCCCCACACGTTTTGCAGGATGGCGCGATGGGGCAACACTTTGCCCGTATTTTGCATCAGGTATTCCAGCAGGCTGAATTCGGTGGGGGTCAGGTTGACGGGGCGGCCTTCTATGGTGACTTCGTGGCGTTCTCTATCCAGCACGACGGGGCCGCGCACAAGGACGGGGCTTTCCTGGGTGGACGGGGTGTGGCGGGCCCGCCGCAGCACGGCCTGCACCCGTGCCAGCAGTTCGCCAACGCCGAAGGGCTTGGTCAGGTAGTCGTCGGCGCCGCGGTTGAGCGCCTGGATTTTGGTGTTCTCTTCGCCGAGGGCAGACAGCACAATGATGGGCACGTTGGAATGCAGCCGCAGCCGTTGGATGACTTCCAGGCCGTCCATTTGCGGCATGATGAGGTCAAGGATGACCAGATCAATTTTGTGGGCCTGGAACTTTTCCAGCGCATCGGCGCCGTTGACGGCTGTAACGACCCGGTAGCCGCGGACGTCCAGGTTGCGGCGCACGAATTCGCGCAGGCTTTTGGCGTCGTCTACAACCAGCACGGTCGGGTGCGGGGCTTCCATACGGCGTCCTCCTACAAGGGGGAAGTGTCGGAGTCGTTGGGGGGGGTGAGGGGCAGCGAGAAGGCGATGCACGTGCCGCGGGCGCGCGGTTCCACCCAGATTTTGCCGCCGTGGGCTTTCACGAACCCCCGGCAGATCGCCAGCCCCAGCCCTGCGCCGGAAGCCTGCCGGGTCAGCCCGCTTTCTACGCGGTAAAAACTCTCAAAGACGTGCGGCACGTGTTCCGGGGGAATGCCGGGGCCTTCGTCTTCAACGCGCACGACGAGGTAGGTGTTTTCTTGTGTGGCGCTCACGCGCACGGGTGAGGTTTCGCCGCCGTATTTCACCGCGTTTTCTATCAAATTCCGCAGCACCACTTCTATGTGCCGCGGGTCGGCAAAGACGGGGGGGAGGTCGGCGGGCAGGTGCACTTCCAGCCGGTTGCCGGGGGCGGGGTGGGCGTTGCGGGCGGCGCGGGCGATGAGGGTTTCCAGGTCAAGGGGCTCGGGCTGCACTTTCAGGCTGCCCCCTTCAATGCGGGAAAGGTCCAGCAAGTCGCTGACCAGGTCGCTCAGGCGGTCGGTTTCCTCAGAAATGGTCAGCAGGAATTCGCGCTGGGCTTCCGGTTCCCAGGTGACATCGTCGGCCAGGAGGGTAGAGACATAGCCTTTGATGGCGGCCAGCGGGGTGCGGAGTTCGTGAGATACGGTGGAGATCAGGCTGGCTTTCATGCGGTCTATTTCGCGGTTGGCGGTGATATCCTGCCAGATCTGCCCGTGGCCGATGGCCACGCCGCGCGAATCGGTAACGGCAAAGATTTGCACCTGCCATGTGGTCAGGCGGCCGTGCAGGCGCAGGTCAACTTCGGCGGTGCCTTCTTCGGCGGCGTGTGCCAGCGCCGCGCGGGCGGCGGCTGCGTTGGGGGCGTGGTTGAGAATGCGCTGGACGATTCGCTCTGTTTCTGCGCCGCTGAGGTCTTCGGCGGAAAGGTCGGCCAGGGCGGCCATGCGCCGGTTGGCGTACAGGACCTGCCCTTTGTGGTCTTCCAGCAGCAGCGCATCGCCCATGGATTGCACCAGGGCTTCCAGGCGGCGGGTTTGTTCTTGCAGCCGCTCATCCGAGCGGGCGAACAGCGCCGCGTTTTCAATGGCCATGGCCGCATGGTTGGCAAAGGAGGTCAGCAGGTCAATTTCCTGCGGGGTGAAGGTGTGCGGTTCGGGGTAGTAAACCACCAGCGCTGCGGGCGGCGTGTGCTGCGTGGGCAGGGGAACGGCCAGAACGGAGCGGTAGCCTTCGGCGCGTGCCCGCGGCCGAATGGCCGTGGCGGTGGGGTCGGTTTCGGTGTCGCTGATTTGCAGGGGGCGGTTGGCCTGCAGCGCCCGCAGGGTCAACGAGTTGAACTCGTCGCGCCCGATGACCAGCCTTTCGGCGTAGCGCGGCGAGAGGCCCCGGCTGGCCTGCGCCACGAAGGCCTGACGCTGCTCATCCCAGGCGATGATGGCGCATTTTTGCACGCCGAGCAGGCGTTCCACCTGGGCCAGAATGCGCGCCAGCACCGTGCGGGAATCCAGCGTGGAAGCCACGGCGGCGCTGGTTTCCAGCAGGGTGTGCAGTTCCTGCATGCGGGCGGTGATGTCGGTTTCCATCCGCCGCAGGGTGCGCGCCAGGTGGCCGACCTGGTCGGGGCGTTCGGCCAGGGTTTCCAGCGTGGCGCGCTCGTCGGCGCCGTGGGGGCCTTCCCGGCCGATATGACGGCTGTAGGCCGCCAGGTCTTCCAGCGGGCCAAGCACCTGGCGGGAAAGCGCCAGCCAGAACAGCAGCCCGGCCACGATCACCAGTGCCAGTGCCAGATGCGTGGCCCGGCGGAAGGCGCTGACCGTGTTGAAAGCGGCTTCTGCGGAGCGCCCTACCAGCACGCCCCACTTGACGGCCGGAATGGGGGTGTAGGCGTAGAGGGTATCTTGGCCTTTTACGGGCAGCAGCAGCGCTTCGGTGCGGTCGCTGCCGGGCAGGCCCCCCAGCGCGGGCGCCAGCGTGGTGATGTTGCCCAGCAGGCTTTCCCCTTTGCCGGAGGGGCCGGGCAGGGATGAGGCGACGATGTTCCCGCCGCTATCTACGATGAACACGGTGAAGTTTTCGGCGCTGGTGTGGGCTGCGGCAATTTGCTGCAGCGCCAGGCTGAGGGCGTTCAGGCTGATGTTGATGCCCAGCAGCCCCCGAAATTCCCCGTTGACCCATAGCGGCATGACGGCCGTGACCACGGGCTGGTTGGTGGTGGGGGAAATGCGCCCCTGGGAAAAGAAGGGCAGGTGGGTGGTGCGGGCTTTTTGAAAATAAGGCCGGAACGAGAAATCCAGGCCGATGGTGGACCAGGCGACATCGCTGCCCTGGGGGTAGTGATAGAGCATGATGCCTTTGGCGTTGAGGCGGTAGACCAGGTTGACTTCAGGGCGGCTTTTGGCAAGGGCTTCGAAAAGGGGCTGCATGGCCGGAACGCTGGCTTGCAGCACGGCCGGTTCGGCCCCCAGCCGGCGGGCTGCGCCGAGAAAACTGCCCAACGAGAGGTTGGTTTCTTCGGCAATGGCTTTGGCAAGGGCGAGGTTGGCGTTTTCTACATCGGCGTGTAGCCGTTCGGTGGCCAGGCGGTCAAAGTAAAGGGTCATGCCGACCAGCGGCAGCACGAAAAGGGCATAGATGGCCAGCAGGCGAATGCCCAGGTCGCGCTGCGGGTTGAAGCGCCGCCGGCGCAGCGGCCGCGTGCAGGAAGGGGAAGGCGCCATAGGTTATCCCTGTTCGAAGGCCTGAACCACCCGGGCAATGTGGCGCGCACCTTTGAGGTACAGATCCAGGCGGATGTTTTCGTTAGGGGCGTGAATGTTGCTTCCGGGGTAGGCAATGCCCGCGGTGGCGATGGGCACGCCGAGGTGATGGTGGAATGCCCAGCCGGGGCCGGAGCCGCCGCTGAGGGGGATTTTCTGCTGGGGCATGCCGTAGACCGGACGGGCGGTTTCGGCCACCAGGTTGATAAAAGGGTCGTCGGGGTCCATTTTGACCGGATGCTCGCTGCCGAGGCAGGTGATGGCCACATCGCGGAAGCCGTGGGCGTCCAGGTGCTCGCGCAGCAGGCGGAAGATTTCTTCAGGGCGCTGGTCGGGCACCAGCCGGAAGTCCACTTTGGCCGTGGCGCGCGCCGGCAGCACCGTTTTGCTGCCGGGGCCCTGATAGCCCGCGGTGAGGCCGCAGATGGTGCAGGTGGGGTCAAACAGGGCGGCTTGCCACAATGCGGCGCCGCCCTGCACCCCTTTGATGAAGCCTGTAATGCCCGCGCTTTGTTTGTAGGCCTCGGAGGGGTCGGGCAGGGCGGCCAGCAGTTCCAGGTCGCGGGGGCCGGGCGGCACCACGCGGTCGTAGAACCCTGCAATGCGGATGCGCTCGTCGCTGCCTTTGAGGGTGTGCAGCGCCCACACCAGCCGCCAGGCTGCATTGGGAAAGATGCCGCCCGTAAGGCCGGAGTGGGTATCCACTTCGGCGGTTTGCACCGAAAGTTCCACATAGCAAATGCCGCGCATGCCCATGACCTGATGGGGTTCGTCGTTTTGCCCGACGCCGCCAAATTCCCAGATGCACGCATCGGCTGCGAACTGCGCGGCGCGGGCGCGGATGGTTTCTTCCAGATGCACGCTGCTGACTTCTTCTTCGCCTTCTATGAGGAATTTGACATTGCAGGGCAATTCGCCTTCGGTGGCGAGGAGGGCGTCCAGAGCGAAAAGGCG
>JALUXH010000140.1 GCA_027019065.1 Anaerolineales bacterium
CCCTCCCCCAAGCCGCCTGCGGCGGCTTTTCCCCCTCCCCTCCCTTTGTAAGGGAGGGGAGGGGGAGGCCCCGGCGGGGGTGGGGAGAGATCTGGGTAATCACCGGGTGGGGGCGGCGTGCAATTTTTCCAGCAGTTGCCGGAAGAGGGCTTCGTAGGCGGCGGCGTTGGCTTCCGGAGCGAAGATGCGCCGCACTTCTGCGGGGTTGCCGCGGTAGGCATCGGGGTTGCCCAGCACTTTCAGCAGCCCCTCGGCCAGGCTTTCGGCATTGCCGATTTCGGCAATTTCGCCCATGCCGGTCATTTTCACCGGCTGCCGCACGCCCGGCAGGTTGGAAGCCACCACCGGCACGCCGTTCATCATGGCCTCAATTTGCACCAGCCCAAAACTTTCGGTCGCGTTCAGGCTGGGCAGCACCAGCACGTCCAGGTTGGGGTAGTAGGCGGCCATTTCTTGCGGGGAAAGCAGCCCCACGAAGCGCCAGTGGCCGCTTGCCTGCAGCTTGCGGATGGCGGGCATGACCCGCCGGCGGTAGGCTTCCTCGCCGAGGACGTTTTCGTACGGCCCGGCGTAGAGCACCAATGCGTCGGGGTACACGGCCAGCACCCGCGCCATCGCCGCGACGAGGTATTCCACGCCCTTTTCGGCAGCCAGGCGGGCGGCCATGCCGATGACCGGACGGCGGCCTTCGGGGTTGTGCTGCCGGGCAAAGGCTGCGACGGCCTCCGGCGTGGTTTCGGGCAGGGTGACCGGCGGCAGAATGGTGGTCAGTTTGTGGCGGTAGCGCCGCAGGTAGGGGGAATGGTCGGCGTAGTCCTGGGTGTAGGTGACGATGCGGTGGGTGAAGCGGGCGGCGAGGTGGTCCATCAGGTGCACGGCCACATTGGCGGCGCGGTTGAACGGGCCGGGCGGCAGTTTGACATCGCAGTGGTAGGTGATGACCGTGGGACGGCGGAACAGCCGACCGCGCAGGGCCACCCCTGCGGCATCAAACTGGGGCAGGTGCAGGGAAACCACATCGTTGGCGAGCACATGGCGGGTGGCTTCCAGCCCGACGGTGGGCATGATGACGCCCTTGCTGATGCGAAAGAGCACCGGCACGCGCACCACCTGCACGCCGTCGGCGATTTCGCGGCGGGGCAGGCTGCGCTCGTATTGCGAAGTGAGCACGGTGACCTGATGGCCGCGGGCAGCCAAAGCCTTGGCCATCCGCTCGGCATAGATGGTCAGGCCGCTGGTATGCGGGCGGTAGTAAGTGAGCATGATGAGAATTTTCATGAACCCGTTTCCCTTATCCTGATTTTTTGTATCTGTTCAGCCTCGGTCAAGAGAAACCACAGATGACGCAGGTTCCACAGAAAAAACATCCACAGATTTCACAGATGAGCACAGAAGACACAGAAACGGCGTAATTCGTGAAGCGTTACTTCGTCAATTCGTAGAGTCCGCAACAACGCTTTGCGCTCTTTGCTTCCTTTGCGCCCTTTGCGTTACCTCTTGGCGTCATCTTGGAGCCCTTGGCGTCCTAAAAATCCGCGGCCATCCGTTTTATCCGCAGCCTGTTTTTCCAAGGCTGAACAGTTACGATTTTTTGCTGCCGCCGCTTTAGCCGAATTGCTCCTGCACCCACGCCGTCAGCCGTTGCACGCCTTCTTCCACGCCGATTTGGGGCTGCCAGCCCAGCATTTGCTGCGCTTTGCGGATGTCGGAAACATACACTTTCTGGTCGCCAGGCCGCCACTCGCCGTAGGTAACGGGAATTTCGCGCCCCAGCAGGCGTTCCAGCAGCGGGCCGAACTCCCGCCAGATGGCGATGGTGTGGGTGGGGCCGCCGCCGATGTTGAAGACTTCCCCGGCGATGGCCTCGCGCCGGGCAATGGCGGCGTCGTAGGCGTCCAGCAGGTCGTCCACGAAGAGCACATCGCGCACCTGCTTGCCGTCGCCGTAAATCGTGATGGGCTTGCCCGTCACCGCGGCGATGACAAACCACGCCACCCAGCCCTGGTCTTCCACACCCCACTGGCGGGTGCCGTAGATGCAACTCTGGCGGAAAACCACCGTGGGGATGCCGTAGATGCGGGCGTAGTCGCGCACATACTGGTCGCCGGTGCCTTTGGAGCAGCCGTAAGGCGAGTGGAAATCCAGCGGCTGGGTTTCGGGCACGCCGTGGGGCAGGTCGGCGTAGCGGTAGCGGGTGGCTTCCTCCACCACGGCCACGTTTTCCATGCCGCCGTACACCTTGTTGGTGGAAGCGTAAAGCACGAAGGGGCGGCGCGGCGAGAGGCGGGCGGCTTCCAGGACGTTGAAAGTGCCCAGGGCGTTGATTTCGAAATCCAGCCGGGGGCGGGCCACGGAAGTGGTGACGGCGACCTGGGCGGCGAGGTGGACGACGACATCGGCCTCCCGCACGGTGGCGGTGAGCAGCGCGGCGTCGCGCACGTCGCCTTCCACCAGCCGGAAGGCATCCGCGCCGAAGCGTTCCCGCAGCCAGGTCAGGTTGCGGGGGGCGCCGCCCCGCGAGAGGTTGTCGTAAATCGTAACCTGCTCGCCGCGGGCCAGCAGGCGGGCGGCGTAGTTGGAGCCGATGAAACCGGCCCCGCCGGTGATGAGGTAGTGCATGGCAAAGCCTCCCAAGAGCGTCAGTTTTGCGCCTGGGCTTCTCCGGAAAGCCGAGAAGGGGGCCTCGTCTTTGTGAAGGCGCCAACCCATACGGCGTACCAGAGCAAAGCGAGGGCAGGAAGGTTCAGACGGTCAAAGCCGGTGTTGATCCACCACCGGATGTCGTAACCGGGGAGATAAGCGGTGAAGTAATAGATGCCGCTGACTACGGCTGCCATCCCCACCGCCGTGAGAGCCATGACGCCGCAGGGACGGTCGGAATGAGGCTGGGGGTTAGCAAAGAGGTGCCGCCCTATCATCACCAACAGCCCAAGCAACGCCAGCGCGCCCACCACGCCCCAAAGCCGTAGTGAGGTGAAGCGCGCCCAGGCGCCGATGACGGCCGCCAACGCCGCGGGGTGAATTTTACCCCGGAAAAGGGCCGCTACGCCGGGCAGGAAAATCTTGAGCGTGCCCGGCGCGTGGCGGTAAGCGTAAGCCATGCGGCGCGTCAGCAGCCAAAGCGCGGTCATGAGGGTAGGGGGGAGGGCGGCTTGCCAGAAAACGCGGCGGGAAGCGGCGCGCAACGCCCCGATGGCGAGGACTGCCCCCACCAGCAGCCAGGCTTCCGGCCGAGACCACACTCCCCACGCCAGCATCAGGCCGCCAAGCCAGCCTTCCCCTTTTTCGTGCCAGAGCCAGACGCCGAGGAAAAGATAACAGGCCGCGGCCAGGTTGGCGTAAGCGATTTGTGCGTGCTGCACCACCAGCGGCGCAGTGCTCCAGAGCGCGCCGCCCAGGAAGGCCCACAGGGCGCTTTGCGTGTGTCGGTAAGTTTCTTCGTACAAAATCACGGCCAGGGCTGCCAGAAAGGCGGGAAACACCACCTTGCTCATCCCGGTCAGGTCGCCCCACAGGGCTTTGGGCAAAGCAATGAGCAGGGGAACGTGGAGGGGATAATCGCGCACGAATCCCAGGTAAGTGCCCTGCCGCAGCCCCCATTGGGCGATGCCATAGCCTTTGATGCCCCAGATGCCCAAGGCGTCGGTGGCATGGTAGCCCTTGCCAACCGCCAGCACCGCCAGCAGGCCGAGCCAGCCTGCCAGCAGAGCCAGGCCGCCCCAGGCGGCCCGGGGCCTGGGTTCCTTTGTGGCCGAGGATTTCTGCCTGCCGCTGCGTTGCCGCCTCCATGCGCCCACGGCGAGCATTCCTGCACCCGTCACGCCAACCGCGGTTTTGAAAGGGACGCCCACCAGGAGCAGGATGTAAACCCCGAAGGTCAGCGTTCCGGAACCCGCGACCCAGGCGACGGCCCACCGCTCGCCCCCTGAAAGACGGGAACCGCCTGAAAGGCTTACCAGCCCCAGGCCGCCCCATGCCATCAGCCCCAGCAGCGCCATTTCGCCAAGCCCTTCCAGCAGCCAGCGGAGGGGCGAGAGCGGGGCATCAGGGCTGGGCGGGGGAGTACCTCCGGCAGGCGCGACCACGCCCAAGTCGCCCCGCAGTGGCAGCCAGCGGGCTTGCGGCACGTCGGCGGGGCGAAAAGTGCCGGGCGCCCACACCACGAAGGCATTGCCGCGGGCGATCCATTGTTTCAGGCAAGCGGTGGACAGGCAGTTGGTGACATGGCGGGGAAAGAGAAACCATTCCATTTCCCGCTCGCTGTCTACGCCGGGGGCGGTGCCCGGCGGCGGAAGGACCACGCGCCCTTCGGCCGGAATGTGTGCTCGCAGCAAGGCTACTTCCTCGGCAAAGGCCGGGCCGCGGTAGAAGCGGGCGCTGCGCCACGGCAGGGGCTGTTGCCAGGTGTGCAGCAGAGTGCGCCATCCCCAGTTGCCTTGTGAGACCATCACGGCCGATTGCATTGCCCACAGGAGCGCCAGCACGCCCAGCAGCGCCCATTGTCCCCGCTTATGCTTCCCCATGGGCTTTCCCTTTCTGCAGGGTTTGCACAATCAGGCTCTGGAGCGTCATGCCCAGCACCTGGATGCCTGCCACGCCCAGCAGCCCGGTCACGATGTAATACACGCCGTGCATGGCGAGGGCGTAGGCGAGCGCAGTGCTGGCATCAATGCCCAGCGCGCCGAGCACAAACACCATCACGCCTTCCACCACGCCCAGCCCGCCCGGCGCAGAGGGCACGGCGACGCCCATGCCCACGCTGCCGAGGGCAAAGGCCGCCCACAGGTAAGAGGCCCGCGGCACGAGTGCCCGCAGGGTGAGGCCGTAGGCGACAATTTGCACGCCCCACGAAGCAGCCAGCAGGAAAGCCACCGCCGCCAGCGAAACCGGGGAAGTCAGGGCTTCCAGACCATCCAGGAAGGCCAGTGCCCAATGCAGCAGCCGCTGCCCCCACGAGAACCGGGCATGCCGTTGCTGCCACGCGGTCAGCGCCGCGGCCAGCCGGAAGCGGGCGCGCGCCACAACAGCCAGCACCACCAGCATTCCTGCTGCCGCACCGCCGAACCCCCACGCGGCCTGCCGCGCCCAGGGCACATCCAGCACCCACGGCAGCGAGCCCACCAGCATGCCGGCCAGCAGCACGACATCAAGCAGGCGTTCCACCATGACCGTAGAGAGGGCGTGCCAGAACGAAACGCGGGCTTTGGGGGCCGCCAGCAGGGCGCGGGCGGCTTCTCCGGCGCGGAAGGGGATGATGTTGTTGACCAGATAACCGGCGCTCAAAGCCCAGAAAGCATCGGCCCATGCGACCCGCTGCCCCAGCAGCACTTGCCAGGAAAGCGCCCGCAGCCCTAAGGAAAGCGCCAGCAGCGCGCCGGCCGACACCGGCACCCACAGCGGCACGCCCCTCAGAGCGTGCCAAAGTGCGCGCGGGTCGCTCACGGCGAACACCACCACCAGCACCACCGCGCTGACCGCGAACCCCGGCAGCGCCCGCCGCCAGGACGGCTTCCCCGTGCTCAACGGCTGTCCTCCCCAACCTGCAGCACGGCCAAAAAGGCTTCCTGCGGAATTTCCACCTGTCCCACCATTTTCATGCGCTTTTTGCCCTTCTTTTGCTTTTCCAGCAGTTTGCGCTTGCGGGTTACATCGCCGCCGTAGCACTTGGCGAGGACGTCTTTCCGCAGCGCCTTGATGTTGGCGCGGGAAATCACCCGCCCCCCGGCTACGGCCTGCACGGGCACGGCAAACAACTGCCGCGGGATGAGTTCCTTCAGTTTGGAAACCAGACGCTGCCCTTTCGTATAGGCTTCGTCGCGGTGGACGATGGTGGCTAACGCATCCACCGGCTCGCCGTTGACCAGAATGGTCAGTTTCACCAGGTCGCCGGCGCGGTATTCGGCAAACTGATAGTCCAACGAGGCGTAGCCGCGGGTGCGCGATTTCAACTGGTCAAAGAAATCTATGATCAGTTCGGAAAGCGGCAATTCAAAGTTCAGCACCACCCGGTCGGGGGTGGGGTATTCCTGGCCGAGGAAGGCGCCGCGGCGTTTGGTCACCATCTCCATCACCGGGCCGTAGAACTCGGTGGGGGTGAAGATCTGGATTTTCATCCACGGCTCGCGGATTTCCTCAATTTGGGCTTCGTCGGGCAATTCGGCCGGTGAATCAATGACGAGCGTGCGGCCATCGCGCAGCACGACCTCGTATTCCACCGAGGGGGCTGTTACCACAATGTCCAGGCCGTATTCCCGTTCCAGGCGTTCCTGCACAATTTCCATGTGGAACATGCCGAGGAAGCCGCAGCGGAAGCCGAAGCCGAGGGCCTGCGAGGTTTCCGGTTCAAAGACCAGCGCGGCGTCGTTGAGTTGCAGTTTTTCCAGCGCGTCGCGCAGGTCCTGATAGTCCTCGCCTTCCACGGGGTAGATGCCCGCGAAGACCATGGGCTTGGGGTGGCGGTAGCCGGGGAGCGGTTCGGCGGCGGGGTGCTGGGCGTGGGTGACGGTGTCGCCGACGCGGGCTTCCCGCACGGTTTTCAGGCCGGTGGCGATGTAGCCGACTTCGCCGGCGCGCAGGCTGCCGGTGGGCGTCATGTGGGGCGAAAATACGCCGACTTCCACGGGTTTGAATGTGGCGCCGGAAGCCATCAGCCGCAGCGGATCGGCGGCGCTCAGGCGGCCGTCCACCAGGCGCACATACACCACCACGCCTTTGTAGGCATCGTAGTGGGAATCGAAAATCAGCGCACGCAGGGGGGCGTTTTCGTCGCCTTTCGGCGGCGGCACCTCGCGCACAATGGCTTCCAGCACTTGAGCAACGTTGGTGCCCTCTTTGGCGGAAACCCGCAGCACTTCGTCGGCGGGCGTGCCGAGCAGGTTCTCAATTTCCTGCGCCACCTCGTCGGGGCGCGCCGAGGGCAGGTCAATTTTGTTGACCACCGGGATGACTTCCAGGTCGTTTTCCAGGGCCAGGTAGAGGTTGGCTAAAGTTTGGGCTTCCACCCCCTGGGAAGCATCCACCACCAGCAGCGCGCCTTCACATGCGGCCAGCGCCCGGCTGACCTCGTAGCCGAAATCCACATGGCCGGGTGTGTCAATGAGGTTGAGTTCGTAGGTCTGGCCGTCGGCGGCGGTGTAGCGCATCCGCACCGCGGAGGCCTTGATGGTGACGCCCTTTTCGCGCTCCAGGTCCATGTCGTCCAGCACCTGCTCGGTCATCTCGCGCGGGGGGATGGTGCCGGTGCGTTGGAGCAGGCGGTCGGCCAGGGTGGATTTGCCGTGGTCGATATGGGCGATGATGGAGAAATTGCGGATGTGCTCGGTCATGGCGGGGGAAAGTATACCACTGCCTGCAGCGAGGGCCCGAGAGGTGGAGGGGGAAAGCCTCGGGCAGGCGCAGTTTCGTATAGCCATAAAGTAGCAGGCGCGGGATGCCGCGTCAGCGCCCTTGCGGAGAAAGCGCGTGCTATAATTGGCACCATCTACATTCTGAGGAGGATAACCTGATGAAAGCCCTGGAAGCCTTGCTGGCGAAAACAGACCATGCCGTTGGGGTGCATGATGGCGTGGTGCGCGTGGAAAACGAAGGGCGCTTGAAAAAGCATCTCCGTTTGCTGGCCGAAATCTCGGCTCTTGGCAGCCAGCCCGAAAAGGGCCTGGCGCAGTTTCTCATTCGCGGGGCGGCGTTGGATCTGGGGATTGTGCCTGCTTCCATCAACGACCTCTACCTGGCCCGCGGCCGCGGCGAGATTGCCCCCACGTTTACCGTTCCGGCAATGAATTTGCGGGTGCTGCCGTTCCTGGCCGCGCGGGCGGTGTTCAAAAACGCCCTGGCCATCGGCGCGGGAGCGTTTATTTTTGAAATTGCCCGCTCCGAAATCGGCTACACCGACCAGCGCCCGGCGGAGTATGTGGCTCAGGTGCTGGCAGCGGCCATCGCGGAGGGCTTCCGCGGCCCGGTGTTCATCCAGGGCGACCATTTCCAGGTTTCCCCCAAACGTTTTGCCGAAGACGCCGACGCGGAAGTGCAGGCCATTCGTGCGCTGATCCTGGAAGCCATCCGCGCCGGTTTCTATAACATTGATGTGGATACCTCCACCCTGGTGGACCTTTCCCGTGCCACCATCCCCGCACAGCAGGAATTGAACTACAAACTTTCGGCGGAATTCACGGCCTACATTCGCACCGTTCAGCCGGAAGGCGTGGAGGTTTCGGTGGGCGGGGAAATCGGCGAAGTCGGCGGCCACAACTCCACCGAAGAAGAGTTGCGGGCATATATGGATGGCTACAATGCCCATCTGGCCGACATCGCGCCGGGCGCTGTGGGGCTGAGCAAAATCAGCATCCAGACCGGCACTTCTCACGGCGGGGTGGTGCTGCCCGACGGCACGATCGCCAAAGTGAAAGTGGATTTCAACACCCTGAAGCACCTCAGCCGGGTGGCGCGGGAGGCCTACGGCATGGCCGGCGCAGTGCAGCATGGCGCTTCCACTCTGCCGGAAGACGCGTTCGGCAAGTTCCCCGAGGCCGAAGCGTGCGAAATTCACCTTGCCACCAACTTTATGAACATCCTCTACAAGCACATGCCGGAAGACCTGAAAGCAGAAATTTACGCTTACCTGCGGGAACACCATACCCACGAGCGCAAACCCGGCATGACCGATGAGCAGTTCTACTACAAAACCCGCAAACGGGCTTTGGGGCCGTTCAAAAAGCAGATCTGGGCGCTGGATGAAGCCGTCAAAGAGGCCGTGTATGCCGATTGGGACGCACAGTTCCATCGTCTGTTCCACCAGCTGAAAATTGACGGCACACGCGAAGTGGTGGCGCGTACCATCAAACCGGTGGCCGTGCTGCCCCGGCTGGAAGATTATGTCGGCAGCGGCATGGCCGGAGAGGACGTTTCCGACCTGGCAGACTGATGCTCTGCCTTTTGCAGCGCGCCGTGAAAGGCGCGCTTTTGTTTTGCCGGGGAAGCCGATGAACGGGAACTTTTGGGCTGGTGTGCGGCGTTGGGTCGTGTTGCTTGGGTTGGGGCTGGCCGCGGCGCTGCTGGTGGGCAGAACGCCCGTGCATGCTCTGACGCCTGCGCCCACGCCTTCCCCGGTGCGCATTACCGCCCCCAGGCCGCACCAGGCGGTGCAGGGGCGGGTGCGCGTGCTGGGCGTTACCGATGTTTCGGATTTCCGGCAGGCAAGCCTGTATTTTGGCTATGCCAACGACCCCACCCAAACCTGGTTCTTGATTGCCGTCAGGCACATTCCTGCTCACGATGCCTTGATTGCCCGCTGGGATACCACCGCCATCACCGACGGCGATTACGTGCTGCGGCTTGTGGTGGTGGCGGCCGATGGCCGCCGTTGGGAAGCCACGCTGCCGGTGCGGGTGCGAAATTACACGCCGGTGGAAACGCCGACCCCCGCCCCCATCGTCGGCGGCACGCCGCACCCCCGCCCCACGGCCACGCCCCGCCCCACAGCCACGCCCCGCCGGCCCACGCCCACCCCTCTGCCGCCCAACCCGGCCCGGCTGCCGGAACCGACGCTGGCGCGGGCCGGGGTGTATGGGGCCGGGGCGCTGTTGGGCTTGTTGCTGGTGTTCGGGGCATTGCGCCGCGAGCGGTAGCGGCTTCCCCGCCGCGGGCGTGCCACATGCCGGCTTTTGCTGAATTTGCAGCGCGGCTTCCCGTGCTATAATGGCAACGCTTGACCATCATGATCTTTCTCTGACGGAGGCTGATATGGGCCGCTTTGCGTTTGAACACATTCTTACTGACGAACACCGCATGATTCAGCAGGAGGCGCGCAAATTTGCCGAGCAGGAAATTGCGCCCATCGCTGCTGAATACGACGAAAGCGGTGAGTTCCCTATGGACACCATCCGCAAGATGGGCGAGATGGGGTTCATGGGCATTGAAGTGCCGGAGGAATACGGCGGCGCAGGCATGGATACGCTTGCTTATGTGCTCGCCGAGGCGGAAATCAGCAAGGTGGATGCCGCCCACGGCACGATTATGTCGGTCAACAACTCGCTTTTCTGCCACGGCATTCTTCACTACGGTACCGAAGCGCAGAAGCAGAAGTATGTGGTGCCGGTGGCGTCGGGGCAGGCCATCGGCGCTTACGCGTTAACCGAACCTTCCTCCGGTTCGGATGCGGCCAACATGCGCACGCGCGCCGTGCGGGAAGGCAACTATTACATCCTCAACGGGCGCAAAAACTGGATCACCAGCGGCCCCGTGGCCGACTATTTTGTTGTTTTTGCGATGACCGACCCCGAGAAAGGGCATCGCGGCATTACGGCTTTCATTGTGGAAGGCGATACCCCGGGCCTGGTGCGCGGCCGCAAAGAGCCCAAACTGGGCATCCGCGCTTCCGCCACCAGCGAAATCGGCTTTGAAAATGTCAAAGTGCCGGCAGAAAACCGCATTGGCGAAGAAGGCCAGGGCTTCAAGATTGCCATGGCCGTGCTGGATGCCGGCCGCATCGGCATCGCGGCGCAGGCTTTGGGCATTGCCGAAGCCGCCTACGAAGCCGCCCGCCGGTATGTGCAGGAACGCGAAGCCTTTGGGCACCCCATTGGTGAATTCCAGGGCACCGGCTTCAAAATTGCCGATATGAAGAGCCGCATTGAAGCCGCCCGGGCGCTGATTTACAACGCTGCCCTGGCGAAAGAAAAGGCCAAAGAGACCGGCGAGCGCTATACTTTAGAGGCTTCAATGGCAAAACTCTTCGCGTCGGAAACCGCGATGTATTGCGCCCACGCCGCGGTGCAAATCCACGGCGGCATGGGCTATTCCAAAGAACTGCCGGTGGAACGCTACTTCCGCGATGCCAAGATTACCGAAATTTACGAAGGCACCAGCGAAATTCAGCGCCTGGTCATCGCTCGGTTGGAGACGGGGCTCCGGGTGTAAGTGAGTGGTTAGCAATGGACAGGGAGCGGTTAGCGGTTGGCAGATAGCGGTTAGCGGTTGGCAGGTGGCCGGGCATCTTGGCGTTGCACGCCATCCGCCATCCGCCATCCGCCATCCGCCATCTGCTACCTGCTACCTGCTACCTGCCATCCGCTATTCCCCTTACCGTCTCCATGAGGAGCATAGAAAAAATGAAAGCCGTTTTCTTCCACGAGCACGGTGGGCTTGACGTGTTGCGCTATGGCGACCTGCCCACGCCTGAACCCGCCGCGGGCGAGGTGCTGGTGCGCCTGCGGGCGGCAGCCCTTAACCGCCTTGACCTCTGGGTGCGGGAAGGCTGGCCCGGCATTCGTTTGACCTATCCGCACATTCTCGGCGCAGATGGCGCAGGCGAGGTGGCGGCGCTGGGCGCGGGTGTCACCGGGTGGCAGGTCGGCGACCGCGTGGTCATCAACCCCAACATCGGCTGCGGCAAGTGTGAATTTTGCCTCGCTGGGCAAGATAACCTCTGCGAGCACTGGCAGCTGCTGGGCGAAACCCGCCCCGGCACTTACGCCGAATATGTTGCCGTGCCCGCCCGCAACCTGCTGGCGCTGCCCGAAGGTTTCGGCTATCACGAAGCCGCGGCCGCGGCGCTGGTTTTCCAAACGGCGTGGCATTCCCTCATCACCCGCGGGCAACTGCGCCCGGGCGAATGGGTGCTGGTGGTCGGCGCTTCGGGGGGCGTGAACACCGCCAGCATCCAGATTGCCAAACTCACCGGCTGCCGCGTGGTGGTGGTGGGCTCCAATGCCGAAAAACTGGCGCTGGCCGAGGCGTTGGGCGCCGACTTCCTGATTGACCGCAGCCAGACCGAAAACTGGGCAAAGGAAGTTTACCGCCTCACGGGCAAGCGCGGCGTGGATGTGGTGGTGGACAACGTGGGCACGACTTTCCCGCTGAGTTTCAGGGCTGCGCGCAAGGGCGGGCGCATTCTCACCGTGGGCAACACCGGCGGGCCGAAATTTCAGATTGACAACCGCTACATTTTCGGCAAGCACCTCAGCGTGGTGGGTTCCACCATGTCGCCGCAGAAGGATTTTCGGGAGGTGATGCGCCTGGTGTTTGCGGGCAAACTCAAGCCGGT
>JALUXH010000141.1 GCA_027019065.1 Anaerolineales bacterium
TTTTGCGATGCAGGCCGGTGACGGCACACATTTCGTCCAGTAGCCGGCTTCTTTCGGTGCGAGAGGCCTGCCAGTAGCGGGTTTGCATTTTGTGCAGGTATTTGCGGCGTTCGTCAATGCTCATGGGGTCCTCGGGGTTCATGGGTGCCTCCAGTAACATTTTCTTTTGGAGGTTCATCTTACCCCGGTAACATTTTAGATGACAGAACGCGGAGGCGTTGTGGCCAGACATAGTACAATGTAAACAGGCCGCCGCCGAAGCAGCGCAGGCGCCGCGGCTGCCCCCCGAAAGCCACTTTTTCAGGAGCAAGCCGATGAGCCCCGCAAAAGTTCTGGTTGTGGATGATGAAGCCAATATCGTGCGCCTGGTAAAGGCTTATCTGGTTCAGGAAGGCTACAAGGTTTACACCGCACTGGACGGGGTTTCGGCGCTGAAAGCCGCCCGAACTTACCGCCCCGACGTCATTGTGCTGGATATCATGCTGCCGGGCATGGACGGGCTGGAAGTGCTGACCCAATTGCGGCGGGAATCCGACGTTTATGTGATTCTGCTCACCGCCAGAACCGAAGAGACCGACCGCATTGTGGGGCTGACGCTGGGGGCCGACGATTACGTCCCCAAGCCGTTCAGCCCCCGAGAACTGGTGGCGCGCATCAAGGCGGCGCTGCGCCGTTTGCAGCGCGAAGCCGGCCCGCTGCCCGGCAGTGTGCTGGTGCTGCGCCGCTTGCGGCTGGACCAGGGGCGGCGGGAAGCCTTCCTGGACGACCGCCCGTTGTACCTCACCCCCACCGAGTTTGATATGCTGATGGCGCTGGCCCGTTACCCGGGCATGGTGCTGACGCGCGAGCAGTTGATTACCCGGGTGTGGGGCGCCGATTTCTACGGCGACCAGCGGGTCGTGGATGTGCATATCGGCCATATTCGCCAAAAAATGGAAGCCCAGGGCGGCGAAGGGTTGATCGTCACCGTGCGCGGCGTGGGCTACCGACTGGAGGATGAAACCGCATGAACGCTGCCGGAAATGCATCTGTGCCCCAGGTGGACAAAGAAGGCTCATGGTGGGTGAGGCTGGGGCCCAAACTGTTCCTTTCCTACATGGTGGTCGTGGTGGTTGGGGCTTCCGTGGTGCACTTTGGGGCGCTCTGGCTGGCCCCCCACGCATTTGCCCAGCACATCCGCGCCATGCAAGAAGCCGTACACCAGGCCATGACCGGCGGCCAGATTTCTGTGGATTTACAGGCCAACCTTTACGCCGGCTACCGCCATGCGGTGGATACCGCCTTGCTGCTGGCCCTCGGCGGCGCCGTGCTGGCGGCCGTGGCCGTGAGCCTTTTTGTGACTTTCAAAATCTCCCGCCCGCTGCGCGCCATGGTGCGCGCCACCGAGTATATTGCCGAAGGCCATTACGAAGAACGGGTGCCCGTGTTCGGTTCTCCGGAACACCCCGACGAACTGACCGAACTGGCAGTGCATTTCAACAGGATGGCCGGCCACCTGGCGCACAGCGAGGAACGCCGCCGCGAGTTGATCGGCGATGTGGCTCACGAACTCCGCACGCCGCTCACCACCATCAAGGGTTACATTGAAGGGCTGGTGGACGGCGTGCTTCCCCCCGAACGGGAAACCTACCTCCTCATTTGTCAGGAAACCAACCGCATGAGCCGCCTGATCGACGACCTGCAGGAACTTTCGCGGGTGGAAGCCGGCGCTTATGAATTGCACCCCCGCCCCTTGTCGGTGCAGGCGCTGGTAGAAACCGCCATCCGCCGCCTGGAACCCCAGTTCCGCGAAAAGGGTGTGGCCGTGCGGGCCGACCTGCCGGAACGCCTGCCGCAAGTGCAGGTAGACCGCGATCGGATGCTTCAGGTGCTGACCAACCTGCTGGGGAACGCCCTTCACTACACGCCCTCCGGCGGCTCGGTGATGGTGAAGGCTTACCGCCGGGGCAGCGAAATTGCCATTGCCGTCCGCGATACGGGCGAGGGCATTCCCGCCGAACACCTCCCCCACATTTTTCAGCGTTTCTACCGGGTCGACAAATCGCGCTCGCGCACCGGCGGCGGTACGGGCATTGGCCTGACCATTGCCAAACACCTCGTTGAAGCCCACGGCGGGCGCATTTGGGCTGAAAGCCCCGGCAAGGGGCAGGGCAGCACCTTTACCTTTACGCTGCCTGTGAGCAGTTGAGGCCGGTCTTCACCGTATCTGTTCAGCCCAGGCAAGGAGAAACCACAGATTCCACAGATTCCACAGATTCGCACCGATTGCAACCCCAGAAAACACAGAAACGTCGTAATTACCTACGTGGTGGCAAAACGCCTCTGGCGGCAGTTTTTCTTTGGAGTGCGGCGACGGACGAGTCGCCGCTTTCCAAAGCGGTGCCCAGGCACCGCACTCCAAAAAGCGCTTGCAAAAGGGAATATTCTCCGTGTCCTCTGGGTGAGCATTTACGGGCGCAGTGCTTCGGGGTAGGTAATTACGAAACGTCGCAGAAAGCACAGAAGTTGACTTTGCGTCTTTGTTCCCTTTGCGCTCTTTGCGTTACGCCGTTGTAGCCTTTGGGTTTCCTGTGTGCCTTGGCGTTCTCATCGCAGGTGGGCTGAACAGCTACACGCTGCCGGTGAGCAGTTGAGGCCGGTCTTCACCAAACCTTTACCGTTTGCGGGTTAAAAGTTCATCTTGCCGGGGTATGCTGAAAGCGCGGTGTTCCACTGCCGCGCTTTTCCGTTTCGCTTTTCCTGAAAGGATGTTTCCATGAACCACCACCCGATGTCGCACGCCCCCGCGCGCACGCCGCAGGAAGGCGCCGCTCGCGGCCACGGCGGTCATCAGGGGCACGGCACCGACCACACCGGTCACGAAGCCATGTTTCGGACGCGCTTCTGGGGCAGTTTGCTCCTCAGCGTGCCGGTGCTTGCTTACAGCCCCTTCGTCCAGCGCATTTTCGGTTTCACTGCGCCGCCCTTCCCCGGCAGCGAATGGGTTTCCTTCTTCTTTGCCCTGATTGTCTTCGCATACGGCGGCATTCCCTTCCTCAAGATGGCCGTGCCCGAAGTGCGCAGCCGCAAGCCGGGGATGATGAGCCTGATTTCCCTCGCCATCACCGTGGCGCTGGTATACAGCCTGCTGGCCCAGGTCACGGGCATTGGGGAAGGCTTTTTCTGGGAACTGGTGACGCTGATTGACGTCATGCTCCTGGGGCACTGGATGGAAATGCGCAGCATCCGTCAGGCTTCAGGCGCGCTGGATGCCCTGGCGCAGTTGATGCCCGACACCGCCGAACGCCTTTTGCCCGACGGCAGCACCGAAACCGTGCCTGTCAGCACGCTGCAGACCGGCGACCTTGTGCTCGTGCGGCCGGGCGCCAGCATTCCTGCCGATGGCGAAGTGGTGGCAGGCCGCTCCCAGGTCAGCGAAGCCATGATTACCGGCGAGTCGCGGCCGGTGAAGAAAGAAACCGGCGACACGGTCATTGCGGGCACCATCAACGGCGATGGCAGCCTGCGGGTGCGCGTGACCGCCGTAGGCGATCAGACGGCGCTGGCAGGCATCATGCGGCTGGTGGAGCAGGCTCAGCAGTCCAAATCGCACACGCAGGTGCTGGCCGACCGCGCCGCGGGGTGGCTGTTTTACATTGCCCTCGGCACGGCCATCATCACCGCGGGGGTGTGGTCGCTGGCGGTGGGTTTCAATGTGGATGTACTCAAGCGGGTCGTTACCGTGCTGGTCATTGCCTGCCCGCATGCCCTGGGGCTGGCCGTGCCCCTGGTGGTCGCCATTACCACCGCGCTGGGCGCGCAAAACGGTATCCTCATCCGCGACCGCCTGGCGCTGGAAGCCGCCCGCGACATTGATATCGTGATTTTCGACAAAACGGGCACCCTGACCGAAGGCAAATTCGGCGTGGTCGGCATCGCGCTGGATGAAAGCCTGCGTGATGAAAACGCCGCCCTGGCGCTGGCTGCTGCGGTGGAAGGCGACTCTGAGCACCTGATTGCCCAGGCGGTGCGGCGGGCGGCCGAGGCACGCGGCCTGGCGCTGCCGAAAGTTTCGCATTTTGAGGCGCTGAAAGGCCGCGGCGTGCGGGCCGTGGTTGACGGCCAGACGGTCTATGTGGGGGGCCCCCGCCTGCTGGAGATGCTGGGTGTGACGCCCACCGACGCTTTAGCCGATTTTGCCGCCCAGGCGGGGCAGCATGCCCGGTCGGTGGTGTACCTTGTGGGCAGCGGCCGGGTGCAGGCAGCTTTTGCGGTGGCCGATGTCATTCGTCCGGAAAGCCGCACTGCCGTGGAACGCCTGCACGCCATGGGGGTGCAGGTTGCCATGCTGACCGGCGACAGCCGCGACGTGGCTCAGGCCGTGGCCGAAGAACTCGGCATTGACATGGTGTTTGCCGAAGTGCTGCCCGAGCACAAAGACCAGAAAGTGGCTGAACTACAGGCGCAGGGCAAACGCGTGGCGATGGTGGGCGACGGCGTGAACGATGCCCCCGCCCTGACCCGCGCCGACGTGGGCATTGCCATTGGCGGCGGCACCGATGTGGCCATTGAATCGGCGGGCATCATTCTTGTGCGCAGCAACCCACTGGACGTGGTGAAAATCATCGCCCTCAGCCGGGCCAGTTACCGCAAAATGGTGCAAAACCTGTGGTGGGCGGCGGGCTATAACATTGTGGCGCTGCCGCTGGCCGCGGGCGTGCTGGCGCCCTTCGGCTTCAGCCTTTCTCCGGCGGTGGGCGCCTTGCTGATGTCGCTCAGCACGGTGGTGGTGGCCGTCAACGCTCAACTGCTGCGGCGGGAAGCGCTTGCCCTTTAGCCCCCCACCTCTCTTTGCGCTGAAGGGGGCTGCGATGAGGCCAACAGCTTTGTGGGCAGCCTCCTCCCTCCGGAAAATTCTCCGCTTCTTGTCCTTTTTCGTAACCGTTCAGCCGCCAGGCAACAGATCCCGGATGACACGGATTTTTGGAACGCCAGCGTCGCCAAGACGACGTCAAGGCAGCCAGGAAAACAAGGTGAGGCTATGCCTCCCCATGTCTTTGGCCTAATCTGTGCTCATTGGTGAAATCGGTGGATATTTTTCTGCGGAATCTGGGGTTTTCCCTTGCCGGGGCTGAACAGCCTCTCTTTTCAGGAGTACGTCAATGTCTTCCCTTTCCCGGCGCGATTTTCTCAAACTTTTAGGCGTGGGTACGGTCACGGCAGCCGCGGGCGGTGCGCTGTTCGCCCGGCTGAGCGAACGCCCGGCAGCCCCCGGCAGCACGCAGGCTGCCCCCACGGCTGCGCCTGCCCTCGCCGGCACCCCCGATGTAGAAGTGGCCCTGCGCGCCTTGCCCGACGAGGTTCCTGTTTTCTCCGGCAAACCCACGCAGGTATGGCGCTTTCAGGGGCAGGTGCTCGGCGGCCCGAAAGAAGCCCTGCAAACCCTTCCCAAAACTTACCTCGGCCCGGTTTTCCGCCTGAAACGCGGCCAGCGGGTGCGGGTGCGCTTCAGCCACGACCTTCCCGAAACCTCTATCGTGCACTGGCACGGCCTGCACGTCCCCGAAAAAGACGACGGCCACCCCCGCCTTGTGATTCCCAAAGGAACAACCTACACCTACGATTTCACCGTACGCGACCGCGCCGGCACGTATTGGTATCATCCTCACCCTCACGGGCGCACCGGCCCCGAAGTGTATCGCGGCATGGCGGGGCTGTTCATCGTTTCCGATGAAGAAGAGCAGGCACTGGGGCTGCCTTCCGGCGAATACGACATCCCGCTGGTGCTGCAAGACCGCCGTTTTGATGAAAACAACCAGCTGGTGTATCTGGAAAACCGCATGGAACAGATGACCGGCTTCCTGGGCGATACCATGCTGGTGAATGGGCAGCCCAATTTTGTGTTGCCCGTGGCGACCCGCCCCTACCGCTTGCGGCTGCTCAACGGCTCCAACGCCCGCATCTACAAACTGGCGTGGGAAGACGGCACACCGCTCACCGTGATCGGCACCGATGGCGGCCTGCTGGAAAAACCGCTCCGGAAAGCCTTTGTGACGCTGGCCCCGGCGCAACGCCTGGAATTGTGGGTAGACTTCTCGCAAGTGCCGGTGGGCACCCGCCTGCGGATGTTGAGCCTGACCCACGGTGTGCCCGGCGGGGAAAGCGCCTTTCCGGTGTTTACCGTTGAAGTCGCCCGCGAGGGAAAATCCGACCTTCGGCTGCCCGACCGCCTGAGCACCATCACCCCCTATCGCGAGCAAAACGCCGCCAACGCGGCTTCCCCTCGCACTTTCACCCTTGCCATGAGCATGGGGCGCGGCTGGGCAATCAACGGGCGCACTTTCCAGATGACCGCAGTGGCCGATGATGAAACCGTGCGGCTGGGCGACCTGGAAGTCTGGTCGTTCATCAACCAGCCTGCCGGGGGCGGCATGATGGGCGGCGGGATGAGCATACCCCACCCGATGCACATTCACGACCTGCAGTTCCAGATTTTGCGCCGTAAAGTGGCCCCCCGCTGGCAGGCCTTGTGGGATACCCTCGGCGGCGGCTTTGTGGATGAAGGCTGGCATGATACCGTGCTGGTGATGCCCGGCGAGCAGGTGGATATCCTTCTCAAGTTTCGGGATTTTGAAGGCCTTTTTCTCTATCACTGCCACAACCTGGAACACGAAGACATGGGCATGATGCGCAATTACAGAACTGTGTTATAATGATATTTATCTTGAAAATACACAATTTCACAAGGAGGTTGTGATGGAGATCCATGTCAAGAAAAATGGCCCGATTGTGATTCCCGGCCCGGTGACTTACACCGATGCCGAGGGCCACGAGCACACCGTAGCCGAAGGCAAAGTGGTGGCGCTCTGCCGCTGCGGCCACTCGGCCAACAAACCGTTTTGCGACGGCTCTCACCGCAAAAATGATTTCCAGGCTGATGAAGTGGTGCTGAAGACCGCCTGAGCGCGGCGGCGAGGGCGGATCATCACGGATGCCCGCGGATTTTTGAGGTGCCAGGACCGCCAGGCCACGGAAGCAGGCGGAGGGCCTTGCCGCGTGAACCCCACCCCCGCCCCCTCCCCGCTTGCGGGGAGGGGAGCCAGGGGAGGGGTACGGCAAAGGCACAGCGCATAAAAGGTAGGGAGAGCACAACAGCGTAGGTAGTTACAAAATGTGTGGCTATTTGTAACTGTTCAGCCCCCCTGCAATGGAAACGCCGAGGCGCAAGAGGGGCACAGAGACGCAAAGTCAATTTCTGTGTTTTCCGTGGTTCTTTTGTGCCTTCTGTGTTTCCAATCGGCGCTAATCGTAATTACCTACGTGGTGGCAAAACGCCTCTGTCGGCAGTTTTTCTTTGGCGTGCGGCGACTCGTCGCCGCTTTCCAAAGCGGTGCCAAGGCACCGCAACGCCAAAAAGCGCCTGCAAAAAATGAAAGCGTGTGGGTGTCCTCTGTGTGAGCATTCACAGGCACAAGGCTATCCGTGGCGCTATCTGGGCAGGTAATTACCGCTAATCTGTGAAATCGGTGGATGTTTTTTCTGCGGAATCTGCGCCATCTGCGGTTTCGCCTTGCCGGGGATGAGCAGTTGCCGCGGAAAAAGGGTTGTGCCGCGCGCCGACACGCCAAACGCCAACGGCGTCAGCCCCGTTTGTTAGAGTTTTCTAAAAACGCGCCTGTGCTTCGGGCGCCGGAGCCGCTTTGGGGTATACTGCTGGCGGGCAAGGCAGAGCCTGCCCGAATTTTTATGACCGAAGGCTGCTTTTTTACTGCCCTGTGGTAAAATGAAGCCGCTTTTTGCCTGAAGGCAAAAGGTCGTTTTCTGTTGACCCTAATTTTCTCTGGAGGCTTTGAAAGATGGCTGAACGTCTGTTGGACGACCAAATCGTGGAACAGGTCCGCGATGTGTTTTCTTCTATGAAGCAAGATGTGGCGCTGGTGCATTTCACCACCGCTCGCAGCGATTGCATGTACTGTGAAGAAACCAGGCAGTTGCTGAAAGAAATTGCTCCCCTTGCCGATAAACTGCACCTGGAAATTTATGACATTGAAGCCGATGCTGAAAAAGCGAAGGCCTATCACGTGGATAAAGCCCCGGCCACGGTGGTGGCAGCCTACGAAAACGGCGCAATCAAGGATTTCGGCATCCGCTACTTCGGCATCCCCTCCGGGCACGAGTTCAGTTCGCTGATTCAGGATATCCTGACCGTCTCCGAGCGCGACTCTGGCTTGAAGCCCGAGACGCGGGAATTCCTCAAAAGCCTGACCGAGCCGGTGCATTTGCAGGTTTTCGTAACGCCGACCTGCCCCTACTGCCCGCGTGCCGTGACGCTCACCCACCGCATGGCGCTGGAAAGCGACAAGGTGGTGGCCGACATGATTGAGGCGATGGAATTCAACGAACTTTCCAACGAATACGGCGTCAGCGGCGTGCCGCACACCGACATCAACTACCACAAAGGCACCGTGGTGGGTGCCGTGCCGGAAGAGCACTTTGTGGCGGAAATTCGCCGCGTGGTGGGGATGTAGCCTGAATGGGCGCTCCCCGCACGGCGGCTTCTTGCGAGGAGGTGCCATGGCTGCGGAAAAGAAAAAATACCCGCGGGTGATTATCTTCACAACGCCGACGTGCCCGCACTGCCGCGCGGCCAAGCGCTACCTGCGTGCTCGCGGGGTGCCGTTCAAAGATGTGGATGTTTCCCGCGACCGCGCGGCGGCCCGCGATATGGTGCGCCGCAGCGGCCAAAGCGGGGTGCCCGTGCTGGATATCGGCGGCAAGATTGTGGTGGGCTTCAACCGCGCCAAAATTGACCGCCTTTTAGGGCTGCGCTAAACCCTTTGCACCTCCCCTCGCCACGGCGGGAGGAGGTGTTTTTTTAACCGGAGGACCCTATGGCAGGCTTCAAAATTGCAGTGGCTACCCCCGATGGCGAACACCTCAGCGCTCACTTTGGCGAAACGCCGTGGTACGAAGTTTTTACCGTGGAAGAAGGGCAAATTGTGGCCCGCGAACGCCGCGCCAAGCCGCATCACAGCCACGGTCAGCATGAACACCACACCCCCGGCGAAGGGTGCGGCGGCGGGCAGTTTTTCGGGCCGATTCGCGACTGCCGGGTTTTGATTGTGGGGGGGATGGGGCGGCCGGCTTATGCGCGGGCGCAGGAAGCCGGGCTGGAAGTCTTCCCCGCCGGCGGCACGGTAGAAGAAGCCGTGCGCGCGTACCTCGCGGGCACCCTGCAGGCCGATATGCGCCGCATTCACCGCGGCGGAGGCGGCCATCGCCACTGAGAGGGGCCGGTGAGCGCGCGCGGAAAGGCCCTGCTGGGGGTGGTGGCAGGTCTTTTGCTGGTGGGGGGCGGTATCGCGGCGGCCGTGCTTTTACCCCGCGGGGTTGCCCCCTCCGAAGGCTCGGCCGTCCCCATCGCGGTGGATTTCCCCGCCCCTGACCTGCGCCTGACCACCTTGAACGGCCGCAACATCGCCCTGCGCGACTTCCGCGGACAGGTGGTGCTGGTCAACAACTGGGCGACCTGGTGCCCGCCCTGCCGCGATGAAATGCCCACGCTGGAAGCCTATTACCGCGCCCATGCCGGTGAAGGGCTGGTGCTGCTGGCTGTTGCGGCGCACGAATCCCCCGCTGAAATTCGGGCTTTTCTGAAAAACCGGCATCTGCACCTTTCTTTCCTCATCGCCCCTGACCCCCAAGAGCAGGCCATGACCGCCTTCCACCAGACGCACCTGCCGGCTTCTTATGTCGTTGACCGTGACGGTACGGTGCGCCTGATGTGGGTGGGCGCGATTAGCGGTAAAATGTTAGAGCGCGACGTCACCCCTCTTCTGGAGAAAAACCCATGAAAGAACTTACAATGGATGCCAAAGTTACTCTGCTGAAGCGAATGAACTTTGATGCCACGGCCAGTTATTCCAACTGGCATGTGCCCCTGGATACCGTGCCGGAAGTCGGCGGCGACGAACAGGGCTTTCAGCCGATGGAATTGATGCTGGTTTCGCTGCTGGGCTGCACGGCGATGGATGTGATTTCCATTTTGCGCAAAAAACGCCAGGAAGTCACCGGTTTTGAGGTCAAAGGCCACGCCGAACGCGCCGACAGGCACCCCAAAGTCTTTACCCACATTACCATTGAGTATCATGTTACCGGCAAAAATGTGGATGAAAAAGCGGTGGTGCGTTCCATTGAACTTTCGGCCATCCGTTATTGCCCGGCGCAGGGCATGTTGGCAAAAGTGGTGCCCATTCGGTTGAAATATTTCATCTACGAAGATACGCCCACCGGCCCCAAACTGGTCAGGGAAGGCGAATATCTTCGCAGCGAAGAAGCATGATCTCCCCCGGCCCCGAAGGGAAAACCTTCGGGGCTTTGCTTACGCCGCTTTAACCAAGTTGTGCTAATATAAAAACAAGGTAACTGCTCAGCCTCGGTAAGGAGAAACCACAGATTACGCAGATTCGCACCGATTGCAACCCCAGAAAGCACAGAAGCGTCGCAGAAAACCCAGAAGTTGACTTTGCGTCTTTGTTCCCTTTGCGCTTTTGGCGTTCTGCCGTTGTAACCTTTGGGTCTCCTGTGTGCCTTGGCGTTTTCATCACAGGTGGGCTGAACAGTTACAAAACAAGCAACCCCGCGTTTTCGGCAGAGGACAAGGAGGTTCTATGAGCGCCGAACTGCAAATCTACACCAAGAACCTGGAACTGACCGACCGGCTGCGGGAACAGGTGGAGAAAAAAGTGCCCAAACTGGCCCGCTACATCCAGAGCATCCAGTCCATGCGGGTGGATTTGAAGCACGAGCCGTCGGCAAGGAACGCCCAAGACCGCTATGTAGCGCAAATCACCGTGCGCGGCAAGCGCTTCATTTTGCGGGCTGAAGAGCGGGCCGACGACATCCTCACAGCGCTCAATGCGGCGCTGGAAAACATGCAAAGGCGCATCCGGCGCTACAAAGGGCGACATTACCGCGACCGCGGCGAAGGTGCAGCCGCCGCATGGGAACCCGAAGAAACCGAGGCCGAAGAGCCCGTCATTGCCCGCCGCAAACGCTTCGCGCTTATCCCGATGGACGCGCGCGAAGCCATTGAGCAAATGGAACTGCTGGGCCACAGCTTCTTTGTGTTTTACAATGCCGATGCCGATGCCGTGAACGTGCTTTACCGCCGGCGCGACGGCACTTACGGCCTGATTGAGCCGGAAATCGGGTAGCCAACACCCGGCCGGCGGGGGTTTTTCAAAGCCCCCGCCGGCTTTTTTTAACCGTAACTGTTCAGCCTTATGAAAATGGTCTCGGCACGCCAGGAAATTAACGCAAAGACACAAAGCGCGTTTCTGCGTTTTCGGGTAACTGTTCAGCCTGCCCGCGATGCGCACCCAGAAGCCTAAAAAGAGGTTAACGCAAAGACGCAAAGGAAGGCAAATGGCGCCAAGAGCAATTCTGTGTTTTCTGTGCCAATCTGTGAAATCTGTGGATTCCCTGCCGGGGCTGAGCAGTTACGTTTTCGGTGCCATTTCTGTGTTTTCTGTGGTTTTCAACTGCGGAATCTGGTAATTACCTACCCCGAAGCACTGTGCCTGTAAATGCTCACACGGAGAATATTTCCTTTTGCAAGCGCTTTTTGGAGTGCGGTGCCTGGGCACCGCTTTGGAAAGCGGCGACTCGTCGCCGCACGCCAAAGAAAAACTGCCGCCAGAGGCGTTTTGCCACCACGTAGGTAATTACGGAATCTGTGGTTTTTCCTTGCCAGCGCTGAATAGTTTGACAATGTCACATTAGACACATGTTCTGCTACACTTTTCAAAAGAGATGAAATGTGGCATAAATTGGCAGCATGAACAACAGACAAAACCGATTAACGATATAACCCGTTGGGGGCTTCGGCTG
>JALUXH010000142.1 GCA_027019065.1 Anaerolineales bacterium
GGGGAGCCAGGGGAGGGGTATGGCAAAGGCACAGCGCATCAAGGCGCATGGAGGGCACCCCAGCGTAGGCAGTTACCTGCTGAGGCTGAACAGATACACGCAGGAGCCGAAAAAACGCGCGCCTGGCCAGGCGCGCGTTTTTTTCTCTCTCAGAAAGGAGCACACTGTCATGCCTTCGCGCCCCGCCACCGCCGCGCCATCAACACCCGCCGTGCGATGCTGGGATGGTTGTAGAAAAAGAACTCCACCCAGCGAGGCGGCAGGGGAAGCCCCTTGTTCTGCCGGGCCAGCAACAACATCACGCTTTCAAAGGCTGCGGGGTTATCGGTCATTTGCAAAGCGTACGCATCGGCCGCCCGTTCAATCCGCCGGCTGTAGGCGTTGAGCAGCACCTGCAGGGCACCGAACAGCCACGCCACCGTTGCCATCAACAGGGGGAACGTCGCCACGTCGGCCGTGCCGCCCAGGCTGTCCCAGCGCCCGAGGGTTTGCAGCACGCCGTAGCCCACCGCCAGCACCCCCACGAAAGCCGCGCCCAGGAACACCATCAGTTTGGGCAAATCACGGTGCACCTTGTGCCCCAACTCGTGGGCGATGACGACCTCCACACCGTGGGGGTCTGCGGCTTCCAGCAGCGTATCGGAAATCACCACCTCATTGCCCGCCCCCTTGGGCACCACGGCAGCATTCCCGCGGCTGCTCTTCTCCGCAGCCTTGAGCACCGCCAGCCCGCCAAAGCGCACCCCTGCCCGGGCGAAAAGGGCCCGCAGGCGCGCTTCCAGGTCAGGCTCGTCCAACGGCTCGGTCTTGTAGCGCAGCCGGAGGAAAACCGGTGAAAGCAGGTAAAAAGCCACCATGAACACCACCACGATCACAATCAACCCCGGCAGCCAGCGGTTGGGCCAGCGGCGGAAGATCAGGTACAGCCCCAGAAAGAGGGCGCTCTGCAAGGGGATGTTCAAAGCCGTCTCCTTGACTTCGTCCCACAGCCAGCCGCCAAAAGACTGGCGGTTGGTGCCCAGGCGTTCTTCCAGCCGGAAGCCGAAATACCACGCCAGGGGCAAATCGATCACCGCCGAGACCAGCATGAAAACGGCCAGCGCCAGCCAGGTTGCCCACCAGACCTCGTTGGCATGCAGGGCATCGCGCAGCGCCACCGCCCAGCCCGTCGGCAGCCAGAGGGCCGCCATGACCAGCGGCATCAGCAGGCCAATGACGAAACGCGTCATCTGCATCCGCAGTTGATAGCGCGCTTTGGCAAGGTCTTCCTCGCCGAGCGCGGCTTCCAGTTCCCATGCAACGGCTTCCAGTTCCGGTTCAGGGGTAGACATACGTGCCTCCTTGTGAAATGACAACGAGCGGTTTACCGTGCCCAAAGCATACCGCAATTCGGGCGCATTGTCTTCCGTCGGGAGGATGAAATCCCCCCGGCGGCAAAATCCTCCTCAGGGACAGGGTCAACCCCGCCTGCAGGCCGATGCGCTTTCCCCGAAAAGATGCGAAAATGGCAGCACAACAGACCGCCGCCTTCCCCTTGAAAGGAGAACCGACCATGCCGGAAAGCGTGCTACGCCTGCACCACCTGAGCAAGCACTTCCAAAACGTCAGGGCTGTGGAAGACCTGACGCTGGAAGTGCGCGCCGGCGAGTGTTTCGGATTCCTGGGCCCCAACGGGGCCGGAAAGACTACCACCATCAGCATGATCCTGGGGCTGCTGCGCCCGACGAGCGGGCGCGTGGAGGTGCTCGGCCAACCGGTCACGCCGGAAGACACCACCGCCCTGCGGGAAGTGGGTGCCCTGGTGGGGGCACCGGGATTTTACCCTTACCTTTCCGGCCGTGCCAACCTGCGCCTGCTGGCGCGGCTGTACCCCGCCGTGGACGAGGCGCGCATTGCTGCGGTGCTGAGGCGGGTGGGGCTGGAAGCCGCCGCCGACCGCAAGGCCAAGACCTACTCCACAGGCATGAAACAGCGGCTGGGGCTGGCCGCAGCCCTGCTGCACCGCCCCCGCCTGCTCATCCTGGACGAACCCACCAGCGGCCT
>JALUXH010000143.1 GCA_027019065.1 Anaerolineales bacterium
TGGATTTCATCCTGCGCGCCGATGCGGGTGAAGATGCGGTCCACCAGGCCAATGCGGGCTTCGCGGGCGGGCACGAAACTGCCCATTTGCGCCATGAGCACGATAATCGCCGCCTGCCGCAAATAGGTGGATTTGCCCGCCATGTTAGGCCCCGTGAGGATGCGGATGCGCTCGCCTTCCTCGTACACCGTATCGTTGGGCACGAAACGCTCGCCTTCCAGCGCCCGCTCCACCACCGGATGGCGGCCATCGTAGATTTCCAGCACGTCGTCGTCCACCACTTCGGGGCGCACGTAGCCGCCTTCCACCGCGGCTTCGGCGAGGGAAGCCAGCACATCCAGCCGGGCGAGGGCGCGGGCGGTTTCCAGCAGGCAGGAAGCCTGCGCCGAAATTTGGCTGCAAACCTGCTTGAAAAGCCGGGCTTCCAGTTCGCGAATGCGCTCTTCGGCATTGAGCACCAGCGCCTCGTATTCTTTCATTTCGGGCGTGATGTAGCGCTCGGCGTTCACCAAGGTCTGCTTGCGGATGTAGTGTTCGGGCACCAGGTGGGTGTTGGCTTTGGTGACTTCAATGTAATAGCCGAAAACCTTGTTGTAGCCCACCTTGAGGTTTTTGATGCCCGTGCGCTCGCGTTCCACCTTTTCAAGGTTGGCGATGTAATCGCGGGCGTGCTGGGTGCTTTCCACCACGCCGTCCAGTTCGGCGGAAAAGCCGGGGCGAATCACGCCGGTGTGCTGCAGGGTGGCGGGTGGGTCTTCGGTGAGGGCGCGTTCCAGCAGGGAAAGCACCTCGGCGCACGCCTGAGGCTGGGGCACGGTTTCCGGCAGAGGGGCTTCGGCGGCGAGGGCCTGCTGCACCGCGGGCAACTGCCGCAGGGTGTTCCGCACGGCCGCCAGGTCGCGAGGCTGGGCATGGCCGGAAAGGATACGGTTGGTCAGGCGTTCCAGGTCGGCGAGAGGCTTCAGGTTTTGGCGCAGTTCGGCGCGCAGCAGGCCGTGGTCGTAGAAGAAAGCCACGCCCTCTTGCCGCCGCCGGATGCGCGCCACTTCCAGCAGGGGCTTGCCCACCCACTGCCGCAGCAGGCGCTTGCCCATGGGCGTGACGGTGTGGTCAAGCACCCCAAGCAGCGAGCCGCGCACCGTGCCGTCGCGGATGGTTTCGGTGAGTTCCAGGTTGCGGCGGGTGGCGGCATCCAGCACCATGAATTCGCTCAGGCTGTAGGTGCTCAGGCCGGAAAGCAGCGTGGCCGCGGCGGGCTGGGTTTCCTGCAGGTATTGCACCACCGCGCCCGCGGCGCGCACGGCAAGGGGCTTGCCCCGCAGGCCGAAGCCATCCAAGGCGGCGACGCCAAAGTGGGCGCGCAGGGCTTCTTCGGTGCGGCCGGGTTCAAAACGCCAGGCAGGCCAGGGGGTGGCGTGGCCGGGGGCGTCGGGCGGCAGGGGGAAGCCTTCGGGGTGCAGAATTTCCGCCGGACGCAGGCGCAGCAGTTCGGCGCGCAGCAGGTTTTGCGGGTCGTCGGCGGCAATTTCTGTGGCAGCGAACTCCCCCGTGGTGATGTCGGCGTAGGTAATGCCTAAGCGGTGCTCTTCCACAATCAACGCCAGCAGGTAATTGTTGCTCTCGGCGGGCAGCAGGTTGGGTTCCAGCACCGTGCCGGGCGTGACCACCCGCACCACCTTGCGCTGCATCAGCCCCTTGCCCGGCTCGCCGATTTGCTCGGCAATCGCCACGTGGTAGCCCTTGGCGATGAGTTTGGCAAGGTAGTTTTCCACCGCGTGGTAGGGAATGCCCGCCATGGGCACCCGCACCCCTTTGGCAACGTTGCGGGAGGTGAGCACGATATCCAGTTCCCGGCTGACGATTTCGGCGTCGCGGTCAAAGGTTTCGTAGAAATCGCCTAAACGGAAGAACAAAATGGCATTGGGATGCTGCCGTTTGAGTTGCAAATACTGCTTGCGGATGGGAGTAACGCCGTCGGTGTTTTTGGCCATGCCATCATTCTAATACACACCGGCGCAGGCGCCAAGTGGGAGGGCGG
>JALUXH010000144.1 GCA_027019065.1 Anaerolineales bacterium
ACACCAACGCCGGCGCCCACGCTAACCACAGCGCCTACCCCCGTTCCTACGCCGTCGCCTACGCCATCTTCCTGATGCATTCTCAAACAAGATTTTGGTAATTCGGAAAGCACAATCAGCCCTACTCGTGGCAAGATCTCACCCATCCCCCGATGAGCCTCGCTTGCGCTCGGCTCGTCTGCCCCCTTCCCTCAACCCCTCCCCTTGCTCCCCTCCCCGCGTGCGGGGAGGGGATGGGGGTGAGGTGCAGGGGGCGGCGCCGGTGACGCGGCAGCGTCGCCGGCGCGGGGGTAGGGAGAGATCAAGCAAAGCGGCCTGGCCTTGAGTACCGCCGTAGGGGCTAAACCTATTATCAAGTTTGATTATGCACTAGCAACAAGGATGATGGACGGGCGTCTGAGAAGCCCCTGAGTTTTTGAGGAGGCAAAAGCATGGCACTTCAGAAACATGAGCGAGAGCAATTCATTCAGAAAACCGTGCGCCAATTGAGAAAACTGGCGCTGGCATATCGGAGCGAAGGCAACCAAAAGCGCGCCTCGGCTGCTCGTCGGGCCGCGCGCCAATTGGATGAGTGGTGGAAAGGGGGCGCGCGGGGAAAAGCCCCCGTAGACCTGCGCGAATTTGGGATGGAAGACGCTGCTGCCGTGCTTGCCTCATGGGCAGGGCGGGAAGCGCCCCCTGCCGCCGAGGAAGATGAAGAAGAAATGACGCAGATCTCTGTTGCCCCGCCGCGGGAGGAGAAGGCGGAGGAAGCCGCGCAACAGGAAGCCGCCCCCGAGGCTGCCGCGGGAGCGCAGGCGGTGGAAGAGCCCCCTTCGGCTTCTCAAGAAGACGAAATCGTGCAACGGCTGGCTGAAGCCCACCGGGCAGCGCAGCAGGGGCAATGGGAAGATGTTTTGACGGCAGCCCGGGAAATTCAGCGGCTGGCTCCGGATAACCCCGAGGCCGACCAATTGCGCCGCACAGCAGAAACCCGTTTGCAAGAGGCCAGGCATTTGCAGGCCATGGCCGGGTTGCAGCGCCGCATCACCGCAATGCTCCAGAAAGAAACGGGCGTAGATGTTACGGGTATGGAGCAATTGGTGCGCGCAGCCGAAGCCGCTGCAGCAACGTGGCAGGCGGAAGGACTGCTGGCTACGCCGGAAGGGCAGGCCTTCCAGCAGGCATTGGATGCTTTGCGCCGGCGCCGGAAGCAAAGGCTGCCTTCGCGGCACGAGGCGCCAGCCCAAAAGCCTTCCGCTGAACAGCGCTCTGAAACGGGCGAGGCCGCGGAAAGCCCCGCCCCCCCTGAAGAAACACCTCAGCCCGCTGCCTCGGCGGAAGCCGCACCTTCACAAGCGCCGCCTTCGGAAGAAAGCGCCGTTGCTGAAGAAGATGAACGCACCGATTTGGGCAACCGCCGCATTGCTCACCTGCGCCAGTTGTTGCGCCAGGACAAGTACGAGGAAGCTTACGATCAGGCTACCGAGGCGTTGAAAGAAAAACTCTCTGAAGTGCAACGCGAAGTGCTCCGGCAAATTCGCGATGAGGCGCGCACCAACCTTGTGGCTCAGTGGATGGCGAAAGCCAATGAAGCCTACCAGAACGAGCGCTGGGAAGACGTCTTGAACTGGGTGCGCAAAGTGCAGCAGGTGGAGCCGGAGCATGCCGACGCCGAACGCCTGCGTCGGGAAGCCGATGGACATTTACAGCGCGCCGAACACCTGCAAGCCATGGCCGGGTTGCAG
Organism: Anaerolineales bacterium; assembly: GCA_027019065.1. Classification (GTDB taxonomy): domain Bacteria; phylum Chloroflexota; class Anaerolineae; order Anaerolineales; family DRMV01; genus DRMV01. The sequence goes on from JALUXH010000144.1 coordinate 1,728, forward strand.
CGTCGCATCACCGCAATGCTCCAGAAAGAAACGGGCGTAGATGTTACGAATATGGAGCAACTGGTGCGCGAGGCCGAAGCCTCGGTGGGAGAATGGCGGGAAGAAGGCTTGCTGGATTCGGACGCCGGGCGGGCGCTGGAAACCGCGCTGCGAGAACTGCGAGCACATTTTGACAAAAAACGGGAAGCGCAGGGCAGCAAAACCACGGCAGAGGCCGCGAAAACTTACGAAAGTGTTGTTGAAGCCATTCCCGCGATGGAGGCGGCTCTGCGCCAGGGCGAAAAAACATGGTGGGACGACCGCAGCGGCACGTATCGCCCGATTACCGAACTGCTGGACGAAATGCGGGTCCGGCTGCCGGAACTGGCACGCGACGTGGCCTTGCGGCATTCCAAAAAGGCCGAAGCGGCTTTGGAGGTGCATCGCCCCAAAGAAGCCCAGGAAGAGGTGGCGAAAGGCCTGGCGCTGGAAAGCGTGCCGGCCGACGTGCGCGCCGATTTGGAAGCCTTGCAGGTCAAAGTGCGGGCTGAACTGGAAAAATGGGAGAAAGCCGAGGCTTTGCTTCAGCAGGCCAATCGGGAATCCAGCACGCCCAAGCGCTGGAGCCTGCTCCGCCAGGCGGCAGAAATTTATCCGGAGCATCCGGATGTGATTTCGGCGCGGGAACGGGCATTGGAAGACGTCGTCGCCTGGGCCGAGGGCGAGATCGCCGACCGCCTGAGCGCGGTGGAGGGCTTGATAGAGCAGGATAAATTCCAGGAAGCCTACCGCCTTCTGAACCGCCTCAAGACCACTATCAAGAAACTCGGCCTGCCGGAAGAAGAAGCAGCCGGGCTGTTTGAGAAAGTTGCCGAGGGAGAAGAAACGGTCAAGGCAGCCGAAGAGCGGCGGCAGGCCATTCGTGCGCTGGCGGCCAAGATACGCGACCTCTTGCAGCAGGGAGAGGTTTCCCAGGCACGGGAAATTTACCTCGGCGCGTTGGCTGCTCATGGGGACTGGGAAAGCGATAGAGATTTTGGCCCTTTGGGCGATGAAATCCGCGCCAAACTGGGGGATCGTGAGAAACTGGAAGAAGCCCGTCGCCTGTATGAGCGCGGCGAATGGGAAAAAGCACGCCAAACCATCGCGCCGATTACCTCGGCCGAGTTGGCCCCGGAGGTTGAGAAACTGCAGGCGGCTATTGCTGCGTCCGAGGCTGTGGCGGATATCCAGGCGCTTTGGGAACGGGGCTATTACTATGAAACGCTGAAGCGCATTGAGGGCGTGCTGACTTCCCGCGGGGAAAATCTGAGCGAAAAAGACCGCCGGCGGCTGGAAGAATACAAGGCGGAAATTGAACAGCGGCGCTCCGGCGACCAGGATGTGTGGCTGGCATTGGGAAAAGTGGGCCTTCGCTCCTTTGATGCATTGGCCGATGAGGCGGTTTGGAACAAAGACGTGGTTGCTCGGCTCACGGCCGATGTTGAAGGTTTTTCAGAAGTGGTGCGTATCCATCATGCGTTGGAGGAAGCCCTTAAAGTGCCTTCCACGCTGGAAGGCTACTTGCGAGACGCCGAAAATCGCCTGGAGACGTGGGTGCGCCAATACGGCAAACAGATCGTGGAAGGGCTGAAAGCAGACGGAAAATGGAACCTCGTTCGTGAGTGGCTGGATACCTGGACGCAAAACTGGCGGCACGTGGAGCGCCGCTGGCGTGAGGGGCTCTATCGGGCTTATTTTGAGCAGCGCGCACGCCAGCTGGAGCAAGAAGAAGCGTGGGATGACCTGGTAGATATGTGGGTTGAGGCACAATCGGTCTTGCCCAATGTGTTTGAATTTGTGAGCCGAGAAAAAGAAGCCCGCCGGGCGCGCCTTTTGGCCGAGGCGCGCGCCGGTCTTTCCACCGGACGTCCGGAAGACACGAAGGAAGCCCTTGAGGTTTTGGAAGACGATCGGGAAGTGTGGGACGACACGGTGCGGGCGGTTCATTACCTTGCCAATCGCCTCTATGACCTTGATAGCAAACTTGAAATGGGGCAACTGGAAGGCATTCAGGCCTTCCGCGACGGCATTCTGGAAGAATGGCAAAGGCAGGAAGAAGCCCACACATTCCTCTCAAAAGAGGCATTGGCGGAAATTCTCAACAAGCGTTTTGTGCTGGCCGCGCAGAAATTGCTCAAACGGGGCGACGAGGTGAGGGAAGACAACCCCCAGGACGCCCTGATTGCCTATGCCCGCGGCCTGCAATTGCCATTGCCCCCCGACCAGCAGGAAATTTTGCGTAAACGCCTGGAAGCCTTTGGGCACCTGGCCCAGCGCTATGTGGTGGACCTGGCTCAGGCGCTCAATCAGATCCAGGTGATGAACACCCGCCCGCTGGCGGAGCAGCTGGAAACGGCTAAAGCCCAACGGATGCAGGCGTGGGCATTAATCGGCGTGCTTCCCATCATCCTCTCGCCTCAGGAAAAAACGCAGTGGGAAAAAAGCCTGCGCGAAGGGCTGCGCAAAGCGGAAGCCGTCATTGATGCTTTGGAAGAAGCACTGGATATTTTGCGACGTTATCGGGAAGATGGAGAGGAGTGGGCAGCCGTGCTCCGTGAAGGGCAGTGGGCGCGCGTGGAACAGGATATCGCCGACGTGGTCAAGCAAATGAATACCACACCTCCCGAACTGGCCGCCTTGCAGCAACGGGTGGAGGAAGCCAGCAAACAGCGTGAGACCCTGGTGCGCCTTAGAGACAAAGCGGACGAAGCCTATCGGAAAGAAGATTTTGAGGCCGGCATGCGCGCCATTAACGCTATCCGAACCCTCCTCGCGGAGCGGGGGGTGACGCCTGACGGCGATCCCTTCGGTGTTGTGCCTCAGATGCGTGTTCTGGATATGGAACGCACCACCATGGTGGAAGGCGTGGACGCCATCTACCGCCTGCTGGAAGAGCGCGCCGCGAATGCCCGCGAATGGGAGACCTGGCGCGATGCCTTGAACGAGGCCAGAGACGCCCTTAAGCCGCAGGTAGAACGGTTGAAGAACTGGCCGGACCCTGACCCGACGGCGGCTGAAGTGCGGTTGATTGACTCGGCTTTGGCAGCGTGCCAAAAGGCTTTGGCCAAAGGGAAAAATCCGCCCACGGAGCCGCCAATGAGCGAGCGGGCGCGTAAAGCCCAGGTTGAAGGCGAAAAGAGCAGGGATCAGGTGGAAGAGTGGCATACGTGGCTGGAAGATGACCGTAAGCGGCGGTGGGTAGATATGGCGGCCCTGATGCGGGAAGCGTATGACCTGATAAACGCAGGCAACGTGAATGACGCTGCACCTCTCATTGAAAAAGGCCTCCATTACCAGCCGGGGCATGAGTTCCTGACCTATCTGAAGCAGGCCAACGAAAATTACCGCGGGGAAACCGCAGCCTCCGGCGCTTTCTGGAGCCGCTTTTTGGGGAGGTGAGCATGGGGAAGATATTGCTTCTTTCGGATATTCATGCGAACGTTTTAGCACTGGAATGGGTGCTAAAGGATGCCCGCACGCGCGCTGACATAGAGGAAGCGTGGTTTCTGGGCGACTTGTTGGGGTATGGCCCGCGCCCCCTGGAAGTGATTGACCTCGTGCGCGGGGAAGGAGGCCTCTATCGGGAGACACGCTGGCTTGTGGGGAACCACGATGCGATGCTGAAACATCTTTTGGAGGTGGATCAGGTCAACGAAAAGGCGCCCCGCGGGCAAAGCCCTGAGGCCTGGGCTTCCTGGCGCGAGCACTATGCGCGTTTGCGGGAAAGCGAGCAGCGCGATTGGTACTGGCGTTTTCTGGAAGAGGGCAAAGGGCCGCGTATCTTCGCACGTGATGGCTGGCAAATGGTGTTGACGCACGGCACCCTGATTCGGGATGCCCGTGATGAACTGCGGGATGCCATTGAGATTTATGGCTTCCCGTGGGTTCCTCCAAAGTTTAGCCGTGCATACTTTCTTTCACCCCTGGAAGGCCGGCTGGAAGGCGAGCGGTGCATGGTGCTTTACGGCCATACGCACGTGCCCACTTGCAGGGCGGTCAAACGGGAGCCGGAGGGCGGCGAAGTGTTCACGGAATTGCTGCTGGCTTATGGTGAGCCGATTGCGTTACGGGGATTGGAGTGTGTGCTGCTGAACCCAGGCAGTGTTGGCTTTCCCCGTGATGGTGACCCGCGCGCTTCTTATGCCGTGTTGGATTTGGAAACTGAGGAAGTGGTGTTTTACCGTGTCACTTATCCGTCGCGGGAAGTGGCGGTAGCGTTATCCAGGGAACAGGGATGGTATGAACTGGCGCGGCGGGGCATGGAAGGCACACTGGCGCGTGCGCCGGAGCAGATCGGTGCCTATATGCAGATTCTGGAGCGGAGAAAGCAGACATGAGACCGCGACGTCGGCGGCGGGTGCCCAGCCGGCGGGTGCGTTCGCGGGAGGTTCCCGTGTATCTTCGTTTGGGGCTTCCCGCCGCGGGGATGGTGTTCCTGATTCGCTGGGCTGGGCTGCTGTGGGGTTGGGGCTGGCTCGCGCTGACCGTGGGTGTATATTTTGTGGCGGGTTATATGGCAGCCGATACCCGCGCAAGGCGAACTTTTGGCCATCGGCGGGTTCGTCATTCTTACGTGAGTGAGGCGCTGTCTACCGCTCTGGTGGCCTGGCTGGTTGGCTGGAGTGCATTTGCTGTGATGTTGATCGTATGGTTGTTGTTCCAGGATGTGTTTGGCAAAATCTCAGGCCTGCTCGCGGCAATTCCGTGGACTTTGCCGTTGGCTTTTATCGGCGGAGTGGCGGCCGGTCAGTGGCGGCAGGCCAATTGAGCGCAGGTTATGGTCGCCTGTCGTAGCGTCGGCGGGCGATAACCCCTATCAAAGTAACGGAGGCAGCGATGTTGGAAGATTATCTCTGCGAAATTCTGACGGCAGGCGTGGTGCTTTTACTGATTGCAATTGTGGTGGGTGTGCTTTGGGCGGCCGGGATCTTACCGTTGTAGTGTAGGGTACGGCGCATCTTCTGTAGATAAAAAAGTCACGTCTCTGTTCAGCCTCGGCAAGGAGAAACCACAGAGATTACGCAGATGCCGCAGAAAAGCATCCGCAGATTTCACAGATTCGCACAGATTGGCGTTGATTGGGCGAAAAACGCTGAAGACAACGGCCGCTTCGTTGTCATTGCGAGCGAAGCGAAGCAATCTCCGCCGAGGCCGTGCGGGGGATTGCCACGGCGGCTCGCAAGGACATCTGCCCGGTCTTCGGGCTGAACAGTTACGATTTTTTCGCGTGCTGTGCGTTCATCGGTGGGTTGAACAGATACAAAGCCACAGTATCTTTATTCTGCCCCTTGGCGAAAAGGGGAAGCAGGAAGTCAAAGCGCGCGGGATTGGAGAACGACAATGCAACATTTGCGAGCGTGGATAGTGTTCCTGGCTGGTGCGGTGATGGTGATGGTGGCTGTGGGAGGGTGTGAGCAACCCTCGCCAACGCCCCCGGCGTCTGCTACACCGGAGCCGTCGCCCTCATCATTGCCGACAATGCTTCCGCCAAATATTACGCCTACGCCCACCGAGGCGTCCCCCTCAGCTCTCGAATGGGAGGACGGGGGCATTGTCCCGGGAGACCGCGCGATCTTTTTGCATTACTTGCCCGATGAGCGCCCTCAGAACGCCGCAGTAGTGAAGGCCATTGTTGTGGTGACCGATAACTCGCTGAGCTTTGTGAATTGTGCCCGCGACAGGCTGGACGCGCGCAACAAGTTGGCGGTCTCGTTATTGCAAACGGCGCAGGTGTGGGCGCAAAACCGGAATGAGCCAGTGCATCTGTATTGGGGGGAAATGAGGAAGAATATGCACCTTGAGCCTGTAAAGGGTGATGGAGGCATCCGGTGGGTAGAAAACCATTTGAGAGAGACGAGCGCTACACCTTATCCGGCAAGCGGCACTTCCAGTTGGGAGAGTTTAATGGAGGATTTGCGTGGACTATTGCCTCAGCAGGAAGGCGTCGTTGAGGCCGTAGTGCTTACGGATGGATGGTTTGCCGATAGCACCGAGGCTCCTCATATGGATTCTGGGGGTGATGTGCGGTGGGTGCCTATTCTTTTTCCAGGGTGTACTCCGCGTTCGGGAGAACCTAAAAACGCCACGGCAAAATTTTGGAAGAAAAACCTGCCTCAACACCACGGTATTTTGCTGGAGTCTTTGCTGGAGCCGCAAAAGGAAGAAGAAGAGAAGTGGTGGGAACAATTCGAGGCGTTGGAGGGGGTGCGCCTTGTGAACACCTGGCAAGAGGCTTTTCGGCAGATCGTGCGGGATGGCTTCTTTCCGGGTCTAAAAATAGATAAACAAGGGAGTGAAGCGGAACAGGCCTGTTCCAGAATGAACGTGGACGGGGAAGCGGTGCCCGCAGGCATTGTGTGTAATGCTGTTTACAAGGCACAAAATAAAGCGGGATACGGGCTGCCTATCGGCGCGGGAGCGATTTCGCAAATGATTGTGTTTTCCGAGAGCGTGCGGGAACACGTCCCTGTGAAGGTGTACGTGGGCAAAGAGGGACAGATTGAATCGCGCGAAGAAAAGTCGGGCGAGGTATTTCAAGAGAGCCATGAGGACTATAGCGCCTGCGGCGCGAGGGGGCAGGCCTATTGGTGGGTGCCTCAGAGTGAGGCTCTCACGGCATCTACGCGGTTCTTTTTGCAGATTGACAGTCCTGCCGAATGGGTACAGCAATTGCGAGACAGCACATGGCTACCCTTGTTTAACAAAAGTAAAAACGTGCGATGGTCGCTTCAGGGCAACGTCCAGTTTCGGTGGGACGTGCCTGAAGGTCATCTGACGGACAAGGTAGCCACCAGTAATGTTTATGCGCCTTGTTATGCTTTGGTGGTCAGGGCATCGCGAGATCAAGGGAAATCGTGGAGGACGATGGTGTCTTGGGTGCTAGGGAAGAGAGGCCCGCTGTACCGGTCTGTCGCTCTTTTAAGGGAGAATGTGCTTACCATACCTATGAAGGCTCTACGGGATTTGCTTCCATGGGGGGAAAACTTGCTGGAAGTTTGTGTTGTGGATTCCACCGTTGGCAAGACGGTGATCTGTTCACCTCGCTTTTCCATTCAGCGCTCATGCAACGATTTCATGCCGTGGGGGGACTTGTCGGCTCATCGGGAAGGTGAAACAGGAGCCAGGGTGATCCGGATAAAAGGGTGGGCAGACTTAATTCAGGACATGAGAAGTCCACAGTCTGCATTTCCTGTTGGAAGTGAGCCCAGGCTTTTGTGGATGGCATTGGGATACCCAAAGGATAGATACCAGAAAATGCCGCCACCATTTAGCAACCAGGAAAAATTGAGCTTTCGGAGAACGCAGGACAGCACCGATTTTACTTGCAGAAGGGAAGGGGTGTTGCCGCCAGGGGTGGCGTTGCCCGAAGAAGAGTGGTGGCTCCCTGTTTTGGCTACTCTGTCAATATCTAAATTGCAGACGGGGGGTGGTGATAGTGACGAGTGTGTTAGCAATGCTGATGCTGTTTGGGTGGGTGTACAAGTGCAAGGGCCCCAAACCGTGGGGGCGTGTAATGTCTTTGGGAAATGCGTGGTTGATCAGGGGAAATGCACCTCTGTGATGGGACAACCATAGAACCATAGAGAGATATCCCGCCATGCAATGTGAGGAAAGCGTGCCTTAACCGTGACCCTGGCTGTGAGTTGGAGGATAAACGATGGCTGCTAAAGACAGGCTTCTGGAAGTATTGTTCCCGTGGGATACCTGGCAAGAGTGGGGAATAGTGAGTCTTGTGGTTGTGGTAACCTTTTTCCTCTACTATGCTGTGTTGTTTCCTGCGGTAGGGCGCGTGTATTTTGCTTCGTTGGCGCACAAGGGCCCTCAGCAAGGCGTGGAAGTGCTATATTTTCCTTACGCGGCCTCTCTGGCCAATAGTGAGGCCTGGATCATTGCCCGCACCTCCAAAAGCGCAGCCACAATGCTTATGTTTAAAATAGACCCGCAAGATAAAGATGCAGAGGTACGATGGGGATGTGGTCAAGAAAGCAATGCCTGGTTTTGTGAGGGGCATCCTCCGGAGATTGAGTTGACGTCCTCTCCTCTGGATATTTTTAATTTGCGCTATAGCATTTTGCCGCCGCGCACGTTTGGAAGAATACTGCATTTGTGGTGGGAATCGGCGCGCGGCAAGCAAATGGCGCAATTCCAACTTGTGGAGAGTATTGCGCCCAGTGGGGGGGCTCAGCAGAATCCTGTGAGCCATGAAGGCTCTCCGAAGAACCCTGTGGGCAGTGGGGGGGCTCAGAAAAGCACGGAGAAACGCTCCATCTTCACAGGGGACTGGCCGCGGATATACTATGATCCCTGGCGGGTATTTTGGTGGCAAGTGGTGTACCGCAACTTATTATGGCCGCCGTGGGGGAACGTCGTATTGTTAGGGTTCGCCTTTTTGATCGCGCGCTTGATCACAGAGTATTTGCTGCCGCCAGAGAAAAATCTCTTGGTGGGGACAGGAAAATGCGGGCAGGGAATCCAGCGCGTCGGTGATGGATTGGTATGGCTGTATCGTAAGGTTCCGTTGGTGGGCATCGTGATCTTGGCCAATATTGCGGCCTTCGGAGCCGTTTTGCTCTTTTTCGTGCTGATGAGCAGCGCTGTGCCTATGGTATTGGGGGATGTCTTGAGCGCGGGGATATTGACTGCCGTGCTATGGTGTGGCTTTTCGTGGCTTGGTGGGGCGGTGTCCTTTATCTATGCTACGACGGCCGAAAATCGCCCGCAAGGCGGCTCCCGCTTTTCGCAGTGGGAGAGAGCAAAAGGTTTTGCGGGTGATACGGCCACTTCCCGAAAAGTGCGGTGCCTCCGGTTGCCACAATCTTCCAGGTGGCTATCTTCCAGCCCTTATAAGAAAAAGTGAGAGGTTTTTGGAAAAGTAGTGGGTTGTCAAGTTTCTACTTGTGGGTATAGGCGCTTCAGGCGGGTATGGGCATCCTGCGTGGTAAATTGCCAATCCACACCTTTCTGCGCCCGATTACGTTCCTGGTACCAAGCAGTGGTTTCCCTCCGGAGCGTTTCTATATCGCCAAGACGGCGATCCAAACACTGCCGTGTCAGTACTGCGAGTTCGCTCTCGGCAATGTTTAGCCAACTGCCGTGCTTGGGTGTGTAATGAATTTCCAGCTGTTTCACCAAAGCCCGCGCCTTCTCAGGCGGGAAGCGTTTGTACAGCGACGCAACGTCATGGGTGTTGAGGTTGTCACATACCAGCAGCACTTTCTTTGCTTGTGGATAATCTACTTCCAGCAATTGCTGTATCTCTTCCGCCCAATCTACGGTAGTGCGCCGCGTTCCACTGCTTGGTCAGCCAGTAATCGCAGTGTCCACAGGAGGTGCCCCTCAGAAGGCTCACTATACTGCAGGGCAATCAGCCGGGCTTCCACCTCGCCGTCTACAACGCGAGGAACATACTTCCGCTTTTTCCGTTCAAGAGCGGCTTCCAGACCTTCTTCCAAAAAGCGTTGCCGTATCCGGGTCACTGTACTCGGGTGACGCGAGAAAGCCGCGGCGGTTTGTTCACTGGTCCAATTTGCACCATTGGCATCCACCTTGAGCAAGATGTTGGCATGTTTGATCCTGTACGATGCTGCTTTCCCTTTGATACCAATGTCTCAAGAGATTCCCGCTCCGCTGGCGTCAGACGAACGATATAGTGCTTGTTCATCCAGCACCTCCTATAGGTGGCATCCTCTCTTTAAAGGACAGCCTACTATTGGACGTTTGAAAACCAGGCAGTTGCGACATTGGGTTTGGTTTGACCAGTTTCTCATGAGAAAAGGCCTCTCGCCAAAAAGGCTGATTGAGGTTCGACGCGAGTATTTGCAAATAGGGTCTTATGCTAGTTCCACAGTAGCAGCGAGTGGAAAAATTTTGTCCTCCGAAGTAGAGTTAAGGAGCTCACACCCACCCTACTTTGGAGGACACCACCATGATAGCCGATTTTGAAGATTTTTGC
>JALUXH010000145.1 GCA_027019065.1 Anaerolineales bacterium
CCACCTGTGAAGCATTTTTCGGATAGGCTATGAGCGCGTTTGCCCCAGACTGGTACCAAAATCCGGTAGCCAAAACGTGCAGGATGGGGTAAACTTATACCAGCGCCCCTGTGTAGGGGGCAGCCTGGCCTGATCAAGCGTTAAGGAGGCGAAAGGATGAAAATCGGCCGAGTGTTGATACTGGTTGCGCTGATTCTGATTTTGGGCATTGCGACGGCCTTTTTGTGGCTCCGAAGGAGCGCGAAGCCCTCATCGTCGGGCGGCGGCGGGGCACTGGCCACGCCTGAAGCGGCGCAAAATTTGCTTTCGGTGGTGGTGGCTGCCCAGCCCATCCGGCGCGGCACGAAAATTACCGACGCGATGCTCACCACGGTGGATTTGCCTGCCGACCGGGTGCTGGCCGTGCAACTGACCCACCCGAAAGACGCCATTGGCAAACTGGCGGTGCGCGACCTCGCCCAGGGCATGTTCATCACGAAAGGCGATATTGCCGAAAAACTTTCGGTCAGCGCCGAGGGTTCGCTGGCCTCGCTGCAAATTCCGCCCGGCGCGGTGGCGATTTCCATTCCCATGTCGCGGTTGAGCGGCGTGGCGTATGGCATTCGCCCCGGCGACCACGTCGCCGTGCTGGCTTCCTTCCCCTTTGTGGATGTGGACCAGGATTACCAGAGCGTGCTGCCGAACAAGATTGCGGTGGTGCTGCCGCCTCAAACGACCGAGAAGGGGCAGTCTACGATGACGGCAGGCGTGCAGCCCTCGGAAGCGCCGATGGGGCGTTCCCTGAACGATGACAACCTCGGCGTGCCGTTTTACGTGATCCCTTCGGAAGCCCAGCGGGCGCGGCTGGTGAGCCAGATGCTGATTCAGGATGCTGCGGTCTTGTATGTGGGCACTTTCCCGCTGACGCCGCAAAAGCCTGTTCAGGTCACGGCCGAGGGCCAGCAGGGGAACAACGGGAAGCCTGCCCAGCCCACGCCGCCTCCGGCGGCGCAGGGGCAGCAGCAGGGCGAGACGCAAACCACGCCCCAGCAGCAAAATATGCCGCCGGATATCATTACCCTTGTGGTTTCGCCTCAGGAAGCCGTGACATTGAAGTATTTGATGGACCGCCAGGTGCCGCTGACGCTGGCCTTGCGCGCCGGTGGCGATACGACAAAACTTTCCAGCGAGGCCGTCACGCTTTCCTATGTGTTGGATACTTACAAAGTGGTGGTGCCGGCCAAACTGCCTTATGACATTCAGCCGCGGCTGGACCAGGTCGTGCCGCCGGTGCTGAAGAACGACGTGCAGCCGGTGCAGCCGCAGCAGTAGCCGGGGGCCGGGGCAGCAACCCCTCGCAAAAAACCTACATGAAAGGATGAACATGGGCGAGAATGCGGAAACCATCACGGTTTTGATTGTTGATGACATTGCAGAAACCCGCGAAAACATCCGGCGGCTGTTGCAGTTTGAGAAAGGCGTCGAGATTGTGGGTTCGGTGGGCAGCGGCCGGGAAGCCGTGGCGCTGGCCGAGCGGGTCAAGCCCGATGTGGTCATCATGGACATCAACATGCCCGATATGGACGGCATTACGGCGACCGAGCAAGTGCGCGAAAAAGTGCCTTACGCCCAGGTGGTCATCTTAACGGTGCAGGACGATCCCAATTACATGCGGCGCGCCATGATGGCGGGGGCGCGCGATTTCCTTGCCAAGCCGCCAACCATTGATGAACTGACGGCAGCCGTGCGACGGGCCGGGCAGTTTGCCCATCAGGAAAAGCAACGCCTCGGCAGCGTGAGCGCAGTGGCGGCAGGAACGGGCGCTGCTGCCGCCGGAGGCGGCATGTTGGGAACAGGCAAGGTGATCACTTTCTTCAGCGGCAAAGGCGGGTTGGGAAAAACCACGCTGGCCGTCAACCTGGCCATGGCGCTGCAAAGCCCCGATACGCCGGTGGCGCTCGTTGACGGCAACCTGCAATTCGGCGATATCGTCTTGCTGCTCAACGAGCACGGCCAGCACAACATCCTTGACCTCGCGCCGC
>JALUXH010000146.1 GCA_027019065.1 Anaerolineales bacterium
CCTCACTGCCAACGTGATGAAAGGCGACCGCGAGCGGGTCCTCCAGGCCGGATGCGACGGGTACATCCAGAAGCCTATTGACGTAGACGCCCTGCCGCGCCAGATTGCCGGCTTTCTGGCAGCAAAATCTTCATAAGGCGGTCGCCATGTCCCCGGAACAGAACACAACCCCGCTGCCGGACACGCCCCCGCGCCGCCTGCCGGAAAACCCCGACGAAGCCGTGGTGCTGGTGGTGGAAGACAACGTGGCCAACTTTGTCCTCATCGCCCGCATGTTGGGCTACATGGGCATCCACTGCGAATGGAAAACCAGCGGCTACGAAGTGGTGGAATACGCCGACACCCTTTCGCGTGTAGACCTGATTTTGATGGATATCCGCTTGCCCTATGAAGACGGCTACAGCGCCCTGCGGAAAATCCGTTCATCCCCCTCCCTGAAAGACACCCTCGTCGTGGCAGTGACTGCCGAGGCCAGCCGCGAGCAAATCAACAAGGCCAAAGCCGCCGGATTCGACGGCTTCATCGGCAAGCCGCTGGACCCCGACCGCTTTCCCGACCAGATTCGCCGCATTTTGAACGGCGAGCCGGTGTGGGAACTCTAAGCCTGTCCGAAAAAACCTCGCGGTCATGTCATGGCAGGCCGCCGAAAGCCCCTTGCAGCACATCGGGGCGTCTTTCGGCGGCGCTTCCCCGTGACCATCACGCGCCCGGCAAGCCTTTCGGACAGGCGCTCAGGCGGAGTTTTCTATGAGCCAGACTTCCTCTCCCGTTCCTCAAGCCACCACGCCCGCCTTTCGCGGCCGCCTGGCGCGGCGCATGGTCTTCATTCTGGTGCCCCTCTCCCTGTTCATCATGGCTGTGCTGGGATGGTACAGCGCCCGCGAAGCCCAACACGCCCTGCAAGAACAAACCGGCGACCAGCTGCGCCAGGCCGAAGACACCATGAAAGCCGACCTCAACGAGTGGCTGCTTTCCAAAAGCGCCCGGCTGGACACGGTGGCCCACCGGCGGGGTTTTGCCCATGCCGCCCACCAGTTGCTCACCGCCTTCCACGAAGACCCCCGCTTTTCGGCCGCCCAGCAAGAGGCCATTGCCGAACTGGCCGACATCAACCGCTACCAGACCTTCCCCGTTTTCAACGATTTCCTCATCATCTCCCCCGACGGCGCCATCCTTGCCAGCAGCCGCCGCGAATGGGAAGGGCTGCAAACCCGGGGCAGCCCTCTTTACAAACTCATTCAACACATCAGCGCGCCCGCGGCTGCCAACGGCGGCCTGGGATGGCTCACCAAAATCGCCCCCGCCAACAGTACCTTCGCCCCCGACCCCTTCGGCGGCGTACACTTTCTGACGCACAATTACTCTCCCCTGCCTTCTGAAAAAGAGCGCACCCTCCTCTTCAGCGTGTTGCCCTACGCCGACCGCGTGAGCGGCAAAAAAGCATACCTCGTGGGGGTTTCGGAAGAAATTGCCCTGGAACAACGCCTCAACCAGCTGGCTTCGCGCTACCCCTCCAGCCACGCTTATTTTCTGCTTTATGACGGCGCATACCTCACCCTGGACCCCGAAACCCACACCCTGAAAGCCCTGAAAAACGTCCCGGCCTTGCTGGAACAAGGCTTCACCCCGTCCAACGAAAGCCCCGAAGGGGAAATTGAAGGCACTTACACCTCGCCCCTCACCCGGCAAAAAGTCTTCACCCTGGCCCGCTGGGTGCCCGCCATGAACGCCGCCATCGGGCTGGAAATCCCCGCCAAACTCTTCGCCGGCCGCGCCCAGGCCGTGCTGCCCACGGTGCTGCGCGGCTTCCTCATCGCAGCCCTGGTGCTGGCGCTGGTCGTGTGGCTGACGATTTCCTACATCACCCGCCCGCTGATGCAAATAACCGACACCGCCCGCCGCTTCGCCGACGGCGACTGGCTGCAGCGCGCCCCGGTGCAGCGCAACGACGAAATCGGCATGCTGGCCCACGCCTTCAACCAGATGGCCGATGAGCTGAGCGAATTCTACCGTTCGCTGGAAGCCCAGGTTGAAGAACGCACGGCGCAACTGCGCGCGGCCTCCGAAGTCGCCACCGTGGCCACCTCGGCTTCCGACCTGCGGGAAATTTTGCGCCGCAGCGTGGAACTCATTACCGAACACTTCCCGCAATACTATCACGCCTCGGTCTTCCTCATTGACGAAAACGGCGACGCCGTGCTGGAAGAATCTACCGGCGAGGTTGGCGCCCAAATGAAGCAGCAGGGGCACCGCCTGAAAGTCGGCAGCCCCTCGGTGGTCGGCTGGGCGGCCGCCCACAAGCAGCCGCGCGTGGCTTCCGATGTTACCGACGACCCCATCCACTTCAAAAACCCCCTGCTGCCGGAAACCCGTTCCGAGGCCGGCATTCCCCTGCTCATCGGGAACGAAGTGCTCGGCGTGTTAGACGTCCAAAGCAAAGACCCCAACGCCTTCAACGAACAAAGCCTGGCCACCCTGCAAACCCTGGCCGGGCAACTGGCCGCGGCCATCTACAACGCCCGCATGCGCCAACAGGCCGAAATCGGCTATGACGAAGTGCGCCTGCTTTTCCAGATCAGCCGGCGGCTGGCCGAAACCCAAAACGTAGACGACATCATGGAAGTGGCGCAAAGTTCACTGCAAAACCTGCCCTTCATCGCCGCAATGTACGCCTACGACCCCGACGCCCATACCTACCGGTTGACTGCCACCCACCACCCTCAGGAAGGCAGCGTGCCCGCCGCGGTGCCCACCCTCAACATGGATCCCGAAAGCCTGCGGCGCTACCTTCCCCCCGGCACACCGCTGGTGCTCAAAGACCTGCAAAGCGCCATCGCCATGCCCGAAAGGCTGGCCGCCCTCGCCAAAAGCGCGGGATGCCGGTCGGCGGCCTTCCTGCCGATTTACAACGGCGATATTCTGGCAGCCGTCTTCCTTCTGGGCAGCGAAACCCCCGGCGCGCTTTCCGCCCAACGCCTTCAGCCTTACATCACCCTGAGCGAAATCGCCAACGCGGCCCTGCAGCGTACCGTGGCGCTCGCCACCGCCCAGCGGCGGCTGCAAGAAATGCAAACCCTGATGCGCCTGGCCGAAAGCGTGGGCGAAACCTCCACCCCCGAAGCCTTTTACGAAACCCTGCGCCGCGAACTGCACGCCGTCTTCGGCGAAGTGGGCATCATCGTGGCGCGTTACGACCCCCTGCGGCGCAGAATAGAAATCCCCTACGCTTACGAACAGGGGCAAGGGCACCTGCACATAGAGCCCTTCCCCCTGGGCGAAGGGCTGCTCTCGCGGGTGATTTCCGCGCGCCAAACCCTGCTGCTTGCCGATAATGTAGAACAGCGGGCGCGCGAACTGGGCGCAAAGGTGGTGGGCAAACCGGCGCAATCCTGGCTGGGCGTGCCGCTGATCACCGGCGACCAGCTCATCGGCGCCCTGGTGCTGCAAGATACCGCGCAAACCCACCGTTTTGGCCGTGCCGATGCCGAATTTGTAGAGGCCATTGCCACCTCTGTCGCCCTGCTGCTGCACAAAATTTACCTGCTGGCCCGCACCGAAGCCGCCCGGCAGCGCGAACGGGTGCTGCTGGAAATTTCCGAGGCTGCAGGTCGGGCGCAAGACATCGGCGAAGTGCTGGAAACCGCGCTGAGAAGCCTGCAGCGCTCCCTGCACATCCGCCGCGGCGTTGCCCGGCTGCAACTCGGCGGCCTGCAAGCCGAAGAAACCGCCCCCACCACGGAGGGGAACGATGACCACGCTTAACCGTCCCTCGCCCACCCACACCGCTGCCGCCGACCCCGCCTCCGGCGAAGCCCTGGGCTTCCGCGCCCGCGTGCTCAACGTGCTGCTCGGCGCGGCCATCCTTGTGGCCTTGCCCATTGTGGGCGTCAGCGTGTCGGCGGCCGTGACCGGCGGCGCTTACGGCCTGGCCGCGGTTTACACCGCCGCATACCTGCTCTTGCTCCTCCTCTTCTTCCTGAAAGCCTACCCGGGGCTTTACACCTGGCGGGTGTGGGGGCTTATCCTGGTCATGTACGGGGCAACAACGGCCGCATATTCTGTCAGCGGCGTGGCGGGCGATGGGCGGGTCTGGCTTTTGGGCACGGCGGCCATGGGCACCCTGCTCTTGCCCGAACCCCACAACTTTGTCAACCTGGCTGCGGCCCTGCTATACCACTTCGGCGCCGGCCTTGCCTTCACCCACGGCTGGTTTCCGCCGCCGCCCAACGAAGCCGTCCTCCGCAGCAGCCTGCCCGCCGCCTGGACCCGCACCGGCGTTACCCTCATCGGCGTTGCCCTGACGCTGGGCGCCACACTCATCCTTTACCGCCGCGGCCTGGAAAACTCACTGGAAGAAAGCAAAACCCTCAACGACATCCTGGAAAAAGAACGCCGCCGCCTGGAAGAACAGGGCCAAATGCTGGCGCGCCGCCTGGGGGAAATCCGCACCGCCACCGAAATTGCCCGCATCATCACGACCATCCTGGACCCCGACGAACTCATCTGGCGGGTGGTCAACCTGGTACGCGACCGCTTTGAACTTTACTATGTCGGCGTTTTTCTGGTCGACGAACGCGGCGAATATGCCGTGCTGCGGGCAGGCACCGGCGAAGCTGGGCGCAAAATGCTGGCCGAAGGCCACCGGCTGGCCATCGGCGGGGCTTCCATGATCGGCTGGAGCATCAGCAACCGCAAACCCCGCATCGCGCTGGATGTCGGCGAAGAAGCCGTCCGCTTTGCCAACCCGCACCTGCCCCTCACCCGCACCGAACTGGCCCTGCCCCTCATCAGCCACGGCGAAGTGCTGGGCGCCATGACCGTACAATCCGAACGGCCGGTTGCCTTTGACGAAGACGACCTCGCGGTGCTGCAAAGCATCGTTGATAACGTCGCCACCGCCCTGCACAACGCCCGCCTTTATCAGGAAGCCCAGCGCGGCCTGCAAACCCTGGCCGAAACCCACCGCCGCTTTTTGGCCGATGCCTGGGAAGCCAACGCGCAGGCACAAGAACATCTTGAAGTGGTCGTGGGCGACGACGCCCCCCCGGGCAGCGCCGAGGGCTTCCCCCTGGAAGTGCCCATTTCCCTTTACGGCCAGCCCCTGGGCACCATTGTGCTGGAAAGCGAAACCCCCTGGTCGGAAGAAGACCGGGCCTTTGCCGCCCAGGCAGGTTCGCAGCTGGCTCTTGCCATTGAAAACCTCTACCTCGCCCAACAGGCCCGGCAAAACGCCCGCGAAAACAGCCTCTTGAACGAAGTTTCCGTCCGCCTCGGGGCAACCCTGGACCTTGACACCGTCGTCCAGACCGCCCTGAAAGAGCTCCAGCAAATGCTTGAAGTTTCCGAAGCCGAGATCCATTTCATCGCGCCCGCAGCGACGGAGTAAGCCATGGCCACTTCTCCTCCTTCTTCATCTCGCACTTCCCTGATGAATCGGGTGGTGCTGTTCAGCGTCATCCTGATGATCGCCTTCGTGGTCGCCGGCGCTGTGGTTACTTACGAAAACTTCCACCTCCGCACCCTCACCGGCCAATACACCACGGTGCTGGAAGTCACCGAAACCACCGCCAAAACCCTGGCCGACCTCATTCGGCTGGATACCGGCCTGAACACCGCCTTCCCTTCCCACAATGTCCGCTTTCTGCAAGAACAAACCTCCCTGTGGATAGAAGACCTGAAACACGACCAGGAATCCCTGCACGAAGAGCAAAGCAAACTGCCGCCCGACCTTCTCACCCGGAAAAGCCTGGACGACGCCCTTCCCCGGCTCGACAAAGTCGTCTTCCTGGCCGAAAGCCTGCTCAGCCAGGCGCAAATAGAAAACTGGCCGGCGGCCAAATTCCGCCTGCAGATGCTGCAAACCCAGGAAACCGGCCTGCGCTCGGCTCTGGAGCGGACGTACGTCCATGCCGACGAATACGCCCACGACCGCACCCCTGTTTTTGCCCGCACCACCCGCGTGCTGGAAGGCGTGCCTCTGTTCCTGACCCTCATGGGGCTGCTGTTCCTGTTGGGCGGCGTGTGGCTCATGCGGCGTTACATCGTGCGGCCGTTGGAAACCCTGAGCGCCCAAATCGCACACTTTGCCGAAGGCGATTTCAGCCTGCGCCTGCCCCTGCAACGCAACGATGAAATCGGCCAGCTGGCACACACCTTCAACCTGATGGCCGACCGCATCCAGGAAGCCTACGCCACCCTGGCCGACAAAGTTGAAGAACGCACCCGCGCCCTGCAGCGCCGCACCGCCCAAATTCAGGCCGCCGCCGAAATCGGGCGCGCCGTTTCGGCCATGACCGACCTGGACGCCATGCTGCAGGAAGCCGTGCGGCTCATCAGCCAGCGCTTCGGCTTCTACCACGTGGCCGCCTTTTTGGCCGAAGAAAACGCGCAACGCGCCGCCATCCGGGCCGCCTACACCCAAAACGGCGATGCCGCCGCAAAACTGCTGGCCCAACGGCTCACCATCGGCTTCCACGAAACCCACGTCGTCGGGCAGGCCCTGAGCACCGTAACCCCCCACACGGCACAATTCACCGCCGAAGCGCCGCCCCGCCCCGAACTGGCCGATACCCGCACCGAGGTGGCGCTGCCCCTCAAAAGCGGCGACCGCCTGCTGGGCGCGCTGGACGTGCATTCCCGCAGCAGCGAAGCCCTGACCCCCGAAGAAATGACCGCCTTGCAAATGGTGGCCGACCTGCTGTCTGTGGCCATTGCCAACATCTACCTGCTGCAAGAAACGCAAAACGCCCTGGCGCGCGCCCGCCGCGCCTACGAAGACCTGAGCCGGCAGGGCTGGCAGCGCTTTTTGCAGCGGCGGCGGGTGCGCGGCTTCCGCCTGAGCGCCGATGGGCAAATCCGCCCGCTGGCAGAAACGGCCTCCGCGGCATCGGCCGCGCCTGCGCCCGCTGCCGAAAACACGCACGAATACCGCCTTTCCATTGCAGCCCACGGCCGCCCGGTGGCCCTCGCCCGCCTGCGCAAATCTACCCCCTGGACACCGGCAGAAAAGCGCCTGCTGAACCGGCTGGCCGAACGCCTCGGCAGCACGCTGGAAAGCGCCCGCCTCTACGCCGAAGCCCAGCGCCGCTCCGGCCAGTTGCAAATTGCCGCCGAAATCGCCCGCGACGCCAGCGGCACCCTTGACCTGGAAGAACTGCTCCGCAAAGCCATCAACCTGGTGCGCGAACGCTTCGGCTTTTACCACGCGTCGGTCTTCCTGCTTGATGAAAGCGGGCAATACGCCTATGTGCGGGAATCCACCGGCGAAGCAGGGCAGCAGCTCAAAGCCCGCCGCCACCGCCTGGCCGTGGGGTCGGCCTCCATTGTGGGGCAGGCCCTTGCCGCCGGCGAGCCGGTGGTGGTCAACGATGTTTCCCAAAGCGAAATCCACCATTTCAACCCCCTGCTGCCGGAAACCCGCGCCGAAATGGGACTGCCGCTCAAGGTGGGCGATGAACTCATCGGCGCGTTAGACATTCAGGCCGCCTACACCCACGCCTTCGGCGAAGAAGATGTGGCCGTGCTGCGCATTCTGGCCGACCAGCTGGCCATTGCCGTGGTCAACGCCCGGCTGTTTGCCGAAGCCCAGCAAAACCTGGCGCGGCACCGCTACCTGCACCAGATTACCGCCGCCGCAGCCTCGGCCACTTCGGTAGAAGAAGCCATCCGGAACGTGGTGGAAAGCCTGCACGCCGTCCGCCCCGCCGACGGCGTGGCCGTGCTGGTGCCCGCAGCCGACGCCCCCGAAAGCCTGCAAATTGCCGCCTGGGCCGGGCACGCCCTGCCCGCCGAAACCCTGCGGCAAATGCGCTTCCCCATCGGGGAAGGCATCGCCGGAAAAGCCGCCGCCAGCGGGCAGCCCTTCCTGCTGCGCGACGCCAGCGCCATGCCCGATGCGCCGGCCACCCTCTCCCCTGAAATGCGCGCCGCCCTGGCCGAACCCCTGCTTTACCGCGGCGAACTGCTGGGCGTGCTGCAGCTGGAAAACCCGGTCGCCAACACCTACGGCGACTTTGAACTGGAAATGATCCGCACCCTGGCCAACAGTTTTGCCGCCATCATCGCCAACCTGCGCCTGCTGGAACAGGTGCGCCGCCGCTCCGACGAACTGCAACTGCTCTACGAAATCACCGCCGCGGCTTCCTCGCATGTGGACCTGAATTCGCTGTTGAACGACCTGGCTCAACGGCTGCAACGCGGGTTAGACCTGCTCCACTGCGGCGTCGTCCTGTTCGACGAAAGCGGGCAAACCGGCACGCTGGTGGCCACGGCCTCGGCCCCCGGCGCACCTTCTCCCGATATGGTGGGCGTCAGGCTCTCACTCGACAACCTGCTCATCCGAAAAGCCCGCGAAAGCCGTCGGCCGGTCGTCTGCCGCGATGTGGAACACGACGAAGGCGTGGCCGATATTCGCGACCTGCTGAAACAACGCGGCACCAAACAACTCATCGTTGCCCCTCTCATGGCCCGCGACGAAATCATCGGCACGCTGGGGCTGGATATCGGCGACGCGGCGCGCGAAATCACCGAAGAAGAACTGCGCCTGCTGGAACAAATTGCCCGCCAGATTGCCACCTCGGTGGAAGTCGCCCGCCTCTTCCAGCAAGCCGTGCGCACCGCCGAACGCGAACACACCCTCACCGAAATCACCACCAAAATCCGCGCCACCAACGACCCGCAAGTCATTCTGCAAACAGCCCTTGCAGAACTTCGCCAGGCACTGCACGTCCAGCAAACCCAGATCGTCTTCCTCGACGAAAACGGCAATTCCCCCTCTGCCGCCGGAACCCCCTAAGGAGCGCCCCGATGGCTTTCACCATTGCCATTTGCAGCCAAAAGGGCGGCGTGGCCAAAACCACCACCACCCTCAGCCTGGCCGGAGCACTGGCCGAAAGCGGCCGCCGCACCCTCGCCGTGGACCTGGACCCGCAAGGCAACCTCACCCTGGGGCTGGGCTTCCAGCCGCGCCGGTTCCAGCACACCCTGGCCGATGTTTTGCTCAACGCCGTGGATGCCTCGGCCGTCATCGTCCCCAGCACCGTGGAAGGCCTGCACCTGCTGCCCGCCGGAAAGCCCCTGCAACTCGCCGAGCGCTACCTGCCCAGCCGCCCTCACTACCAGCACACCCTCAAAAATGCCCTCCACCCGCAAAACGCCGACTACGACTACATTTTGCTGGACTGCCCGCCCTCGCTCAGCGTGCTGACCGCCAACGCCCTGGTTGCAGCCGGGCTGGCCCTGCTGCTCACCCAGGCAGAATACTTCTCGGCCTATGCCCTCAAGCCCATGCTGCAAACCGTCCAGGCCGTCCGCGAGCGCCACAACCCCTCGCTGGTCTATCGCATCCTGCTGACCATGTTCCGCCGCCGCAACCGCGCCCACCGCATCATTCGCGGGCGGCTGGAAGCCACCTTCGGCAGCGGGCTGTGCCGCACCGTCATTGAAACCGACACCAAACTGCGGGAAGCCGCCATCGCAGGCATGCCCATCACCCACTTTGCCTCCAACAGCCGCAGCGCCGGGCAATACCGCGACCTGGCCCAGGAGTTAGTTGCTTATGTCGAAAAAGAAAGCGTTCAACCAGCGGCTTGAAGCCCTCTTCCAGGCCCTGCAAGAAGAAAACGCCGACGCCGAAGCCCTCAACATCGCCCCCGAAAACATTCAGGGCTGGGGGTGGGAAAGCGACGCGGCCGGGCGCTACCAGGCCTGCGACGAAAGCATCACCACGCTCCTGGGCTACCCGCGGGAAACCGTCATCGGGCAGCCCCTGGACCGCTTTGCCCTTGACGCGGCCTCGCAAAGCGCCATCCGCCGCGCCCTGGAAGCAGGGCAGTTCCCGGCCGAAGTCGCCGTCATCCTGCACGACGCCGGCGGCGCCGCCCGCCACGCCCTGTTCTACATCGTCAAAGCCAAACCCGAAGGCGGCTTCTACGGCTTCGTGCGCCTGCAGGGCAGCGACGGCGGGCCGCGGGGGCAAGCCCCGCTACCGCAGCCCCAAACCGCCCTCACGCTGAGCGAAGTTCTGCCGCGGGGGCTGCGCACCGACGGCCAACAAGTGCTTCCGGCCGAAAAGCCGCTCACCCCGGCCGCCGCCCGCGCCCTGCAACAGCGCCGGGCCGTGGCCGTCCACGGCGAGCAAGGCGCAGCCCTGGCCGTGCCGCTGGAAGTGCCGCCCAAAACCGCCCTTCTGGAAGCCATAGACCCTTCCCCCGAGCGCGTCTGGTCGGCCGACGAAACCCGCCTGGTAGAACAGGTCGCCGAGCAGCTGGCGCTGGCCCTGGAAAACGCCCAACTCTTCCAGACCGCCCAGCGCCGCGCCGCCGAACTTGAAGGCC
This sequence comes from Anaerolineales bacterium, assembly GCA_027019065.1. GTDB lineage: Bacteria > Chloroflexota > Anaerolineae > Anaerolineales > DRMV01 > DRMV01. Next base: position 10,335 of record JALUXH010000146.1, read on the forward strand.
TGCACGAACTGGCCGTGGCCATCAGCAAAACACTGGATATCCACACCATCTACGAACAAACCCTGGCGCAAATCCGCCGCCTGCTGCCTGCCGATGCCGCGCTGGTTTCCCGGGGCGACGACACCAACGAAGAAATTTTGCAACTGGTGGCGCAGTGGGGGCTTCCGGAAGAGATGGTGCGTCCCTTTACAGAAAACGGCATCCCGCGCAAAAGCACGGCCTGCGGCGCAACCTACCGCCAGGAACACCTCTTCCTGCCCGATCTCACCCAGGCGCCGGAAGACATCAACGTAGATCTCCTGCTTGAAGCCGGCTTCCGCGCTTACTTCGGCATTTCCATCGTTTACCAGGAAGAACACCTCGGCACGCTGTGCATTTTCCGGCGGCAGGCCGGCGAACTTGCCCCGCACGACGAGCGCATCCTGCGCGCCATCGCCAGCCAAATTGCCACCGCCGTGGCCAATGCCCGCCTGTTTGAACAAACCAAAGAAGCCCTGGCAGCCACCGAAAACCTCTACGAAGCCACGGCCAAATTCAACGCGGCCGCCTCTTACGACGACATCGTAACTACCCTGCACGACGTGCTGCAACAACCCCTGCGCCTGATTGTGCTCGGCCTGTTCGACAAACCCTGGCTCAAAAACGGCCCCGAACCGGAAATCATAGAACCGGTCGCCTACTGGGCAGCGCCCGACATTCCTCCGGCCGTGGCCGAAGGGCTGCAGCAGCCTTACCCCCTGGAACACTTTCCGGTCATCCGCGAACTCTCCCCCGACCGGCCGCTCATCATTCCCAACACGGCCGACAACCCGCCGTGGGACGCCAACACCCACCACATCTACGCCGAAATGCTCGGCGGCAAGGCGGCGGCCTTCATCCCCCTGGAGATCGGCGGCCGCTGGATTGGCTTCCTGAACCTGCTTTTCGGCGAACCGATGGATTTTGACGAGGCCGAGCGTCAACACATTCGCGCCCTCGTCACCCAGGCAGGCATCGCCATAGAAACCCTGCGGGCCATAGAAACCATCCAGAAACGCAGCCGGGAAACCGAAGCCCTGTATCAGGCCACGGCCGCCTTCAACACCGCCACCACCTATGAAGACATCCTGCACACCCTCCATGAACACGTCGGGGAACACGTCCACACCGTCATTCTGAGCATGTTCAACCGCCCGTGGGATGCCGCCAACACCCCCGACTGGGTTTACCCCCTGGCCTACCATACCCACGCCCCCATCCCCGACAAACTGCTGCAGGCGCTGGCAGCCCAACGTTACCCGCTGGAAGACTTTCCCACCATCACGCGCATTCGGGAAGGGCTG
>JALUXH010000147.1 GCA_027019065.1 Anaerolineales bacterium
CCCTCTCACGGCCTCGCCCAGCACCGCGTCACCGCCTGCGAGTTTGACATCGGTGTGGTCACCAACATCACCCACGAACACCTGGATTACCACGGCTCGCGGGAAGCCTACTTTGCCGCCAAAGGCCGCCTGTTTGACATGCTGGCCGAAACGCCGCCCAAGCCCCAGGGCAACCCCCGCCTCGCGGTGCTCAACCGCGACGACGAGGGCTCCTACGCCTTCCTCACCCCCCGCCTGCAGGTGCCTGCCGCCACCTATGGCCTGCATCCGGAAGCCGACGTGCGCGCCGAGGGCGTCCGCCACACCCCGCAAGGGCTGGTATTCACCGCGGTGGGGCCGGGCTTCCGCCTGCCGCTGACTTCGCCGTTGGTGGGCGGCTACAATGTGAGCAACATCCTGGCCGCGGTCACGGCCACGGTGGTGGGGCTGGGCATTGCACCCGAAGCCGCGCGGGAAGGCGTGGCCGCGCTGGAAGCCATTCCGGGACGCATGGAACGCATTGACCTGGGGCAAAAATTCACCGCGATCGTGGATTTCGCCCACACGCCCAACGCGCTGCGGCGGGCGCTGGAAACCGCCCGCGGCATGACCGCCGGGCGCGTGATTGCCGTTTTCGGCTCGGCGGGGCTGCGCGATCGCGAAAAGCGCCGCCTGATGGCCGAGGTTTCCGCCCAACTGGCCGACTACACCGTGCTCACCGCCGAAGACCCCCGCACCGAGTCGTTAGACGCGATTTTGGCAGAAATGGCCGCCGGCGCGCTGGCCCGCGGCGGGGTGGAAGGTGAAACCTTCGTGCGCGTCCCCGACCGGCGGGAAGCCATCCGCCACGCGGTGGCCGTAGCCCGCCCGGGCGATGTGGTCATCGTGTGCGGCAAGGGGCACGAGCAATCCATGTGCTTCGGCGAAACCGAATACCCCTGGGACGACCGCACCGCCCTCCGCGCCGCCCTCGCTGAACATTTGGGCCTCCCCGGCCCCGAAATGCCCTACCTGCCGCAAATTGCGAATCGCGAATAGCGAATTGCGAATCGCGAATTGCGAGTTGCGAATTGCGAATCGCGACTGCGGCTTGTCATCGTCTGCCGCCGCGATTCCTCACTCGCAATTCCTCATTCCTAATTCGCAATTCCTCATTCCTAATTCTTTTCCGAGGCTCCCCATGCCCTCTAACTTCCCTCCTCCCGACCGCCTCCGCCGCCTGGAAAACTTTGGCCACAGCATCAGCGCGCCGGGCTACGTCTTCCGCCCCACCCACGCCGAGCAGATTGCCGACCTGCTGCAGGAAGCCCAAAAGCGCAGCCTGCGGGTGGCGCTGCGGGGCGCAGGCCGCAGTTACGGCGACCCCCACATGGCTTCCGGCGGGGTGGTGCTTGACCTGCGGCGCATGAACCGCATTCTGGAATGGCACCCCGACACCGGCGAAATCACCGTAGAACCGGGCGTGACCATCGGGCGCCTGTGGCAATACGCGCTGGAAGACGGCTGGTGGCCTGCCGTGGTGCCCGGCACCATGAAGCCCACCATCGGCGGCTGCCTGGCGGCCAACGTGCACGGCAAGAACAACTGGCTGGCGGGCACCATTGGCGAGCACGTCACCCGCCTGCGGGCGCTGCTGCCCACGGGCGAAGAAATCACCCTGACCCCCGACGACGACCTCTTCCCCGCGCTGGTGAGCAGCATGGGCACGTTGGGCGTGTTTACCGAAATCACCCTGCGGCTGCACAAAGTGCATTCCGGCGAGGTGGAAGTCGGCGCGTGGTCGGTGCCCCACCTGAAGCAGATGCTGGACGACCTGGACGCCCACAAGGAATCCAGCGAATACGTGGTCGCCTGGCTGGACGGCACCGCCCGCGGCAAAGGTGTGGGGCGGGGGCAAATCCATGTCGCCCGCTACCTGAACCCCGGCGAAGACCCCCACCCCGGGCGGACGCTTTCCTTAGATTACCAGACCCTGCCCGAGAACATTTTGTTCGTGCCCAAGAGCGTGCTGTGGATGTTTATGCGCCCCTTTATGAA
>JALUXH010000148.1 GCA_027019065.1 Anaerolineales bacterium
TGAGCTTCGGCCGGTTGGGGGGGAGAAGAGGAATTTTCGGAGGTCATCGGTCCCTGCCTTGTGAGGGGTATTCGTATAGTCACATTTGCAGTATAGCCGACTTTAGGGCGGCCGTCAAGAGCGCCGCGGCGCAGGATGTGACTTTTTGGGCGCGCGGGGCCGAGGCGCCGCTTTAGAAGACGGCGACCGGCCGCTGCACACCCAAAGCCGACGGGCATTTCTGCAGATTTTGCGTGCCTCCTCCGGTCGTTCCAATTTCGTTGACATCCCTTCTTCCTTTCAGTATAATTGCGGAGCCTCAGCCCCGGCGCGGCGCGCAGGGGTGGGGTTTTGTGTTGCCCGTTTCAAGAGCCTGCCGCCGGCAGGTTTACCCCAACTTCCCCGCCACGCGGCCCGGTTCGGCGGCGCCGGCGGTGAAGTGAAGTCGGAGGTTTGTATGCAGTATGCCATTGTTGAGAGTGGCGGCAAGCAGTATAAAGCCGTCCCGGGCGGCACCATTGAGGTGGACCGCTTGCCGCACGCAGAGGGCGCGCAGATTGAGTTGACGCGCGTGCTCCTTGTGGCCGATGGCGCATCGGTACAGGTGGGGACGCCCACGGTAGCGGGTGCCAAAGTGAAGGCTACGGTAGAGAAACATTTCAAGGGCCGCAAAGTCATTGTGTTTAAATACATTCCCCGCGAGCGCCACCGCCGAAAGCGCGGCCATCGTCAGCAATACACCCGCTTGCGCATTGACGCGATTGAAGCCTGAGTGGAGAGGAGTTGACCTATGGCTCACAAAAAAGGCGGCGGTTCCAGCCGCAATGGGCGCGACAGTCAGGCCAAACGCCTGGGCGTGAAAAAATACGGCGGCGAACGCGTGCGCGCCGGGAACATTCTGGTGCGCCAGCGCGGCACCAAAATCAAGCCGGGGCGCAACGTCGGCGTCGGCAACGACTACACCCTCTTTGCTCTGGTGGATGGTGTGGTGCAGTACGAGACTATCCGCGACGGCCGAAAACGCGTGAGCGTTGTGCCGTTTTCCGAAAACTGACCCCCGCCGCTGTGGCGGGTTGCAAAAAAGGACGCAGCCATGAAAAAAGGCATTCACCCCGAATACTACTATGATGCCAAAGTCATTTGCGCTTGCGGCAACACCTGGACGACCGGCGCTACGGTGCCGGTGGTGCATACCGATGTCTGCTATAAATGCCATCCCTTCTTCACGGGCGAGCAGCGCATTGTGGACACCGAAGGCCAGGTGGAACGCTTCAAGAAGCGCCTGGAACGCTATGAGCGCTATCGCCAGGAGGAAGAGGCCCGTGCTGCGGCGCGGACTTCGCCGGAGCGCCCGCTGGACGATTTTGGCCTGAGCCCGCGTGCCGTGAGCGCCTTGAGCAAGGCGGGCATTACCACCGCCGGGCAGGCGCTGGAAAAACTCGCCGAAGGCCCCGATGCTTTGCTTGAAATTGACGGCTTTGGCAGCAAATCGCTCATTGACCTGAAAAAGGCGCTACGGCGGGAAGGTTACACTTTGCCGGAGAGCCAGGCGGCATAAGGCCTGCCTGCCGGACGATGCAGAAAGCCGCGGCATATTCCTGTGCCGCGGCTTTTTTATTGCGTTGGCCCGCTGTTTGCACTGAAACCGTGCTACAATCAAATGACCCCGCAAGCGTTGAGGTGAAGCCGTGGTTGCTCCTTCACCCGAAAACCTGGAATGGATTCGTCATATTCACCTCTTTCACGACCTGCCGGATGAGGTGCTGGCCGGCTTCCTGGAAGAGATGGAAAGCCGCCCCTTCGATGCGGGCGATGTGGTGGCGCGGGCAGGCACGGCATGCCGCGGTTTGTGCTTTGTGCGGCGGGGGCGGGTGGCGCTGTTCCGGCCTGCAGGCAAAGCCGGGGAAAACGCGGCAGATCTGCCTCCGGAGAAGACCGGCCAACGCATCGGCACCCTGGAAAGCCGTGACTACTGGGGGGAAGAATGCGTTTTGGGTGAAGATTACCCCACCTACG
>JALUXH010000149.1 GCA_027019065.1 Anaerolineales bacterium
GAGCAAATCGACCCTCTGGCCCTCAAAAATGCCATAGAGAAGGCTTTACAAGCCCTGGACGCCCTGCCGTGCGCTGGGCCGGGGCAGAGAGAAGATGTCCGTCAGAGCCTTGGGCTGTGGAAAACGATGGGAAACCCGAAGCGCAGCGGAGGGTTTTCCTCGTTTTCCACAGCCCCTACAACGGCGACCCTGCTCCCGAAGAAGGATGCCGGCCCCGAATAATTTCTGACCCCGCCAGATACCACCCCCGTCCCGGTAACATTATCATTTGGCGGTTATTTCCCTTCCGGTAACATTTTCATTTGACTGGACACGCGAGGTAGCGGATTTTTTAGCGTTGATCTCATCACTTTCCCCTTCTTTCCCCTCTCGTGGCGGCCAGAGCAGCCCGCACGGCCTCTTCCGCGGCTTTAACGCCCACGCGCACTTCGCCCACCCGCACGGGCAGGGCAAAGCGCAGGTGCCCGGCGGCTTTCTTCTTGTCATGGCGCATGGCCTGCCAGATGGCCTCTGCGCTCAAGTCGGCGGGAATGGTCGTGGGCAGGCGCCAGGTTTGCAGGGCCGCGGCAATTTCGTCGGCCAGGGCGGGGGCGGCCAGCCCCAGCCGCGCGGCCAGCCGGGCTTCGGCCACCATGCCAATGGCCACAGCCTCGCCGTGCCGCAGCCGAAAGCCGGAAGCCGCTTCTACGCCGTGGCCGATGGTGTGCCCCAGGTTGAGCGCCGCCCGCCGACCGCCTTCGTAAGGGTCGGCTTCAATGATGCGGATTTTTACGGCCATAGCCCGGGCCACCGCGGCGGTCAGCGCGGCGCGGCCCCCGCGGCGGGCAAGGGCAAACAGCGCGGGGTCGCCGATGACGCCGTGTTTGACCACTTCGGCCATGCCGTTGCGGAATTCTTCCTCGGGCAGGGTGGTCAGCACTTCGGGGTCGGCCAGCACCAGCCGGGGCGGGTGGAAAGCCCCCACCAGGTTCTTGCCCGCGGGCAGGTCGGCGCCGGTTTTGCCGCCGATGCCCGCGTCGGCCATGGCCAGCAGGGTGGTGGGCAGGTTCACCCAGGCGACGCCGCGCATGTAGGTCGCGGCCGCGAAACCGGCCAGGTCGCCGACCACGCCGCCGCCCAAAGCCACCACGGTGCTGCCCCGCTCCAGCCCGGCCTGCAGGAAGCCTTCCCACAGGCTTTGCACGGTCGCCACGGTTTTGTGCGCTTCGCCCGCCGGAAAAGTCAGCCGCACCACCCGGTAGCCCGCGGCTTCCAGCGCCGTCTGTACCGCATCGGCGTGCAGGGCGGCCACGGTGGCATCGCTGACCAGGGCGACCGGCCCGTGCAGCCCCGCGGCGCGCAGCCACGCACCGGTCTGATGGCGCACCCCGGCCTGCACGCGCACGGTGTAGCCTTCCGGCGCCCACGGCGAGGTCATGCCCCGCAGGTGAAAGCGGCCGAAGCGGATCTGCGCCTTCCAGACGGCTTCGTCGGGCGTGTCGGCGTCGGTGGGCAGGCGGCGGGGGAAACTGCGGTAATGTGCGGCGCGGGCTTGCAGCAGGGCGCGCAGCCGCTGCTCGCGCGCGGCAGGAGACTCGCCGGCCAGCAGCGGGCGGGAAGCGCGGGCGGCTTCGGCCCGCGCAAGCAGGGTTTCGGGGGCGGCTTCCAGCACCAGCACCTCGCCCGCGGCCTTGGCCAGGCGGCGGTTGGCGGGGTTCAGCAGCGCCCCGCCGCCCAGGGCCACCACGGCGTCGCCGTCTTCCTGCACGGCCGCGGCCAGGGCTTCGGTTTCCAGGCGGCGGAAGGCCGTTTCGCCCGCTTCCGCAAAGATGCGCGGGATGGGTTGGCCCGCGCGCGCCGCGATGCGGACGTCCAGGTCCACGAAGGGCACGCCCCACGCCGCGGCGAGGGCGCGGCCCAGCGTGCTTTTGCCGGAAGCCGGGGGGCCGTAGAGAAAGTATTTCATCGGTGGGTGTTCGGCGGGGCGGCGCCGTCGGCGGGCGGCCAGAAGGTGTGGGGCCGGCCGTCCACGTGGAAGGCTTCGCGGTGCAGGCGGGGCAGGGCGGCAAAACGGGCTTGCAGTTCGGCCAGCGTGTCGCCGCCCAGGCGTTCCAGCAGCGCGTCGGCGAGCACGAAGGCCAGCGCGGCTTCAACAATGGGCACAGCCCGCGGCACATGGCAGAAGTCGGAACGCTCGTAGCGCGTTTCGGCGGGCTGGCCGGTATGCAGGTCGGCGCTGGGCTGGGGGGTGAGGGTGGTGGCGATGGGCTTGAACGCCACCCGCACCACCACGGGCTGACCGTTGGTGATGCCGCCTTCCAGGCCGCCGGCGCGGTGGGTGGGGCGGCTCAGGCTGCCGTCCTCGGCGAGCACGATGGCGTCGTGCGCCTGGGTGCCGCGGCGGCGCGCATTGGCGAAGGCATCGCCGATTTCCATCCCTTTGGCCGAGGGGATGCTGAGCAGCGCCGCGGCCAGGCGGGCATCCAGGCGGCGTTCCCAATGGACGTGGCTGCCCAGGCCGGGCGGCACGCCCAGGGCGAAGGCTTCCACAATGCCCCCTACCGTGTCGCGGGCGCGCATGGCGGCTTCAATCTGGCCGCGGAAGGCCGCTTCGGCTGCGGCGGTGGGGGCGCGGGTTTCGCGGGTTTCCGCCGCTTCGGCGCGCGCGGCCAGGGATAACCCCGCAAGGTCGGCTTCGGCGGCCTCGGCCTCGCCAATGGCGCGCACATATCCCCCGATGCGGATGCCGAACTGCGCCAGCAGGTGGCGGCACACCGCCCCCGCCGCGACCCGCGCCACGGTTTCCCGCGCCGAGGCGCGTTCTAATGCCGGGCGCAGGTCGGTGTAGGCGTATTTCAGCGCCGCGGTCAGGTCGGCGTGCCCCGGCCGGGGCACGGTCATCGGCGGCACGGCCTGCCCGGCCCATTGGGCATGGTTGCGGTTTTCCACCCACAGGCCGAGAGGCGCGCCGGTGGTGCGGCCTTCCAGCACCCCGGCCACGATGCGCACCCGGTCGCGCTCAAGTTTCATCCGCGGCCCCGCGCCGTAGCCCCGCTGCCGCCGCGCCAGTTCGCGGTCAATCACGGCCTCGGGCAGCGGCAGGCCCGCGGGCAGCCCTTCCAGAACGGCCACGTAGCCCGGCCCGTGCGATTCACCGGCCGTCAGCAAGGTCAGCATGGGCGGTTATGTCTCCTCGGCTATCACCCGGCGCCCGCCGCGGGGCACGTCGCGGTGAGGCCCTTGCGGCACGCGCGGGCTGATTTCCAGCGCGCCGCTGTCCATGGCTTCCCAGATGGCCTGGAAGGGCGCTTTGCCCGGCACCCACTTTTCCACTACCACCATGCCGTGCCCCGGAATGATGGTGAAGGCCAGCGGGCGCGGGTCGGCAGGGTTGCGAAGGGTTTCGGCGCGCCGGAAGGCTTCCACGATGCCTTCGGCCTGGGCGCGGGTGGCGCAGGAAACCGGAAAGCGGTGGTAGGCCGCATTCATGGGGGCAAATTCCACCACCTGCGGGTCGTAGGAAGCCACCCCGCGGTGGCCGTGGAGTTTGGAACGCACGACCGGCACTTCATGCCCCTGCCAGGGGATGCGCGGCAGGGCTTCGTCAATGGCGAAGAGTTCCACGGCTTCCGACGAGGGCGGGTCGTTGCGGCGGCCTTCCACGTGGCGCACCAGCGCCCCTTTGCGGTCGGGGCGCACGCCCACGATGACGGCCAGTTCGTCTTCGGTGAGGGCGTCTTTGGCCACGGGGCGGGCGCTGCCGGTGATGGTCGCCACCAGGCCGGGGAAAGCCGGCTCCCAGGTGGCAAAGCAGCCTTCGCTGTATTGTTCGGCGATGCTGGCTTCCAGGGCGGGCACGGCGACGAGGTCGTTGATGCGCACCATTTGGGTGAAAAAGCGGCGTTGGCCGAAGGCTGCCCCGGCGCGCACCATCGCCTGCGGGGCTTCGGCCTGCCGCCACACCTCGGCGGGGATGGGCGGCGGGACGATGCGGTGGTCGGTGACTTCTTCGGCGCTCACGGCCGTGACCAGCCGCAGGGCGATGTCGGTGTAAAAGGCGTTGGGGTCGGTGAAGGGAATGCGGGGGTAGGCTCCCACCAGGTCGAAGAGGTAGGCTTCCTGGGGGCGGTCTTCCCCTACGGCCAGGATGATGCGCAGCCCTTTGGCCTGCGCCTGCACGACGCGTTCCAGCGCGAGGATGGGGCCGCCGCGCCGCCCCTGTTCAATGAGGGTGCGGTAAGCCTGCGGGGCCATGCCGGGGTAGGCGAAATCTTCGGGGCGGGGTGTTTCTCGGGCGAGGGCGCGTGCCAGGTGGGCCAGGGTGGCCCGGAAACGCGGCGGCGGCACGGCCACCACCGTGACCACGGTGGGCGTGGCCTGCAGGCGAAAGCGCCGCCGGGCGGTGAACATCAGCGCCTGCCGCCAGTTGAGCGGTTCGCCGAAGGGGGCGGTGGTGAAGATGAGGTTGGTGTCGGGGCGGGGCGGGGCGTCGATGCGGTGCCCCAGCGTGCGGAAGGCGGCTTGCAGCCCTTCCAGCACCTGCCGCGCCAGCGGGGAGGCCTCCTTCTGGGGCACAAAGGCTACCCGTTGGGTTGCCAGCCACGGGTGGATGGGGAGCGTGGGGATGGCGGGCATGGTTCCCTCCCGATAGCCGCAGGGGCGGATGGCCCACCCGCCCCTGCAAGCCGTGCAAGGCTATTTGGCGTAGTCCACGGCGCGGGTTTCGCGGATGACGGTAACTTTGATCTGGCCGGGGTAATGGAGGTTTTCTTCCACTTTTTTGGCGATATCGCGCGCCAGGCGGGCGGCTTCCAGGTCGTCTATGTCTTCGGGGCGCACGATGATGCGGATTTCGCGCCCGGCCTGCAGGGCGTAACTTTCGCTCACCCCTTTGAAGGCGTTGGCGATTTCTTCCAGGGCGCGCACCCGTTTGAGGTAGTCTTCCAGGCTTTCGCGGCGGGCGCCGGGGCGGGCGCCGCTGATGGCGTCGGCGGCTTCCACGATGATGGCTTCCACGCTTTCCTGCTCCACTTCGTGGTGGTGGGAAGCCACCGCGTTGACCACCCGCTCAGACACGCCGTAGCGTTTCAGGAATTCGGCCCCGATGAGGGCGTGGGTGCCTTCCAGGTTGTGGTCCATGGCTTTGCCGATGTCGTGCAGCAGGCCGCCGGCTTTGGCGGTTTCCACATCTGCACCCAGTTCGGCGGCAATCACCGCGGCCAGTTTGGCGGTTTCTACGGCGTGGTCTAACTGGTTTTGGCCGTAGGAGGTGCGGAATTTGAGCCGCCCCAGCGTTTTGAGGACGTCGGGGTGCAGCCCGGCCACGCCGGCTTCGTAGGCCGCTTCTTCGCCGGCTTCCATGATGATGCGTTCAACTTCTTCGCGCTCTTTGGCGACCACTTTTTCAATGTGTGCGGGGTGGATGCGGCCGTCGAGCACCAGTTTGGAGAGCGCGCGGCGGGCGATTTCCCGCCGCACGGGGTCAAAGGAGGAAACCGTGACGGCTTCGGGGGTGTCGTCCACAATGACGTCCACCCCGGCGGCCTGCTCAAAAGCGCGGATGTTGCGCCCGTTGCGGCCGATGATGCGGCCTTTCATGTCGTCGGAAGGCAGCGGCACCACCGAGGTGGTGATTTCGGAGACATGCTCGGAAGCAACGCGCTGGATGGCCAGGGCAATCAGGCGGCGGGCGCGCTTTTCGCCTTCTTCTTTGGCCTCGGTTTCCACCTGGCGGATGATGCGCGCCATGTCGGCGCGGGCTTCCTGCTCGACTTCGGCCAGCAGTTGCCGGCGGGCTTCTTCGGTGGTCATCTGGGCGATGCGCTGCAGTTGTTCCGTTTGTTCGCGGTAGAGGCGTTCCACTTCGTTGGCGCGTTTGTCAAGGGCGCTCTGGCGCTTGTTGAGCGTTTGTTCGCGGCGTTCCAGGTTTTCGGCGCGGCGGTCAAGTTCCTGGCGGCGGCGCTGGATGCGCTCTTCTTCGCGGCGGAGTTCCCGCTGCGCCTGCTTGAGGTGCTCTTCGGCTTCCTGGCGGGCGGCCAGGGCTTCGTCTTTGGCGTGCAGCACGATTTCGCGCGCCTCGTCTTTGGCCTGCTGCAAAAGGCGCTCGGCTTCGGTGGCCACGTCGGCCAGGCGGCGTTTGTCGGCGCGGGTTTTCCAGGCGTAGCCGGCGGCAATGCCCACAGCCAGCGCCGCCAGGAAAACCACGAAAAGGGTGACGAAAGCGGTTAGTCCATGCATGGCGTTTCCTCGTTGTCAGGGGGAACCCCGGCCTGCGGGGCCGAGGGGGTGTCGGGATGGCTTTGCTGCCACGCTCTGAGCACGGCTTCTTTGACGATTTCGTAAGGGAAGCCGCGCCGTGCCAGGTAGGCGCTCATTTTGCGGCGGAATTCAGGCCAGGGGAGCGCGGCGTAGCGGCGGAGGGCTTTTTGGGCCGCGGTTTCGGCCAGGGCGGCTTCGTCCACGGTTTCCAGTGCCCGGGCGATGACCTGCTCGGGAAGCCCTTTTTGGCGCATTTCGGCGCGCAGGGCGCGGCGGCCGCGCGGGCGGAAGGCGGTGCGGTCGTCTACCCACGCGCGGGCAAAGGCAGGGTCGTTGACCAGCCCCAGATCGCGCAGGCGTTCCAGCACGGCGGCGATGTCTTCTTCGGCCACCTCGCGGCGGCGGAGGTCACGGCGAATTTCTTCTTCCGTGCGCGGCCGGTAGCCGAGGTAGCGCAGGGCACGCTGGAAGGCCTGTTCGCGGGCGTCGGCAGCGCGCAGGCGGGCGATGTCTTCGGCGGTGAGTTCCTGCCCCACCTGCAGCCACGCGGCCACGATGCGGGCCAGCCCGAAGGCGAATTCGCCGTCAAGGTAGATGTTGACCCGCTGGGGGTGGCGCTGCTGTGCCGTAATGGCGGTGATTTTCGGTGCCATATTGCCCTCGCGAGCATACAAAAAGCCGTGGCACGCGCCACGGCTCTGGACGACACTTAGGTAACACCGACCCGCGGTGGGGGAAGACACCGCCGGGGGGTTGCTGTTGTGTGTGCCCCGCAGGGGGAGCGGCAGCGAAGGGAATTTGCCTGCGAGGTTGTTCGTGAGGATAGACAATCCGCACAAGCGGTATCGGCCTACCCAAACAGCGCTTCGGTGTTCTGTTGACCAGCCGTGGCGGCGCATGGCGCCGATGAACAGGGGAAAGCATCGCCATGCGCTCAACATGCCGGGCCTGATGCCCGCGAAACGCAGCCCCACCGGGAAGTCGGGCGGCGTTTCGCACGCACCAGCGGCAGGAAGCCGGTGGTGCGGCTTTTTCAGCCTTCGGGGGCGGGCTCTTCTGCGGGGCCGAGCAGCGCCTCCCGGATGAGGTCTTCCAGTTCGGCCAGCAGGTCGGGGTGTTCCCGCAGAAAGCGCTTGACGTTTTCCCTGCCCTGCCCCAGCCGCATATCGCCGTAGGAGTAATAAGCCCCGCGCTTGGTGAGGATATCCAGATTGACGGCCAGGTCAAGGATATCGCCTTCCCGCGAGATGCCTTCGCCGTAGAGGATGTCGAATTCGGCCTGGCGGAAGGGCGGGGCGACTTTGTTTTTGACGACTTTGACGCGCGTCCGGTTGCCGATGATTTCGGTGCCGGCCTTGATGGCCTGGATGCGGCGGATGTCCATCCGCACCGAGGCGTAGAATTTGAGCGCCAGGCCGCCGGGGGTGGTTTCAGGGTTGCCGAAGACCACACCGATTTTCTGGCGCAGCTGGTTGGTGAAAACCACGGCCGTGTTGGTTTGCTTGATGGCGCCGGAAAGTTTGCGCAGCGCCTGCGACATCAGGCGCGCCTGCATGCCCATGGAGGCGTCGCCCATGTCGCCTTCAATTTCGGCGCGCGGCACCAGCGCGGCCACCGAGTCGATGATGATGACGTCCACGGCTCCGGAACGCACCAGCGTTTCCACGATTTCCAGCGCCTGTTCGCCGGTATCGGGCTGGGAAATGAGGAGGTTGTCCACGTCTACGCCGATGGCTTCGGCGTAAAGGGGGTCGAGGGCGTGTTCCATGTCTACGAAAGCCGCCACGCCGCCCAGCCGCTGGGCTTCGGCCACAATGTGCAGGCAGAGGGTGGTTTTGCCGGATGATTCCGGCCCGTAAATTTCGGTGATGCGCCCGCGGGGGATGCCGCCGATGCCGAGGGCAATATCCAGCGAAAGTGCGCCCGTGGGGATGGCTTCCACGTGCAGGTGGTGGGCTTCTCCCAGGCGCATGATGGCGCCTTCGCCGTAGCGTTTGGTGATTTCGGAAACCGCCTGTTGCAAGGCGTTTTGTTTGCCGTCGTTCATGAGTGGGAAAGCTCCATGAAGAGAGGTGGAGAGGCGAGTTAAAGGTGCTTTGCGACTCCCTAAAGTGTACTGCATTCCGGGCGTGCTGGCAAGGGCGCGGTTTTTTTATATGTCAAAGGGGCAGGTGCGGGAGGGGCATCTGCCCGATTTAACGCCTGCGGGTCGGCACAACACTGCGCCGACCCGGCAGGCAAAGGCTATGGACGCGCGCGGCTTGGGGAAACCCGCGCACCGTGCGCCTAAATGAAGACGATTTGCGCGCCTTCGGTCATGTCGATGAACTCGCCCGCGGTGACGATGCCTTCAAGGCCGTCTATGAAGTCCTTTTCGCTCAGGCCCATCATATCTACGCTCATTTTGCAGGCGTAGAGGTGTGCGCCGGCGTCGGCCAGCATTTCAATCATCTCGCCTACCGGCGGCACGTGCACTTCGGCAATCTTTTTGCGCATCAGGGCGGTGGCCACCGCAGTCATGCCGGGCAGCACCCCCACAATTTGGGGAATGCCGATGTCAATGGGGAAGCCCATCATGCCGGTTTTCATGCTGGTGTTGCCCACCGGCGCGATCTGCAGATGGTTCATCCGCTTTTTGGTGATGAGATCCAGCCCCCAGAAGGTGAAGAATACGGTAACATCCACGCCGTTCCCCAGGGCTGCCCAGCCCATGATGAGCGCCGGGTAGGCCATATCCAGGTTGCCTTTGGAGCAGATGAAAGCAATTTTGCGTTCTGTTTCGTCGGCCATGGGGGTATCCTCCGGATGGGCGGCCGGGGCGGCAGGGCCCCCGCCGCCGCCAGAAATTAGACGCAGCCTTCGGGTTTGCCCAGCCCGGCAATTTTGGCGATTTTCTTGGCCGGCCCTTTGGGAAACAGCTGGAAAAGTTCCTTCGTGGACACACCCGTGCCCTGGGAAATCTGACGCAGGGTGGGGGCTTTGCCGGTTTCCAGCCCTTTGGCGCGGCAGAAGCGGATGATATCCCAGTGTTTTTCGGTGAGGGTGATGCCTTCTTTTTCGGCCACGGCTTTGGCGATCTCTTCGTTCCAGGCCGCAGGATCGGTCAGGTAGCCTTCCGCGTTGAACGGGAGGTTTTCAAAAGAAATCATGGCTTACGCTCCTTGAGAGGGGGTTGAAGTTTCGGGTTGGGAAGACGTGTTGCTGCCGAGGGCTTTCAGCAGCCCGAGGGCACGCGCCAGGCCGCGGCGCACTTGAGGGTCGTGCATTTCGCGGGCGAGGCGCCAAAGGGAAGGGGTTTCGGGCGGCGGCTCTTTGAGCGCTGTGAGCACCGCGGCGGCTTCTTCTGCGAAAGTGTCTACGTCTTCAGGCCGGAAAGCGGAAGCCACCCGCTGCAAAGCCACCCATGCTGCCTGGGAAAGGGTGAAAAGACCGGCGCGTTCCAGACGGTCCAGTTCGGCGATGGTCGCGTCGAGAATCGGCCGCCCCAGGCGGTTGAGCTCCTCGGCCATTTCCAGGGCCGATTCCAGTTGATCCAGCATTTTGAGGATCAGATGGGTGTCGCGCAAAAGACGCTTGAGCAGGAAGAGCAGATCTTCGCTGCGGAAGTCGGTGCCGATTTCTGCCAGTTCGTCGATGCTGATTTTGATCAGCTGGTTTCCAATGGGAATCAGGTCGTTCTTGAGTTCTTCCAGTTCTTCCTGACGGCGGCGCTGTTCGGCCAGGTGCGCCTCTATGCGGTCCAAACGTTCCAGCAGCAAATCCAGTTGCTCTGGTGAAATGGCAGTGGCGGTCATGGTTGCCTCCTATACCCACTTGCCGGCCATGCTGAATTGCGATTCCAGCGGGAATTCGCCGCCTTTGAGGAGGACGTTCCAGTATAGCCAGCGGAAAAGCATTTTGCCCCAGTGGTTGGCATACGATTCTTCCAGCAGGGAGAAGGGGCCAAAGCCGGGCAGCGGGTATTTGCCGGGCAGGGGTTCCACATCGTAGTTGAAGTCAATGAGGGTGCCTTTGCCGAAGCCGGATTCAATGAAGCAGGTGGCGTGACCGTCAAATTTGGGCTGGGGTTCCAGCCCTTCAATGCTGCGCAGAAGGTTGTCGACGAGCACTTCAAGCATGTAGTGGGCGACGGCGCCGGCTTTGGAGGTGGGTACATTGGTGGCGTCGCCGATGACGAAGATGTTTTCCCAATCGCGGCTGCGCAGGGTGTGCTTGTCGGTGGGCACAAAGTGGAGTTCATCGCCCATTTTGGAGCGCGCGATGGCATCGGAGCCCATATGGGTAGGAATCGTGACCAGCAGGTCGTAAGGCACTTCCCGTTCGTCGTAAGAACGGATGACCTGTTTGCCGGTGTCGACTTCCATAAGGTTGAAATCGGGCTCTAAAAGGATGCCGCGTTCTTCCAGCATGTTGCCGAGGGCCGCGGCGGCGCGCGGTTTGGTGAACGCGCCGGGCAGTGGCGTGGCATAGACGATTTCCACTTTGTTGCGGAGGCCGCGCTCGCGGAAGAACCAGTCGGCCAGGAAGAGGAATTCCAGCGGCGCTACCGGGCATTTGATGGGCATTTCGGCCACATTGAGCACCATGCGGCCGCCTTCCCAATATTTGAGGAAATGCGCCAGTTTGGTCGCACCTTCCAGGGTGTAGAAGGGATAGATGTTTTGATACCAGCCGCCGCCGTCTACCATGCCGGGCGTTTCCTCCGGATGGATGTGGCTGCCGGTCGCGATGACCAGGTAGTCGTAGTTGATGATGCGGTTGTCTTTGCGGAGCTGCACCCGGCTCTTTTCGGGTTCAATGACCTCAATGTCCGAGAAAACCACTTCTACCTGCGGCGGCAGGAAGTTGCGCTTGGGCTTGACCACTTCATGCGGCGCGTACATGCCGAAGGGAATGAAGAGGAAGCCCGGCTGGTAGTAGTGCATTTCGTCGCGGTCCACGATGATGATACGCCATTCGGCGCTATCCAGCGCCTGAGCCATTTTGTTGGCGACCATCGTGCCGCCGGTGCCTGCGCCCAGAATGAGCAGGGTTTTCATAACCAACCTCCTTGTTGGGGCAAAGTCTTGCTGAAAGTATACGCGCAGCGCGTAAACTGACGGTGAACTCAATGTGAAGGTTTTGCAAAGGTTGGCGGTGGGGCGGCATTTCTTCCCACTTGGGCGCTGTTCGGCCCCGGCAGGGCGTATGAATTGGCGTGAGGCGCGTGTCCAGTCAAATGAAAATGTTACCGGAAGGGAAATAACCGCCAAATGATAATGTTACCGG
>JALUXH010000150.1 GCA_027019065.1 Anaerolineales bacterium
CACTCGCCATGCCTCCGCCTGCCATTTCCCCCTGCCGCTTCTGAAACCTTTTGCCGCGGCTTGTGGGTGGCTTTAGGGGGGCTGCCCTACACGGTTTACGCGGGCTGGGTAACGCGCCACGACCCGATTTTGGCGCAATGGACGGCGCAGAACCAGACGCCGCTGCCGCCGTGGTGGAATTTGCTGGCGGCGTTTTCGCCGTGGGTGGTGGCAGGAGCGGCGGCGCTTGGGCGGCGGCATCCGGCGCGGCGCGTGCTGGCGTTGTGGGCGGCGGCGGCGTTGGGGCTGGCGGTTTTGCCGCTGGCTTTGCAACGGCGCTTTTTGCTGGGGCTGGCGGTGCCCCTGGCAGGGCTGACGGCGTTGTGGGTGGCCGCCCGCCGCAGGCGCGGGTTGTGGGCTGCCGGTTTGGGCCTGGCCGTTGCACCGGGGCTGCTGGCGGTGCTGGTGCTGTTCCCTTTGCAGGCGGGGCGGCGGCAGGCCTCGTGGTGGTTTCTGACGCGCAATGAGCAGCAGGCGATGGCGTGGCTGCGGGAACATACACCGCCGGATGCCGTGGTGTTGGCCGCACCGCAGACCGGCGCGATCATCCCGGCCTGGAGCGGGCGGCGGGTGCTTTACGGGCATCCGATGGAAACGGTGGAAGGCCCCCGTTATCGGGAACTGGTAGGCGATTTTTTCCGCCGCTGCCTGAAAGGGCGCGCCGCGTGGGCGTTTTTGCGCGCCGAAGGGGTGAACTACATCTTTCTCGGCCCGCGCGAACGGCGGCTGGGCGGCCTGCCGATTTATCTGCCGCCGGAGGCGGTGGCGGCGCGGTTTGGTGAGGTCACAATTTACCGCGTACCGCAGGAGGACGGCAGGTGATGACCGAACCGCAGGCCGAAGCCGGAAAACACCCGACACGGGCCCAGCCGGCGCGGCCGAGGGCCTGGATGTGGTTTTCGTGGGCGGCGTGGCTGGCGGTGCTGTTAGCCCCCTTTGGAAAGGCCATCCCCTATGCCCCGGGAGCGGCTTTTTCCGATATTGCCGTGGCGCACCTGCCGCAGATTTTGTATTTGCGCCGTGCGCTGGCTTTGTGGCATACCGTGCCCCTTTGGGCGCCCACCTATTACAGTGGGTATCCTTTCTATGCCGACCCGTTGAGCGGCCTGTGGTACCTGCCCGGCTGGCTGGCGGTGGCGCTGCCGTTGCCGTGGGGACTGACGCTGACGGTGGGCTTGCACTGGCTGCTGAGCGCCTGGGGCATGGATGCTTTCCTGCGGCAGCGCGGGCGGGGCGAGGCGGCAGCCTGGCTGGGAGCATTTGCCTGGCTGGGGTTCAGCAAGGTGTGGGCGCATTGGGGGGCGGGACACCTGACGCTGCTCTATGCTGTGGCGTGGACGCCGTGGCTTCTGTGGGCTGCCGAAGGGCGGCGGCGCTGGTGGCGCCCGGCAGGGGTGTTGGCCCTGATCTTCCTTGCCGACCCCCGCTGGGCGGCTTATGCGGGCGGCCTGTGGGCGCTTTGGGAGCTTTACCTTGCGCGGGAAGCCCGCCCCGACCGGAAAGCCGCCGCGGCGGCGTTGCTGCGCCGCGTGGCGCTGGAAGGCAGCCTTGCAGCGGCGTTGGCTGCCCCGCTGGCCCTGCCGTTGCTGCATTACACGGCTTTGAGCACCCGCAGCGCGCTGACCCCACGCGATGTTTTGGCCTTTTCTTTGCCGTGGGCGCGGCTGGCGGGGGTGCTGGCCCCCGTGGGTGGGATGTATGAGTGGGTTGCTTATCCTGGGGCTGTGGCGCTCTTGCTGGCGGTGCTGGCCTGGCTGCGGGGGCAGGCGCGCTTTTGGGGCGGGGTGGCGGCGCTGGCGCTGCTCTGGGCGTTGGGTCAGCACATCCCGTTGTTGCTGTGGCTGGGGCGTGTGCCGGGCATCAACCTGCTGCGGGTGCCGCCGCGCGGCTTGTTCCTGCTGGGCTTTGCCGTGGCCGTGGCGGCTGCCGAA
>JALUXH010000151.1 GCA_027019065.1 Anaerolineales bacterium
AATTGCGAGTATTGAGGCGGGGAAGGGGGATATGCTATAATGGCATTGCTGGAAACCGGATGCGCCGTGGGGGGTGTGAAATTCCCCTGCTGCTGACAAACAGGTGCAGCGATGCCGACTTTTGGTCGCCGCCAGACTACCCGGCCGCGCTGGAGCGCACAAACCCGCTGGACGGTCAGCATGGTGTTGCTGGCCTTTGGCGTGTATCTGCTGTTCCGCTTCAGTGAAGTCATCCCGCCGCTGGTGCTGGCCGCTGTGCTGGCTTATATCATTTCACCGCTGGTGCGATGGCTGGAGCAGCGCACGCATGTGGGGCGCGGCTGGGCCACGGCGCTGGTCTATTTGCTGCTGTTGGGGGTGGCGGCCGCACTGGTTGCTGTGGTGGTGCCGTTGCTGGTTTCCCAGGCCACGGCGCTCAACGCCAGGCTGGCGGTGTTGCTCTCGGCGGCTACCCATGCCCTCAACCGTCCGCTTTCCTTTTTCGGCCACACCGTTGACGGCGCAACCCTGATGGCACAAATGCAGGGCGCGTGGCAAAGCGTAGTCCAGGTGGTGCTGGGGCAGGGGCTGAACGTGGCCGTGAGCGTGCTGGCGGCACTGGCGTGGGCGAGTTTTGTCCTTGTCATTTCGTTTTACCTGGTGAAAGATGCCGCCCAGATGCGCGCTTACGTGGAAAGCCTGGTGCCGCAGCCTTACCTGGCCGATTACATCCGCCTGCGCGAAGAAATCGGCGCGGTCTGGTCGGCTTTTTTCCGCGGGCAGGTTACGCTGGCGCTGGTGGTCACGGTGATCATTACCGCCCTGGCGCTGATGATCGGCCTGCCGGGGGCGCTGCCGATGGGCTTGCTGGCCGGGCTGCTGGAATTTTTGCCCAGCATCGGGCACGGCATCTGGCTCACCATTGCGGCCACGCTGGCGTTCTTTTTCGGCTCGACCTGGTGGCCCATGCCTCACTGGGCTTTTGCCCTGCTGGTGGCCGCATTGCATGTCCTTTTTGACCAGCTGGATACCAATTACCTGATTCCCCGCATTATCGGGCGGCGGGTGAGGCTGCACCCGCTGGTGGTGATCCTGGGCATTGTGGTTGGGGCTGTGGCAGGCGGGGTGCTGGGCATTGCTTTGGCAGCCCCCACCATCGCCTCGTTGCGGGTGCTGGGGCGGTATGTCTATGCCAACCTGGTAGATGCCGACCCCTTCCCCGGTGAGGTTTCCGAGCCGCTGCCCGCCCCTGACCCCCACTGGTGGCAGAAAACGGCTGTGCTGCGCCGTCTGAATGGCCGTGTCAAGCGCACCCGCCGCGCCATCCGCCGCCGTTGAACGCCATGTCGCCTTCGCCTGACCCTTCCCCCCGCCCCCCGGCTGCTTCGCCGCCGTGGAACCCGGCCACCAAAATCGTGGTCGGGGTGAGCGTCTTGGTGGCGCTGGGCGCACTGCTGGTGGCTTTCCGCGGTTTCATCGGGCCGTTGGTGCTGGCGTTGATGCTGGCTTACCTGATGCACCCTGTGGCCCAGGCCTTTTCACGCCTGACCCACCTTTCCTGGCGCGCGGCGGTGACGGTGGTGTATCTTTTCCTGGCCGCGGCGGTGCTGGCATTGCTGGCGGCGGGCGGTTTTGCCCTTGTGCAGCAGGCTGAAGGCCTGTATGGCGTGGTGCAAGATTTCCTCTTGACCGACTTGCCGCATTGGCTGCAATATCTTTCCACGCATACCTACGCCTTTGGGCCGTGGGTGCTTGACCTGCGTCAGTACGATTTCAACGCCCTCAACCAGCAATTGCTGGCCTCGGTGCAGCCGCTCATCGGCCAGTTGGGCGCGCTGGTGAGCCGCCTGGCGGCTTCCACTTTGCAGGTGCTGGGCTGGCTGGCTTTCATCTGGCTGATTTCGTACTTCCTCCTGGCCGAGTCGGGGCGGGTGTCTGCCAACCTTGTGACCATCCGCATTCCTGGCTACCAGCAAGACCTGGAACGCATGGGCCAGGAACTGGGGCGCATCTGGAACGCTTTCCTGCGCGGCCAGTTGACCGTGGCGGTGATTGCGATGGCATGGGCGTGGCTTTGGCTGACCATTGTGGGCGCACCGATGACCCTGGTGCTGGCTTCCCTTGCCGCAGCCGCCCGTTTTGTGCCCTATGTGGGCCCTTTGATGCTTTACACGATGACCGCGGTGGCGATCCTTTTCCAGCCCTCGGCGGCCTGGGGCTTGCAGCCCTGGCAGATGGCGCTGGTGACGGTGGGCGGCATGTTCGCAGGCGATAACGTGATTGACAATTTCGTCACGCCGCGCATTCTCGGCGAGGCGCTGGGCGTACACCCTGCTGCCGTGTTGGTCACGGCCCTGGTGGGCGCCAAATTGCTGGGCGTGCTGGGGCTGCTCTTCGCCGCGCCGACCCTCGCTTCGCTGCGGCTGTTTGCACATTACATCATGCGCAAGATGTTTGACCAGGACCCCTGGGCCGACTGGCAAACGGTCCCCCCTTATTCGTTGACCAGCAGCCTGGTGGGCTGGCTGCGGCGGCTTTACCGCCGTTTGCGTGCCGTTCGCTCGTGAACGGGCGTTATTCCTTTCCCCTGTGAGGTTGCCATGAGTGATTCCCCCGAACCCAAAACCGAAGTGCTGGCAGAGACCAGGAACTATATTGCCTGGAAAGCCGAAGAACCGGACGGCGAAGTGACCTACCACCTGGAACTCGGGGCGCTGACCGTTCACTTTTTTGCCGAAGAGTGGGAAGAGTTTCTTTCGCTGATGCGCGCCCTAAAATGATGCAGGCGGTGGTGTTGACGCCCCAGGAGGGGCTGGGGGAACTCCTGCGGGAATCGCTGGCCTCGGTGGGGCTGGAAGTCGTCGTGCTGGCCGATCTTCCTGCCGGGGAAAGCGCTGCGGCCGCCGCACCGGCTTTGCTGGTGCTTGACGGCGATATGGCTCCCCCTGCACGCCTCGCAGCCTGCGTAGGCGCCTTCCGGCAGCACAACCCCCGCCTGCGGGTGGTGCTGCTGGCTCCGGAAAGCGCCGGTGCTGCCGCGCAAGCCGCCGTGGCACCCGACCTGACCCTTGCCAGGCCCTTCTACCTGCCCGATTTTCTCGCCGCGCTGGAAGACTGGCTGGGCGAGGCTTCCCCTTGGCCCGAAAATGCGGCCGGGCGCACGCTGCCGCCGCGCCCTCCGTGGCTGCGCGATGTGGCCGTCGCAGCGCAGCACCTGGCGCGTCTCAGCCTGGAAACCGCTGCCCAGGCTGCCGCGCTGGCGACTACCGGGGGGCGGCTGTGGGCTTACGCGGGCGAACTGCCCCAGCCCGCGGCCGAAGAACTTGCCCGCCTGACCGCCCATTATTGGGAAACGGGCGGCGGGGCAGATTTTGTCCGCTTTTTGCGGCTGGAAGCCGTGCAGCAAGATTACCTGCTCTACGCGACCGGCGTGACGGCCGACCTGGTGCTGGCGATGCTGTTTGATGTGCAGGTGCCTTTCAGCCGCATTCGCGCCCAGGCAGGGCATTTGGCCGAAGCCCTGACCCGCAACCGCCCGCCGGAAGAAGATGCGCTCCCTGCTCCGCCCGGGCCGCCGGCCGAAGCCGCAGCGCCTGCCGCCCCCCCGGCAGAAGCGCCGCCGTTGCCCGAAGATGCCCTGCCGCTGCCGCCGCCCCTGCCTGCTTCCGGAGAGCCTGCCCTCAGCCAGGCTGCCGCCCCGCCCGAACCCCCCGCCGACGCCCTGCCCCCCGAGGCTTTTGAACCGCTTTTTGACCGGGTTCCGCCGCCGGAGCCGCCAACACCCGAAGCAGCTTCCCCCGAGACGCAGGCCGTAAAGGTGGCCGAGGCGGTTTCGCCTGAAGAGGCTTCCCTTTCGGGCCTGCAGCCCTCTGCCGCACCCGCGGCGGCCACGGCGTTGCCTCCCTCCCCTCAGCCCGTCCACGCCGCGGTGTTTTACGCCTGCGTGCTGGCGCCCCGTTTTCCGCAGCACCACCTGACCGGCGACCTGGCGCGCGACCTGAGCCAGTGGCTGCCGCAAATTGCCACCGCCCTCGGCTGGCGGCTGGTGCACCTCGCCGTACGCCCGGAATACCTGCAATGGGTGGCACAAACCCCGCCGGAAACCTCCCCCGCAGCGGTGCTGCGCGCCGTCCGTGAACAGACCTCCCGCCGCATCTTTGCCGCCTATCCCCGGCTGGCCGAAATCAACATCGGCGGCGACTTTTGGGCCCCCGGCTACCTGCTGCTGAGCCAAAACCGGCCGGTGGCCGCCGAAACGATTGCCGCCTTCATCGCTGCCGCCCGCCGCCACCAGGGCTTGACTCCCTAACCTCCCCTAACTTCCTGACGCCTGCCCTCTCCGCTATTCCTGATTCCCTAATTCGCAATTCCTGACGCTTATGCCCCCCACCGTTTACCTTCTTGACGGCCACGCGCTGGCCTACCGCGCTTATTTTGCCCTCACCGCAGGCGGCACCGGCGGCGACCGCTGGCGCACCTCCGCGGGTGAACCCACCGCCGCCGCCTATGGCTTTGCCAGCATCCTGCTGCGCCTGCTGGAAGCCTACCGCCCCGATTACCTCGCGGTGGCCTTTGATGTCGGGCGCACCTTCCGCGACGACATTTACCCTGAATACAAGGCCACCCGCGCCAAAATGCCCGAAGACCTCGTGCCCCAGATGGCGCGCATCCGCCAACTGGTGGATGCCTTCGGCTTCCCCCGCCTCGAAATGGAAGGCTATGAGGCCGACGACGTGCTGGGCAGCGCGGCCAAACGCCTTGCCAAAGAAGGCATGGGGGTCAAAATCGTCACCGGCGATCGCGACCTGCTGCAACTGGTGGACGACCGCATCATCGTTTCCCTGCCCGGGCGGCAACTTTCCGACAGCACCGACTACACCCCCGAAAAGGTGAAAGCCAAATACGGCGTGCGCCCCGACCAGATTGTGGATTTCAAGGCGTTGGTGGGCGACAAATCCGACAACATCCCCGGCGTGCGGGGCATTGGCGAGAAAACCGCCGCCAAACTGCTCCAGCAATACGAAACCTTAGACGGCGTTTACGCCCATCTGGACGAACTTTCCGCCGGCATCCGCCGCAAACTGGAAACCGACCGCGAGAATGCCTACCTGAGCCGCGACCTGGCGCGCATCCGCACCGACCTGAACGTGAGCGTCGACCTTGCCCAGGCCGTCCCCCGCCCCGACGCCGTGCAGGCGGTGGAAGCCCTTTTCCGAGAACTGGAATTCCGCTCGCTGCTCAAGCGCCTGCGGGAATGGCAGCAGGCCGCGGGCGGGGAAAGCGCCGAACCCCAGCAACTTGCCCTGTTCGGCGGGCAGGCTGCCGCGGGTGCGGCAAAGGCGGCTTCCCCCGCGCCCGATTTGGGCTTCCGCACCACCGTGGTGGCTTCCCCGGAAGCATTGCAAGCCCTCACCCGCCGCCTGAAGGCCGCCCGCACCATAGCCCTTGACACCGAAACCACCGCCACCGACAAAATGCGTGCCGACCTGGTGGGCATTTCCCTCGCGGTGGACGAGCAGGAAGGCTTTTACATCCCCGTGGGGCATCGCACCGGCGAGCCGCAACTGCCGTGGGAACGCGTCCGTGCCGCCCTCGCGCCCTTCCTGGCCGACCCGCAGGTGGCGAAGGTGGGGCACAATATCAAGTACGACCTGGTGGTGCTGGCGCGCCACGGCCTGCCCATGAGCACGCCCGCTTTTGATACCATGATCGCCGAGTGGGTGCGCGACCCGGCTTCCCACAACCTGGGGCTGAAAAACCTGGCCTGGACGCGCCTCGGCGCGGAAATGACCGACATCACCGCCCTCATCGGCAAGGGCAAAAAGCAAATCAGCATGGCCGAGGTGCCGGTGGCAAAGGCCGCGCCCTACGCCGCCGCCGATGCGGTGATGACCCTGCGCCTGATGCCTCTGCTGGAAGCCGACGTCCGCGAACGCAACGGCTGGCGGCTGTTCCGGGAAATTGAGATGCCCTTAGTGCCCGTGCTGGCGAGCATGGAAATGAACGGCATTCTGGTGGATACCGATTTCCTCGCCAGCATGTCGCAGGAACTCGCCGACCAGTTGCACGCGCTGGAAGAGAAAATTTACCAGGCCGTGGGGCAGCGTTTCAACATCAACTCCACCCAGCAGCTTTCCAAAATTTTGTTTGAGACTTTAGGGCTGGAGCCGCCCGACCGCACCCGCAAGACCAAGAGCGGGCACTATTCCACCTCGGCCAGCGTGCTGGAAGCCCTGCGCGGCCAGCATCCGGTGGTGGATTGGGTGCTGGAACACCGCGAACTGGCGAAAATCAAATCCACCTATGTGGACGCCCTGCCCCAGCAGGTCAACCCCGAAACCGGGCGGGTGCACACTTCCTACAACCAGACCGGCACGGTCACCGGCCGGATTGCGTCTTCCGACCCGAACCTGCAAAACATCCCCGTGCGCACGCCGGTGGGGCGGCGGGTGCGGCGGGCTTTCGTGGCGCCCGAAGGCCACCTGCTGCTTTCCGTGGACTATTCCCAGGTAGAACTCCGCATCGTGGCGCATGTTTCCGGCGACGAGGCCATGATTGCCGCCTTCCAGGCCGGGCAAGACATCCACGCCGCCACCGCAGCGGCCATTTACGGCGTGCCGCTGGAAGCCGTCACCCCGCAAATGCGCCGCCACGCCAAGGCCATCAACTTCGGCCTGATTTACGGCATGAGCCCCTTTGGCCTCACCCGCACCACCGACCTCACTTTGGCCGAAGCCGAGAATTTCGTGGAAGCCTACTTCAAGCGCTTCCCCGGCGTGAAGCGCTACATTGACGAAACCCGCCGCAAAGCCGCCGAGCAGGGCTATGTAGAAACGCTGCTGGGGCGGCGGCGCTACTTCCCCGAACTGCAAAAGCCCGCCAACCGCAACGCCCGCCTGCGCGCCGAGCGGGAAGCCATCAACGCGCCCATCCAGGGCACCGCGGCGGACATCATGAAACTGGCCATGCTGCGGGTGGCCGGGCGGCTGGAAGCCGACCGCCTGCCCGCCAAAATGCTGCTGCAGGTGCACGACGAACTGATGCTGGAAGCGCCGGAAGCCGCCCTGCCTGTGGTGCTGGCTGCCGTGCAGGAAGAGATGGAGCAGGCCTACCGCCTCGCCGTGCCGTTAGCCACGGATGCGAAGGTGGGGAAGAATTGGGATGAGATGGAGGGGTGGAAAGGGGAGCAGTAAAGGGCAGCACAACGCAGGGTTTCCTGTATAATGGAAATATGAGCGAGCAACGGCAACAATCCTTGACCCTGACTGAAATTCGCGCGCGGCTTCGCCAAATGCTCCCGCAGTTGCGTGAGCAATATCACGTCCAATCGTTGGCGGTTTTCGGCTCCTACGTGCGCGGTGAAGCCGACCACCTCAGCGATCTGGATTTACTGGTTACATTCGATCAACCGCCCTCGCTGCTTCAATTCATGGCGATGGAATACGAGATTTCCGACGCCTTAGGCGTCAAAGTGGATTTGGTCATGCAAAGCGCCTTGAAGCCCCGCATCGGAAAGAGAATTTTGGATGAGGCAGTGGAAATCGCATGAGGAAACCGCGAGAAGTGACAGATTACCTCTGGGATATGTATGAAAACGTCCAAAAGGCCCAGGCCTTCATCCGGGGATATTCCTTCACGCAATTTGAACAGGATGAGCGCATTCAATACGCCGTCGTAAGAGCATTGGAAATCATTGGAGAAAGCGCCTCAAAAATTCCTCAAGATATTCAAAACCTGTACGACGAAATCCCTTGGCGGGAAATTAGCGGCATGAGGAACAAACTCATCCATGACTATTTTGGCGTTGATTTAGCCGTGGTCTGGCAAACGGTCAAGGAAGACTTGCCGAGGCTGCAAGCCCAACTGGCGGCAATGCTCCGAGATTTTGGAGAAGAAGTGTCACGGCCATGAGTATGTTGCTTTTTTGTAAGTGTTTGGCCTGAACAATACACCCTAATCCCACACCACAAATCCCTAATTTCCTCCCATGCTCTCCCGCATTTTCTCCTGCGCCGTCGTGGGGTTAGACGGCGTCATCGTAGAAGTCGAAGTAGATACCGCCCGCGGAATGCCCGCGATGGTCATCGTGGGGCTGCCCGACGCCGCGGTGCAAGAAAGCCGCGAGCGGGTGCAGGCCGCGCTGCGCAACAGCGGCTTTGCCATGCCCCGCCGCCGCCTGACCGTCAACCTGGCCCCCGCTTCGGTGCGCAAGGTGGGCACCATGTACGACCTGCCCATCGCCCTGGGTGTGCTGGCCGCCGCCGGCCACCTGCCGCCCCGCGCGCTGGACGATGCCCTGGTGGTCGGCGAACTCTCGCTGGAAGGCACAGTGCGGCACGTGCGCGGCGTGCTGCCCATTGCCGCCGCGGCGCGCGAACACGGCTTCCGGCGGCTGTTCGTGCCCGCAGCCGATGCCGCCGAGGCTGCGCTCATTCCCGAAATTGAGGTCTTCCCCGTGGCGTCCCTCGCCGCGCTGGTAGAACACCTCACCGGCGGCCAGCCCATCGCCCCCCAGCCGCCCATCCACCTCACCGACCTGCCGCCCGCGCAGGGCCTGGTGGATTTCAGCGAAATCAAGGGGCAGGAACACGCCAAGCGGGCGCTGGAAGTCGCCGCCGCGGGCGGACACAACCTGCTGATGATGGGGCCGCCAGGTTCCGGCAAAACCCTGCTGGCACGTGCGCTCCCCGGCATTCTGCCTCGCCTGACCATCGACGAGGCGCTGGATGTCACCCGCATCTACTCCGTGGCCGACCTGCTGCCCGCCGAAACGCCCCTGGTCACTCAGCGGCCTTTTCGCGCGCCACACCACACGATTTCCCACGCCGGGCTGGTGGGCGGCGGCAACATTCCCCACCCGGGCGAGGTTTCCTTAGCCCACCGCGGCGTGCTCTTCCTGGATGAACTGCCGGAATTTGACCGCCGGGTGCTGGAAGTGCTCCGCCAGCCCCTGGAAGACCACATCGTGACCATCAGCCGCGCCCAGGGCACGCTCACTTTCCCCGCCAACTTCATGCTGGTGGCAGCCATGAACCCCTGCCCGTGCGGCTATTACGGCGACCCGGTGCGCGCCTGCACCTGCTCTCCGGGGGAAATCGCCCGCTACCGCAAGCGCATTTCGGGGCCGCTGCTTGACCGCATTGACATTCACATTGAAGTGCCACGGGTGGATTACGAAAAACTAAGCGATGACCGCCGCGGCGAGCCTTCGGAAGCCATCCAGCAGCGGGTGGAAGCCGCCCGCGCGCGGCAGCGGCAGCGGCTGGCTTCCGTGGGTAAGAAGAGCAACGCCGATATGGGCCCCGCTGAAATCCGCCGCTTTTGCCGCCCCGACGAAACCGGGCAAAACCTGTTGCGCCACGCGATGCAGCAAATGGCGCTCTCGGCTCGGGGCTACCATCGGGTGCTCAAGGTCGCCCGCACGATTGCCGATTTGGAAGCCAGCGAAGCCATCCTGCCTCAGCACATCGCCGAGGCGCTGCAATATCGCCCCCGGTTGTTTGAGTTTTAACGCCAAGCACGCCAAGGAGTGATGCCAAGGGCGTCAAGGGACAGAAACGGGCGGCGTTTCTCAACCTCAATCTGTGCCAATCTGTGAAATCGGTGGATGCTTTTTCTGAGAAATCTGCGTCCTCTGCGGTTTCTCCTCGCCGAGGCTGAACAGTGATGAATTTTAGTTCAGTTCGCAGAGGTTGTTTCGGAAGCCAGCCGCTGCCACACTAACAGCGCCAGCCCGAGGGCGAGGAGGATGGCCGCGATGGCAAGCAGTTGGGGGTCGGGGGAAAGGTCGGGGTCAAGAAGTTGAAAATCCAGCACCAGCACGCCGATACCCGTGGGCACCCACCACAGGCCGGGCAGCGCCAGCAGCCGCCCGATGAGTGCAAAAGCCATCCGCCAGCGTTCGGCTGCGGTGGGCGTTTTTCGGATTTTCCGGAATTCGGGGGAGTCTTCCAGAAAGCGCCGCGTTCCATGTGCCACAACCCACCCCATGCCGGCCCAGGCCCGCAGGAACTTCACCGTCCCTGCCACCATGAACGCCAACGCCAGCAACGCCACGAGCACCTGGATTATCGTGAGGGCGGCAGCGTCCAGACGCCCTTTGTGGAGATAAAAAGCGAGGCTTTCCGCCCACAACGACCAGAGAAAACTCGCGGCTGTAATCGCCACGCTGGCCCAGCCTACAATCCGCACCCCGCGAGAAAGGGCATCACGGGCGACAAACCACGCTATCAGGAAGAACGCAGCGGTGATGGTTACGACGGAGAGAATGGGTTCAAGCCAGGCAGGCATTTTTCACCTCCGCACAAAGCGCGGCTTACCCGCCGCCCTGCCCATTCAGCGTGCTGACAGCCCATTGCGCCGCCGATTCGGGCGACTGCTTGCCGGTGAGCACTTGCCCGGCCGCCTGGTGTACGAGGGGGCCGGAAACGGCAAGCACTTCGGGTGGGGGCGCAGGCTGCAACGCAGGCAGGAGGTGTTGTGCCAGGGCGCGGTGTTCGGCGTTTTTCCATTGTGCCAGTGCCGACTGCCGGGGCGGCAGGTAGCCGGCGGCCTCTGTCCATTGGGCTACAAAGTCGGGCGCGCCGAGGTCGGCCAGCAGGGCCACGGCAAGGGGCTGGCGGCCGGGGTCGGGAGTGGTCAGGGCCCACAGCAGGCCGTCGCTGAAGGCGACCGGATGGCCGTTTTCCCCTGCCGGGATAGGCGCCATGCGCCGCGGGTCGGGGCCGGGCAGCAGGTGCGAAAGGCGGGTCAGCAGCAGCGCCTGGGCTTCCCCCTGGTAGCGCGCCCAAAGCATGTGGTCGTCGGTGATTTCCTGCAAGCCGGGTGCGAGATGATGCTGCGCCTGGGCCTGCTGTAAAAGGGTCAGGGCCGCGGTCAGGGCGTCGGGGTTGAGGGTGGGGCGGCCGTTTTTGTCTTCCCACGCGCCGCCGGCGGCGCGATAGAGGGCCAGCACGGCGTAGGCCTGCGGGTCGCCTAAGGGGAGCACCCATGCCTGGGGGGCTTGCAGCCAGGCTTCCCATGTTTGCGGGGGGCGGGGCAGGGCGTTGGGGTGGTAAACCAGCCCGAAGGCGTCGCCGGCGAAAGGGATGCCATAGGCGATGCCTTGCAGGGTGGCGAGGTGCCGGGCATAGGGCAGCCAGTCGTCGGCGCTCAGGGGGGTGGTGAAAGCGGTTTCGGGCAGGGGGAAGGCCAGCCCCTTGACGGCTGCGGCTTCCAGCAGGGCGCGCGGCATCAGCGCGATGTCGGGGACGGCGTCGGGGGCCACGGTGCGGGCCGCGTTGAGGGCGGTCAGCATGGCGGCGGGGCCGGTGAGGGGTTTGATGCGGATGTCAAGGGTCAGGTTATGAGCCGCGGCGAAGGCCTGGAGGTGGGCGTGCAGCAGGTCGGCGGCGTGGGGGGCTGCATCGGGGGCCAGG
>JALUXH010000152.1 GCA_027019065.1 Anaerolineales bacterium
CCCCTCCCGCCCACGCCCACCTACCTGCCTACCGGCACCCCCACATCCACACCGACCCCCACCGCATCGCCTACGCCCACCCCGCTACCCACGCCCACGCCCCTCCCCGGCAGCCGGGGGGTCAGCGCGGCCGCAGCCATTCCCCACGCCAATGAACGCATCAACATCATGCTGCTGGGCTCCGACCGGCGGCCGGGCCACACCGATTTCCGCACCGACGCCTTCATGCTGCTTTCCTACAACCCCAAAACCGGCGCCACCAGCATCATTTCCATCCCCCGCGACACCTATGTTTACCTGCCCGGCGTCGGTTACAACCGCATCAACACCGCGATGGAATTCGGCGGCTTCCCGCTGCTGGCCAGCACGGTAGCCTACAATTTCGGCGTCCAGCCGACGCACTACCTCCTGATCAACTTCAGCGGGTTCGTCAAACTGGTAGATACACTCGGCGGCCTGGATATCACCGTGCCCCGCCGGTTGTGCGACCACCGCCTCGGTTATCTCGGCTATTTCTGCATCGGGCCGGGCACCGTGCACATGGACGGCAACCTCGCCCTCTGGTATGCCCGCTCGCGCATGACCACCAGCGACTTTGACCGCGCCCACCGTCAGCAAGCCCTGCTGCTGGCGCTGATCCACAAACTGCTTTCCCGCCATGCGCTGGCCCACGCCCCGGCGCTTTACAAAGCCTACCGCCGCATGGTGGAAACCGACATCGGCCTGACCACTTTCATCGGCCTGCTGGCCCGCTCCCGCCGTTTTCAGCCCGATGCCATCCGCACATACGTCATTCAGCCGCCTGCCCTGCGGCCGTGGATCACCCCCCAGGGGGCCTACGTGCTTCTGCAAAACCCGCCCGCCGTGCGCAGCATTTTAGAAACCGCCCTCTCGCGGTAAAATGGGGCTTCCGACCACCTGACTACCCGACCATTTGACTATCCGACGCCCCGACTATTGGACCATCCGACTCCCCGACTATCCCCCATGCCCCAACGCCTCAAATCGTTAGACCTGCAAGGCTATAAAACCTTCGCCAACCGCACCCGCTTCGTATTCGGGCCGCGGATTACGGCCATTGTGGGGCCTAACGGCTCCGGCAAATCCAACATTGCCGACGCCCTGCGGTGGGTGTTAGGCGAGCAGTCCTACGCCCTGCTGCGCGCCCACAAAACCGAAGACATGATCTTCGCCGGCTCTTCCCAGCGGCCACGTTCCGGCATGGCCGCCGTCACCGTCACCTTTGACAATGAAGACCACTGGCTGCCCATTGACTACACCGAAGTCGCCCTCACCCGCCGCGCCGCCCGCGACGGCCAAAACGAATACCTGCTCAACGGCCAAAAAGTGCGCCTGCGCGACCTGCGGGAACTCCTCGGCCACGCCGGGCTGAGCGAACACACCTACACCTTCATCGGCCAGGGGCTGGTGGATGCCGCCCTCGCCCTGCGCCCCGACGAGCGCCGCCAGATGCTGGAAGGCGCGGCGGGCATCGGCGTGTATCGCCAGCGGCGGGAAGAAACCCTGCGCCGCCTGGATGCCACCCGGCGCAACCTGGAACGGGTGCAAGACATCCTCGCCGAACTGACGCCCCGCCTGCGCCGCCTGGAACGCCAGGCGCGCCGCTCGCGGGAAGCCGCCCAGCTGCAGGCCGACCTGGAACTCATGCTGCGGGAATGGTACGGCTACCACTGGCACGCCGCCCAGCAGCGCCTGGCCGAAGCCCGCCAGACGGCCGCCCGCCAGGAAGCCAAGCAACAGGAAGCCCTCGCCCGCCAGCAGGAAAGCGCCCGCCAGATTGCCCAACTGCGGGAAAAAATCGCCGCCCGCCGCGAGGCACTGAACGCCCTGCACCGCGAACTGGCAGCCCGCCACCGCCAGATGGAAGCCTTAGCCCGCGAAACCGCGGTGCTGGAAGAACGCCGCCGCGCCCTGCAAACCCGCCGCGATGAATGGCTATACGAAAAAGAGGCTTTAGAAGCCCAAATCCGCGACCAGCAGGCCCGCATCGCCGAGGCCGAAGCCGAAATCGCCCGCCTGCAGGAAAACCACACCCAGGCGCTACAGCAGCGCGAGCAAGCCCGTCTGGCGTTAGAAGACCTGCTCAACCGCCGCCGCGCCGCCCGCCGCGCCCTGGAAGACGCCCAGAAAGCCCACGATGCCCTCACCCGCAAGCAGGCCGCCTCCGAAGCCCGCCTCAACGACCTCGCCCGCCGCCGCAAACGCCTGCAAACCGCCTATGCCGAAGCACAGCAGCAAACCGCCAGCCTGCAGGCCGCCTTCCAAAAGGCGCAGGCCGCGCTGCAGCAGGCCGCCGCAGCCCGCCAGCAGGCCGAAACCCGCCGGGGCGAAGCCCAGCGCGCCGTGGAAGAAGCCCGCGCCGCCCGGCAAGCCGCCGAAGAAGCCGCCCGCGAAGCCCGCCGCGCCCACGACCGCCTGCAGGCCGACCTCGCCGCCCTGCAGGCCCAGGCGCGCGTCCTCGCCGACGCCGAAGCCAGCCTCACCGGCTACGCCGAGGGCACCCGCTGGCTGGTGAAGCAGGCCCGCCAAAAGCGCCTGCCCCTCAAAGGCGCGCTCGGCCAGCACCTGCAGGTGCCCGCCGAACTGGAAACCGCCATCGCCGCCGCCCTTGACCGCTTCACCGAAGCCGTGCTGCTGGAAACCGGCCTCGCCGACGCCCCCCTCGGCCTCGGCCAAAACGCCCCCGCCCGCACCGTGCTGCTGCCGCTGCGCTCCCTCCACCCCGCGCCGCCCCTCCAGCCCCCCGACGACGCCGACCTCCTCGGCGTGGCTTCCCGCCTTGTGCAGGCCGACGACGCCCTGCGCCCCGCCGTGGAAGCCCTGCTGGGCCGGGTGCTCGTCGTTCGCAACCGCGCCGCCGCCCTGCGCATTCTGCCCCACCTGCCCGCCGACGCCTGGGTGGTCACCTTAGAAGGCGAAGCCTTCTCGCCCCAGGGCGCCGTCATCACGGGCAAGCCCGCGGGCGGGGCCGCCCTGCGCCGCACCCGCGAGCGCCGCGAACTCGCCGCCCAACTGGAAGCCCTGCAGGCCCAGGCCGAGCGCCTGGCCGCCGAAGCAGAAGCCGCCGAACAGGCCGCCGCCCGCGCCCGGGAAGCCGCCCAAACCGCCGCCGAAGGGCTGACCCGCGCCCAAAAAGAAGAACGCGCCGCCGTTCAGGCAGAACGCCGCGCCCAGCAGGAAGCCCAGCAGGCCCAGCGGGCGCTGGAAATCCACCAAAGCGACCTGCAGCGCCTGCAAGATGAACAAAACGCCCTGGAAAGCGAAGCCGCCGACCTGCAGCGCCAGCGGCAGGCGTTAGACGCCGACTTCCAGGCCGCCCGCCAGACCGTAAGCGAGCGCCGCCGCGCCCTGCAAGCCTTAGACACCACCGAAGCCAACGCCCGGGAAGCCCACTGGAGCACCCAGGCCGCCCTCGCCGCCCAGGCGTTAGAAGCCGCCCAGCGCCGCCTGCAAGAGCAGCAGCGCGCGTTAGATTCCCTGCAGCAGCAATTGCAGGCGCGCGAAAAGCGTTTACAGGAAGCCGCTGCACAAACGCAAACCCTTGACGCCCAACACCGCAAGCAGCAGGCCGAAACCCGCCGCCTGGAAGCCGAAATCGCCCGCCTGAACGAGCAAATTACCCCCGTGCAGGAAGCCCTGCAGGCCGAGCAAAAGCGCCTTGAGGCGCTGGAAGCCGAAGCGGAGCGCATCGCCCAGACCGCCCACATCGCCGAGCGGCACCACACCCAGGCGCAACTGGCGCTCACCCGCGCCCAGGAAGCCCTGAACAACCTCCGCCGCCGCATTGAGGAGGATTTGGGGCTGGTGGCGCTGGATTACGAGCCTGAGGTGGCCGGCCCCCAGCCTCTGCCCCTGGAGGGCATGGTCGGTCGCCTGCCGCGGGTGGCTTCCCTGCCCGAGGGGCTGGAGCAGCGCATCAAGGAACGCCGCGCTCAACTGCGCCGCCTGGGGCCGGTCAACCCCGAAGCCGAGCAGGAATATCAGGAGGTGCAGGAACGCCACGACTTCCTCACCGCCCAACTGGAAGACCTGCGCAAAGCCGAAGCCGACATCCGGCAGGTGATTAGCGAACTGGAAACCCTGATGGAAGAGGCCTTCCGCAAAACCTACGCGGTGGTGAACAGGGAGTTCAGCGCCATCTTCACCCGCCTGTTCGGCGGCGGCACCGCCCGCCTGGTGCTTACCGAGGCCGAAGACATCACCCGCACCGGCGTGGAAATTGAAGCCCGCCTGCCCGGCAAGCGCACCCAGCGGCTGGCGATGCTTTCCGGCGGCGAGCGCAGCCTGACCGCCGTGGCGCTCATCTTCGCCCTGCTGAAGGCTTCCCCTACGCCCTTCTGCGTGCTCGACGAAGTGGACGCGATGTTAGACGAGGCCAACGTGGGGCGCTTTCGCGGCCTGCTGGAAGAGCTCAGCGAGCACACCCAGTTCATCGTCATCACCCACAACCGCAACACCGTGCAGGCTGCCGAGGTGATTTACGGCGTGACCTTAGCGCCCGACGCCACCTCGCAGGTGATGAGCCTGAAACTGGATGAGGTGGCGAAGATGAAGGGGCTGCGGTAGGGGGGCGCTACTCCGTGGCTTTGTCGCACACAGCCAGCGCTTCTATGTCCCGCCGCTTTTTAGGCCACAGAACGCGTAGGGGCGACCCGGCGGGTCGCCCCTACGCCCACAAATTCAGGTGAGCGAACCAGTCCCCAAGGTTTTGCCTTACTCACTCATGTTACGCCGTTGAGCATCAACATATCTGAACGCCCCTCACCTCCCCCCCCGCTGCGCGCCCCCTTTCCTCTCCCAGTGGGAGAGAAGAGGGGGCCCAGCCGCCGCTCTGGGGGAGATAAAATCTCTACAGCATCTGCAGGTTCGCCTTGCCAAGGCTAAACACAGATACTTCCCCCAAGGCTAACCCACTTCGGCTTTGACGTCTTCCCATTTCAGCCACCCGGCGCGCTCCCGCTGCCCACCGGCGGCTTCCAACGCCTCATAAGCCCGGCGGGCAACATCGGCGTCTTCCACCGTTTCCAGCCACTCCAGCAAGGCTTCCCAATCTTCCACGCTCAACACAGCAAAGCGTTTGCCTTTGATGGTCACATATTGAACGGCCTGCAACACTTCCAGAGCGCTCATCGCCAACCTCCTCCGAGACAGCACTTGCACTAAAAACTGCCGCCGCGTAGGGCGGGATGGCATCCCGCCCTACAATGGCCTCGGCACGCCGCCAAAGGCCGAACGGTGACTTTCGCCCAATCTGTGCTCATCTGTGAAATCGGTGGATGTTTTTTCTGCGGAATCTGCGTAATCTGCGGTTTCGCCTTGCCAAGGCTGAACAGTTACAAACATTGTACCCCAAAACCAGGGTGCTTTGGCTGGTATAATCTTCCCCATGAGCGACAAAAACAACAACCTCTTTGCCAAGTGGAAACGGGGGCTGGCCCGCACGCGGAAAACCGCCTTCGGGCGCATTGCCACCCTGTTGGGCGCCACCGAAATCACCGAAGAAACCTGGGACGAACTGGAAGCCCTGCTCATCCAGGCCGACCTGGGCGTGGAAACCGCGCTGGAAGTGGTAGAAGCCCTGAAGGAAACCACAGCGCGGGAAGCGTTAGTGCGCAGCGACGAACTGGAAGAAGCCCTGCACGCCGAACTGCGCCGCCGCCTGCAGGCCCCGCCGCCCATTGAATGGAAAGAGCGCCCTAACGTCGTGCTGCTGGTCGGCGTCAACGGCTCGGGGAAAACCACCACCGCCGCCAAACTGGCGTGGCGCTACACGCGTGAAGGCAAAAGCGTGATGCTGGCCGCTGCCGACACTTTCCGCGCCGCCGCCATTGACCAGTTGAAAACCTGGGGCGAGCGGCTCCACGTGCCCGTGATTGCCGGGCAGCCCGGCGGCGACCCGGGCGCTATCACTTACGACGCCGTGCAGGCTGCCCGCGCCCGCAACGCCGACATCCTCTTCGTGGATACCGCCGGACGCCTGCACACCCGCTTCAACCTGATGGAAGAACTCAAGAAAGTGCGCCGCGTCGCCAACAAAGCCCTCCCGGGCGCGCCCCACCATGTCTGGCTGGTGATGGACGCCACCACCGGCCAAAACGCCCTCCAGCAGGCCAAAGCCTTCAAAAAAGCCGTGGATGTCAGCGGCGTGATCCTCGCCAAACTGGATTCTTCCGCCAAAGGCGGCATGGCTTTTGCCATTCAGCACGAACTGGCATTGCCGATTTTATTTGCCGGCCTCGGCGAAAAGCCCGAAGACCTGACCCCCTTTGACCCCGAAGCCTTCGTTCAAGGAGTATTACACGCGTAGGAGTTGCATATGCCCACCTCCCGTCCGCTGAACGCCCTGACCGCCCTCTGGCAGAAGCGCATCCTGCCTTTTCTCGGCAGGCTGACCGAACCCCACCCCGACATCACCGGCTTTGAACAACGGCTGACCGCCCGTGTGCTGGCCTCGCTGACCCTCGCGATGCTGCTCATCTATTTCATCCCCGAGGGCATCCGCATCCTGGT
Source organism: Anaerolineales bacterium (assembly GCA_027019065.1). GTDB lineage: Bacteria > Chloroflexota > Anaerolineae > Anaerolineales > DRMV01 > DRMV01. Next base: position 6,532 of record JALUXH010000152.1, read on the forward strand.
TTCGCCGACGGCCGCCCTCTCGCGCGCCTACATCCTGACCACAGCGCTGGCCGTCGCCGCCGCCTACGGGCTGAGCCGGTCGCGCCGCCCCCTGTTGGGGGCCTGGGTGCTGCTCCTCCCCCTGATGATCGGCCCGGCCATTGGCCTGTTCACCACCCGCGAGATGGACGCCCTGGCCATTTACCACAACGTCAGTTGGGGCATCCTCGGGCTGCTCATCGGGGCGCTGCTGCTGCCCGGCAGCCAGTTCTTCATCCTCTTCCTGGCAGGATTAGGCATCATCGTGGGGGCAGCCGCTTACCGCGGCTTCCCTGCCGCGTGGGTGGCCCACCCCATCACCATTTTCACACTGGTCTCTTTCATTTTGCTGCTCATCGCGAGCATCCGCAGCCGCTTCCTGGAACGCGTCGCGGAAAGCGAAATGCGTTTCCGCGAACTGTTCAACAGCACCATGGAAGCCCTGGTCATCCACAACGGCCAGCGCATCCTGGCCGTCAACCCCGCGTTTGAAGAAATGTTCCGCTGCCCGGCCGAAGAGGCCATTGGCAAAGCGCCGATTGAATTCGTGGCCCCGCGCGACCGCGAGCGTGCCTACGCCGCCTTCCTGGAAAACCAAAATACCCCCCGCGCCCGCCTGCGCGGCATCGCCCTGCGCCCCGACGGCAGCGAATTCATTGCCTCAGCCATGAGCGCCCCCATCACTTTTGCCGGAAAACCCGCCCTGGCGCTCAGCCTGCGCGATGTAACCGAACAGATACAGGCAGCCAAAGCGCTTTCCAAAGAACGCGACTTCCTGCAAAACATTCTGGAAAGCATCCACGACCCCTTTTATGTCATCGACGCAAGCACCTACCGGCTGCTGATTGCCAACAGCGCCGCCCGCGCCAAAGGCGTGCCCACCGCCGCCACCTGTTTCGCCCTTTCCCACCACCGCGACACGCCGTGCAGCGGCACCGACCACCCCTGCCCCCTGCAGCAGGTCATGCGCACCCACGAACCCTACACCGTGGAACACATCCATTACCATGCCGACGGCACACCCTACTATGTGGAAGTCCACGGCTACCCCATCCGCGACGAAAACGGCAAAGTGGTGCAAATGGTGGAATACGCCGTAGACATCACCGCCCGCAAAAAAGCCGAAGCCGAAATCCGCAAACTGCAGCAGGCCGTGGAGCAAAGCGACAACGCCATCGTCATCACCGACCGCGACGGCACCATTGAATATGTCAACCCGGCCTTCACCCGCATCACCGGCTATTCGCCCGAAGAGGCCATCGGGCAAAACCCCCGCATCCTCAAATCGGGCTACCACCCGCAGGAATTCTATGCAGAGATGTGGAACACCCTGCTGCGGGGCGAAATCTGGCACGGCGAGGTCCGCAACCGCCGCAAAGACGGCCGCCTGTATTGGGAAAGCGAAACCATCTCCCCCGTAATCGGCGAAAACGGCGTCATTGAGCACTTCATCGCCATCAAGGAAGACATCACCGACCGCAAAGAAGCCGAAGAAGAGCGCCGCAAACTCCAGCGCGCCATAGAACAAAGCGCCCACAGCGTGGTCATCACCGACCGCGACGGCACCATTGAATATGTCAACCCGGCCTTCACCCGCAACACCGGCTACACTTTTGAAGAAGCCGTGGGGCAAAACCCCCGCATCCTCAAATCGGGGCGGCACCCGCAGGAATTCTACCGCCAGATGTGGGAAACCATCCTCGGCGGCGAAGTGTGGCAAGGCGAACTGGTCAACCGCCGCAAAAACGGCGAACTGTATTGGGAACAGGTCAGCATTGCGCCGGTCCGCAACAACGAAGGGGAAGTAACCCATTTCGTCGCCGTCAAAGAAGACATCACCGAGCGCAAGCGCCTGGAAGAAGCCCTGCAAAAGGCCAACCTGGAACTCACCGAAGCCAACCGGTTCAAAACCCAGCTGCTGGGCAATGTCAGCCACGACATGCGCACCCCCCTCGGCGGCATCATGGGCTTCACCGAAATGATGCTTGACGGCGCCCTGGGGCCGGTGACCGGGCAGCAGCGCCACGCCCTGCAGCGCATCTTCCAGAGCGCCCAGCAACTGGTAGACTTCACCAGCGACCTGCTCAACCAGGCCGAACTGGAAAGCGGCCGCTTGCGCCTCAACATCACCCTGTTCTCGCCGCAGGAACTGCTCAAAGTGGTGCCTTCCTCAGAAGCCCTGGCCGAAGCCAAAGGGCTGAAACTGCACACCGAAATCGCCCCCAACCTCCCTGAACAGGTCTACGGCGACCCGTACTGGCTGCGGCAAATCATCGCCAACCTGCTGAGCAACGCCGTCAAATTCACCGAAAAAGGCGACATCTGGCTGCGCATTTACGGCACGGAAGGCGAACGCTGGGCCATTGAAGTGGAAGACACCGGCACGGGCATTCCCAAAGAAGCCCAGGAAGCCATTTTTGAGGCTTTCCGCCAGGTAGACGGCAGCCCCACCCGCCGCCAAAAAGGCTCGGGGCTGGGGCTTTCCATCGTCAAACGGCTGGTAGAATTAATGGGCGGCGAAATCCGCCTGGAAAGCGCGCCGGGCAAAGGCAGCAAATTTACCGTGGAATTGCCCTGCCAGGCCCAACTGTTAGAGGAGGAACCCCATGCCTGAACTGCAATGCCTGATTGTAGAAGACGACCCCAGCCAGGCCGAAATTTTCAGCACCGCGCTGAAACAGGCAGGGTATGCCGTGACCTGGATTGACCACGGCGGAGAAGCCCTTAGTTTCCTGCAAAACCACGCCCCCCACATTGTGATTCTGGATTTGCACCTGCCGGAAGTCGCCGGCACCGACATCCTGCGCGCCATCCGCGAAGCGCCGCATTTGAGCGCCACGCGGGTCATCCTGGCCACCGCCGACCCGCGCATGGCCGACACCGTGGCCGCCGACAGCGACCTGGTGCTCATCAAGCCGGTAGGCTATGTGCAGTTGCGGGAACTGGCCCGCCGCCTGCGCCCCGACGACGCCCGCAGCGGAGAAAACGTATGAGCAGCAACGACCTCACCCAACGCCTGCACGCCCTGGAAACCCGCCTGCGCGACCTGCGAGGGCGTCTTTGACTTGGCCACCAAGCAAGCCCGCCTGCAAGCCTTAGAAACCGAAGCCAACGCCCCCGAGTTGTGGAACAACCCGGCGCATGCCCAGCGGGTGATGCGCGAAATGGCCGCCCTGCGCGAAGCCGTGGAGGGCTTCCGCAGCCTGGAAACCCGCATCGCCGACGCGCTGGAACTGGCTTCGTGGGGAGAAGACGACCTGCAAAGCGAACTGGAAGCCGAAACCGAAGCGCTGGAAAAAGCCGTCGGCGAAGCCGAACTGCGCGCCATGCTTTCCGGCCCCTACGACCGCCACAACGCCATCCTCGCCATCCACGCGGGCGCAGGCGGCACCGACGCCCACGACTGGGCGGAAATGCTCCAGCGCATGTACCTCCGCTGGGCCGAAAAACGCGGCTTCCAGACCGAAATTCTGGACTACACCCCCGGCGAAGAAGCGGGCACCAAAAGCGTCACCATCGCCGTCAACGGCCCCAACGCCTACGGCTACCTGCGCTCCGAACGCGGCACCCACCGCCTTGTGCGGCTTTCCCCCTACGACGCCGCCCACCGCCGCCACACTTCCTTTGCCCTGGTGGAGGTGCTGCCCCAGGTGGAAGATGACGTAGAGGTGGAAATCAACCCCAAAGACCTCCGCATGGATACTTTCAAGGCCGCAGGGGCAGGCGGCCAAAACGTGCAAAAAAACGCCACCGCGGTGCGCATTACCCACATCCCCACCGGCATTGTGGTTTCCTGCCAAAACGAGCGTTCGCTCACCCAAAACAAAGAAAACGCCCTCAAAGTGCTCAAAGCCCGCCTGCTGGAAATCAAACAGCGGGAACAGGCCGAAAAAATGGCCGCCATCAAGGGCGAATACCAGAAAGCCGAATGGGGCAGCCAGATCCGCTCATACGTGCTGCACCCCTACCAGATGGTGAAAGACCACCGCACCGGCTACGAAGTGGGCAACGCCCAGGCCGTGCTCGATGGCGACCTGGACGGCTTTATTGAAGCCTACCTCAAGCAGGCCAAAGGGGAATGACCTTCGCACAAAAGCGATGTAGGGCGGGACGGCGTCCCGCCCTACATTCGGCCGCTCAAAAAGCCAGCGGGGAAAAATCGGTCTGCCGGTCGAAGACGTCCATCCCCTCGGCGCGTTTCAGCCCATTGGCCGCCGCGTAGGTCAACGGCGTGGCCAGGGTCTCATAAGCCACCTTCACCAGCCACTGGGAAACCACCGCCTGCAACAACCCGGCAGCCGGAATGATGCCGTAAAAGGCCAGGGTGATGAACGTCGCCGAATCCACGCCTTCCCCCACAATGGTGGAAGCAATCGTACGCAGCCACAGCCAGCGCCCCTCGGTGCGCACTTTCAGTTTGGCCATCACGTAGGCGTTGAGAAATTCGCCTGCCAGGTAAGCCGCGAAGGAAGCCGCCAGCAGCCGCGGCGTGAAGCCGAACAGTGCCCGAAAAGCAGCCTGCGCCGCAGCCGCCGAGCCCAAACCGGCGTTCCAGAACGGCGCGGCGGGCAAACGCGCGGCCAGCCAGATGGCCCCCACCGCCAGCAGATTGGCCGCAAAGCCCGTCCAAATCATGCGGCGGGCTGCCGCGTAGCCATACACTTCGGTCACCACATCGCCGAGAATGTAGGCCAGCGGGAAAAGCACCACCGCCGCGGGCAGCACCAGCCCCGCCACCAGCACCAGTTTCACCGCGATGATATTGGAAACCACCAGAATCACC
>JALUXH010000153.1 GCA_027019065.1 Anaerolineales bacterium
CCCGGCTCCCAAGTCCAGCGCCGCACCGGAAGCCACAGGGCGCACCGGCACCCCGGCGGCCTGCAACCGCGCCCGCAGGGTACGCGCCGCGGGCGAAATTTGCGCCGCGCCCGCCCACCAGACCGTTCGCGGCGGATAAGCCGCGAGCGCGGGGAGCAGACCTTCCACCATCTCACTGCGTGTCGCACCCACCACCCACCAGTCCAGCCGCTCCCCCGGCGGCAGCGCGCGCCCCACGGCGTCGGTGAGAGCAGAGCCGCGTTCCCCGCCGCCGATGAGCACCCAGCGGCCCGTGGGCGTATGCACCAGCAACGCCGCGCCGTTCCCCACCGGCAACAGCGAAACCCGCAAGCGCCCATCAGGACGCGCCAGCGCAATATGCCAGACCAGCATCGCCGCCACCGCCAGCCCGGGCAGCAAAAGGGCCGCTTTCAGCCGGAACCGCACCCGCCCCAGCCAACGCGCTCGCTGCTGCCACAGCGTCACACCGCCCGCAAGCACGGCATAATAAGCCAACACGCTGCCAAAGCCAAAATGAGCCGTCGCCACCGTGGTGAACGGCAGGGCAGCAAAGGCTTCCACGGCCCGAATAGTGTACGCCGCCAGCGGCCAGACCGCCCAGGCCACAACCCGCCCCAACGGCAGCCACGCCAGCCCCAACAACACTGCCGCGCCCGCCCCCACCATCAGCGGCGCCTGCACCGGTAACACCGCCGGATTGGCGAGGAACGAAATGACCGAAATCCGGTGAAAGGCCCAGGCGCTGATGGGCAGCGTGAGCAACTGCGCTGCGAGGGTAAACAGGAAAAACTCCCCCAACGGCTTCGCCCAGCGGCGTGCCTGCGCCGGCGCAAGCCATCGCTGCAGCAGCCGCTCTGCCGCCCCCTGGAACGGTTCGGCAAAGAGCACCAGCCCCAGCGTTGCAGCAAAAGAAAGTTGAAAACCCACATCGCCCAGCACACGCGGATCGAGTAAGGCCATGAACGCCGCGGTGACCGCGAGGGTGGTGTACGCATGTTGCCTGCGCCCCACACTCAAGGCGGCCATGCCCAGCAGCCCCATGATGGCCGCCCGCACCACCGCGGCATCGGCGCCCACCAGGACGGTGTAACCTACCACTGCAAAGGCAGCCAAAGCCATGCCCCGCGCCTTCCCCAGCAGGCGGCCGAACAGCGCCACGAACAGCCCGGCCAAAATGGTGATGTTGAAGCCGCTGATGGCAATGATGTGCGCCGTGCCGGTCACGCGGAAAGCATCGTACACCGCCCGCGGAATGCTTTTATCCAGCCCCAGCAGAATGCCGGCGAGCAGCGCAGCCTCGGGATCAGGCCACAGCCGTTGCACCACAGCCGCTGCCCGCCTCCGCAGGGCATAGATGGCCGCCAGCAGGAGGTTGCCCTGGCCTTTCGCCAGCACGCCCAGGCGGTGCGCTTTCATCGTGACGAAAATGCCCTGCCGCGCCAGGTAGTCCCGCCAGGAAAAAACCTCCCCGGTCGGCGGCGCTTCCAGGTGCCCGCTCACGACCACACGATCGCCGTAACGCAAAGAAAGGACCGTTTCGGGCGGCGTTCGCACCAGCAACAGGCCGCGGGCCGGCGTTTCGCCGTTTTCGCCCGCAAAGCGGAGGCGTTCGGCACGCAGCCGCAGATTGGCATAGGTATCGCGAATGTCGGGCGGTTCGGTCAGCACGCCCACGACCGTGGCTTCCTGCTGCCAGCCCGCGTAAGCACCGATGAAAGCCGGATCACGAAAATCGGGCTGCACAGCCTGCCAGCGCCAGCCCCCCAACGCGGCCACAGCCAGCAACAGGGCAGCGCCTGCGCGGCGGGAAGGCCGCCAGCGCCGCAACGCCCATCCGGCCGCGACGCCCCCCAACGCGATCAAAGCCCACCCCCGGCCCCAGCGCGGCAGCCAGGGGGCCGCCAGCACACCGCCCAAAAAGGCCAGCGCAGCCCACAGCGCCGGATACGCGCCCATGCTTCCCCCGCAACGTAGGGTAAAATAAGGCCTGATGCGCCCCTCCTGGACCCTCAAGGGGCAAAAAACCTGTTTTGATTATACCGTCACTTTCTGAGTCTGTTCGGCCTCAGAGCGAAGAAATTGCAGGTAATTACCTACCCAAATCGTAGCGCTGGCAATGCAGGGCGTGTTTTCACACCGCGTTTTCCTTTGGCGCCGCTGCCGCTGCGTTGACCCCACCCCCGTCCCCTCCCCGCATGCGGGGAGGGGAGCCAGGGGAGGGGTATGGCAAAGGCACAGCGCATCAAAACGCATGGAGGGCACCCCAGCGTAGGCAGTTACAATTGCAGGTTTCACAAATGCCGCAAAAATATCCGCGGATTTCATAACTGCTCAGCCTCGGTAAGGAGAAACCACAGATGACGCAGATTCCGCAGAAAATCGACCACAGATTCCACAGATTCGCACCGATTGCAACCCCAGAAAGCACAAAAGCGTCGCAGAAAACACAGAAGTTGACTTTGCGTCTTTGTTCCCTTTGCGCTTGGCGTTCCGCCGTTGTAACCTTTGGTTCTCCTGTGTGCCTTGGCGTTCTCATCGCAGGTGGGCTGAACAGTTACCGGATTTCACAGATGAGCACCGACGGAGCAAGACACCCAATGCGCGAATCGCGGCCCCTGATATGAACCCAGCCACCCTTTTCGCTTCAATTTTCGTGGATGAACTCGCCCGCCTGCCGCTGAGCGGCGTGGTCATCTGCCCCGGTTCCCGCAGCACGCCGCTGACGGTCGCTTTCAGCCGCCAGCAAGCCCTACCGGTCTACGTCCATCTCGACGAACGCGCCGCGGCCTATTTTGCGCTGGGGATGGCGCTGGAAACCGACCGCCCCGCCGCGGTGGTCACAACTTCCGGCACCGCCGCGGCCAACCTGCACCCCGCCGTGCTGGAAGCCGACCGCGCCCACGTGCCCCTGCTGCTGCTCACCGCCGACCGCCCCCCCGAACTGCGCGACAGCAGCGCCAACCAGACCACCGATCAGGTGAAGCTCTACGGCGGGGCGGTGCGCTGGTACGCCGAAATGCCGCTGCCGGAAGCCGCCCCCTCCGGCCGCCTGCTACGCGCGTTGCGGGCTGCAGCCGACCGCGCCGTGGCCGCAACCCTCGGTTTGAACGGAAGCCCCGGACCGGTACATCTCAACTTTCCTTTCCGCAAGCCTCTGGAACCGGACGGCGACGAAATCCTCCCGCCCACCGCTGCCCCCAACGGCGCCCACAACATGGCTATACGAAACCCTTTGGGCGTTTTGGGGCGCACCCCAGGCCGCCCGCTTGCCACGGTAGCCCTCGCCCCCCGGCAGCCTTCCCCCCCTCAGGTTGCAACCCTGGCAGCGCAAATCCGTGCCCACCGCAGAGGCGTCATTATCGCGGGGCCCCAAGCCGCCCTCGCCCCCCGGGCCGGGGCCGCGCTGCGCCGGTTTGCCGACCGGGCAGGCTACCCTCTGCTCGCCGACGCGCTTTCCGGGGCGCGTTTCGGGGCGGCAAACCACCCGCTGACCCTCGCCGCCCACCCCCTTTTTCTCGCCGCGGGGCTGCCCGCCGCGCCGCCGCCGGAAATCGTCTTCCTTTTCGGCGCGCCGCCCGTCAGCACGGCCACCCTCACTTTCCTCGCCAACCTGCCTCCAGACGCCGAAGTGGTCGCCGTCTCGCCCTTCCCCGCCTGGCCCGACCCTCAGTTCCGCCTTTCGCACTGGCTGGCCGCCGATGCCCTCCTTACCCTCAGGGCCCTCACCGAGGCGCTGCAGGATTCTCCCCCTGCCGATGAGCCCTGGCTTGCCGCCTGGCAGACCGCCGAACGCGTCACGCGGCAGGCCATTGCAGCCGCGCCGCTCACCGAAGGGACGCTGGTGGCCGCCCTCGCACAGGCACTGCCCGCCGATGCCCGCCTGTTCATCGGCAACAGTCTGCCCGTCCGGCATCTGGACGAATACGCGCCGCCCGCGGCCGCACCGCGGCGGGTTTTCGCCCACCGCGGGCTGAGCGGCATTGACGGGCTGGTTTCCAGCGCCGCCGGCATTGCCGCCGCCGGCCACCGCCCCACCGTGCTGGTGCTCGGCGACCTCTCACTGCTGCACGACATCGGCGGCCTTTTGGCCGTGCGCCGCTTCGGCCTGAACAACCTGCAGATCGTGGCGCTGAACAACAACGGCGGCGGCATCTTCCAGCGCCTGCCCATTGCCAGGCACGAACCGCCCTTCACCGCCATGTTCCGCACGCCCCACGGCCTCACTTTCGCCCCCGCCGCGGCGCTATACGGCCTGACATACCGCCGCACACAAGCCGCCGAACTGCCCTCCATGCTGCGCCGGGCCCTGGAAAGCGGCCAACCTCACCTGCTGGAAGTGCCTACCGACGCCGAAGCCCACGAAGAAGCCCGGCAGCAGTTGCTGGAAGCCCTGCGGTAACGGTTCAGCCCTGAAATCGCACCGTCGATTTGCCCCATCGGCACGGGAAACACAAAAAAGCTCCTGGCGTCCTTTGCTTTCTTGGCCCGTGTGCGTTAACCTCTTTGCAAAACCGCATCCCTTTCCCATTCGCTCGGAGGTGCTCCATGCCCCAAACTTCGCCCGTCGTTTTGCTGACCGGCGCCTCTCGCGGGCTTGGGGCGGCTGCTGCACGCGAAGCCGCCCGCCGCGGGGCACACCTGGTGCTGAATGCCCGCCGGGCCGGGCTTCTGGAAAACGTGGCCGCAGCCTGCCGCGCCGAAGGTGTCATCGTGCACACCGTGCCGGGCGACATTGGCGAAGAAGCCACCGCCCAACGCATGGTAGCCGTTGCCGCAGAAGCCTTCGGCCGCATAGACGCGCTCATCCACAACGCGGGCGTGCTGCCGCCCATCGCCCCCCTCGCCCGGGCCAACCTGCAGGCCTGGGAAGCCAACTGGCGGGTCAACTTCTTCGCGGCGGTCGCCCTCCTGCGGCACGGCCTTCCTTTGCTGCGGGTCAGCCGCGGCCGGGTCGTGCTGGTTTCCAGCGGGGCCGCCATTCATGCCTACCCCACCTGGGGAGCCTATTGCAGCGCCAAAGCCGCCCTCAACCACCTTGCGGCCGTACTCGCAGCCGAAGAACCCGACATCACCGCGCTGGCTTTCCGCCCCGGTATTGTGGATACCGACATGCAGGCCGACATCCGCACCCAGGGTGCGGGCGTCATGCCCCCCGACCTGCACGCCAAATTCCTGGCTTACCGGCGGGAAGGGCGCCTGCAGCCCCCCGCCGTGGTGGCGCGCCCGCTCATTACACTGGCGCTGCACGCCCCGCACACCTGGAGCGGCCGTTTCGTGGCGTATTACGACGAAGAAGTGCAGCAACTTGTGGCAAAAACCACCCCCGAGGCATAAGCGCGGGGCGGCCTCGCCTCTGAGATGCAGCCCAAACACAAGTAAGGAGGAAACCATGGGACGCCCTCCAAGCAAACGCACCATGATACTGATGGCCCTCTTGTTCCTCGGCGTCGGAGCGGCGCTCGTGCTGCTGGGCGCGGGCATCATTCCTGCCGACCCTTCGGCTTTCAACGACCCTCCGTGGGTCATCGCGCTGATAGGAGGCACCTTCATGCTCGGCGGCGGCATGATCGCACTGTTCGGCGCCGGGCCCAATTTCAAAAGCACAGCCCTTTTCCAATGGCTGCAATATGCTGCCACAGTAGGCTTCCTGGGCGTCTTCGGAATCGCCATCACGTGGGTGGGGCTGGGGCCTGGGCACCGGGCGTTTTCTGCATCTGTTTTCGGCATCATGATTGCCGACAACCGCGTCAACGAATGGCTCGGGCGCGTGCTGTTCGGCGGCTTTGGTTTGCTGATTCTGGCGGTTGCTCTTTGGCTTGCCATCACCGAACCGCTGCGCATCTCAGGCGTCTGGCCTCGGCAAAGCAAATGGCCACAGGCTGAAAACACCGCCGCCCCAGAAGAACGCCAGGGAAAACAAGAATAACCGTAATTACCTACGCTGTGGCGCCCTCCATGCGTCTTGATGCGCGGTGCCTTTATCGTACCCCTCCCCTGGCTCCCCTCCCCGCATGCGGGGAGGGGACGGGGGTGAGGTCAACGCAGCGGCGGCGATGCCACAGGAAAACGCGGCGGGAACACATGCCCGGAATTGCTATCGCCGCGATTTGGGTAAGCCATTACGAATAACCCCTTTCTCGCGGCGCGTCCGGCATCTCAATCGGTGCCCCTCTGTGAAACCCGGGCCCGGGCTGACCACCGCCCCGCCGCGACAGGTTCAACAGCGCCTTCCGGCGGCCACCGATGGTATACTTCGGGTGAAACCACACACTGCACATCCTGTTTTGGAGGAATGCCATGAAACGCGATTTCATCGCCATTGCCGATTACAGCCCCGCCGAACTGGAAGAAATGCTGGAACTGGCGCTTTTGCTCAAGCAAGAATGGAAAACCGGCGGCAACAAGCCTATCTTGAAAGGGAAATCACTGGCGCTGATCTTCCAGAAACCCAGCCTGCGCACCCGCGTTTCGTTTGAAATGGCCATGGTGCATTTGGGGGGCTACGCTTTCTACCTCAGCCCCCAGGAAATCGGCCTGGGAAAACGGGAAGCCATTGCCGATGTAGCGCGGGTGATTTCCGGCTATGTGGACGGCGTGATGGCGCGGGTGTTCGCCCACGAACACGTGGTGGAACTTGCCCGCTGGGCTGATGTGCCGGTCATCAACGGTCTGAGCGACTACAACCACCCCGCGCAGGCCTTCACCGACGCCTTCACAATTTACGAACACTTTGGGCAGGTCAAAGGCCTCAACGTCACTTTCGTGGGCGACGGGAACAATGTGGCCGTGTCGCTGATGCACATTGTGACCAAACTGGGCGGCAACTTCACCTGGGCCGGGCCGGAAGGCTACGAAATGCCCGAAAAGGCCATTGCAGAAGCCCGGCAATTCGCCGCCGAAAGCGGCAGCAGCCTGCGCTTTTTGCACGACCCTCACGCCGCCGTCAAAGACGCCGATGTCATTTACACCGACACCTGGGTCAGCATGGGCGAAGAAGCCGAAGCCGAGAAACGCAAGCGCGTGTTCCCGCCCTATCAGGTGCACGCAGCCCTGGTGGCCGAAGCCAAACCGGAAGCCGTTGTGATGCACTGCCTTCCGGCCCATCGCGGCGAGGAAATCACCGACGAAGTCGCCGACGGGCCACACTCGCTGCTCTTCCGCCAGGCTCACAACAGGCTGCACGCCCAAAAGGCCATCCTGGCCCGGCTGCTCGGCGGGCTGTAACCTTCCAGCCGCGGCGGCACCTTCCGGCCGCGGCTTTTTGTTTCAGAGAGGGTGCTGTTCAGCCCTGGAAAAATAGGCCGCGGATCACGCGGATAAAACGGATGACCGCAAATTTTTAGGACGCCAACCGCCAGGAAACGAAAGTCGTAATTACCTACCCAGATCGCGGCGATGGCAACCCCGGGCATGTGTTCTCACCGCGTTTTTCTTTGGCACCGCCGCTGCTGCGTTGACCCCACCCCCGTCCCCTCCCCGCATGCGGGGAGGGGAGCCAGGGGAAGGGTATGACAAAGGCGCAGCACATCAAGACACATAGAGAGCACCACAGCGTAGTGCATTCTCAAACAAGATTTTGGTCATTCCGGAAGGCGCCATCTGCCCCGCCTGGGGTGAGATCTCACCCATCCCCCGCTGAGCCTCGCCTGGCCTTCGGCTGCGCTCAGGCCGGGCGCTCGGCTCATCTGCCCCCTCCCCTCAACCTCTCCCCTTGCTCCCCTCCCCGCGTGCGGGGAGGGGATGGGGGTGGGGTGAAGGGGGCGGCGCCGGCGGGCTGAGCGAAAGCGAAGCTTCGCCGGAGCGGGGGTAGGGAGAGATCAAGCCAGGTGACTGAGCACGGCCAGAGAGCCTAATCCCAAGTATCTGTGTTGATGATGCAGTAGGCAGTTACAACGCTTCCGTGCTTTCGTGGGTTGCAATCGGTGCGAATCTGTGGATGATTTTCTGCGGAATCTGCGTCATCTGTGGTTTCTCCTTGCCTGGGCTGAACAGATACGTTTTTCGCCCAATCTGTGCCAATTTGTGCAATCGGTGGATGATTTTCTGCGGAATCTGCGGTTTTTCTTGGCTGAGGCTGAATAGACACCAGAGAGGAGCGTTCCCATGAACATTTGCATTCCCAAAGAACGGCGGCCGTTTGAATACCGCGTGGGGCTGTCGCCGCACGGGGTGCACACCCTTGTCCGCCACGGCCACACGGTGTATGTGGAACACGAAGCAGGCAAAGGCGCCGGCTTCTGCGATGCCGATTACGAGCGCGCCGGCGCGCACATCGTCTATTCACCTCACGAAATCTTCGGGCGCGCCGACCTGCTGGTGAAAGTCAGCCGCCCGCTGCTGGAAGAGATCCAATGGCTGCAACCGGGGGCCACCGTTATGGGGCTGCTGCATCTGGCATCCGCCCGGCACAACAAAATCACCTACATGCTGGAAAACGACATCACCGCGGTGGCGCTGGAACAAATTGAAACCGAAGACGGCGACCGGCCGGTGCTCAAGCCGATGAGCCGCATCGGCGGCCTGATGGCCGTGCAGGTGGCCGCGCGCCTGCTGCAAAACAACCACGGCGGGAAGGGCATTCTGCTGGGGGGGCTGCCGGGCGTCCCGCCGGCCGAAGTGGTCATCATTGGCGCAGGCGTGGTCGGGACGTGCGCGACGCGCGGCTTCCTGGGGCTGGGCGCGCATGTCACCGTGTTGGATATCAGCCAAAAAGCATTGGAACGCATTTTCAGCACCTTTCCGCAAGTCGGCACCTTGCCCGCCACACCCTACAACATTGCCCGCACCCTTTCTTTTGCCGATGTCGCGGTGTGTGCCGTGCTCAAACCCGGCGAACGCGCCCCCCTCATCATCACCCGCGAGATGATCAAAAGCATGAAACCCCGCGCCCTCTTGCTCGACATCAGCATAGACCAGGGCGGCTGCGCGGCGACTTCCCGCCCCACCACCCACGACCGCCCCACTTACCTTGATGAAGGCGTCATTCATTACGCCGTGCCCAACATGCCCGGCGTGGTGGCCCGCACCGCCACCCATGCCCTCGTGACGGCGGCCATGCCTTACATCCTCGCCATCGCCGACAAAGGCATTGCCCATGCCATGGTAGAAAACCCCGCCCTCGCGCGCGCCATCAACACCTACAAAGGCGAACTGCGCAACCTGAGCCTGCTGACGCCCGCCGAGGAGAAATAGCCATGGACTGGAACAAAATCTATCGCGCGCGCATCGTGAGCGCAGAAGAAGCCGTGGCCGCCGTGCAGTCGCACCAGCGCGTGTTCCTGACCGGCAACTGCTCCACGCCTCAGGTGCTGCTCAAGGCGTTGGTCCGGCGCGCCCCCCAACTGGAAGATGTAGAAATTGCCCAGGCGCTCACCGTCGGCACTGCGGCGTATGTCGCCCCCGAAATGGAAGGCCACCTGCGGGTGAACACCATGTTCATCAGCGACAACATCCGCAAAGCCGTGCAGGAAGGCCGGGCCGACTTCACCCCCGTGTTCCTGTCCGAATTTCCCCATCTTTTTCGCGACGGCATCTTGCCCATTGACGTCGCCTTCGTACACCTTTCCCCCCCCGACGAACACGGCTTTTGCAGTTTCGGCGTGGAAGTCGGCCTCACCAAAACCGCAGCGGAATCGGCCAAAATCATCATCGCCGAAATCAACGAACAAATGCCGCGCACCCTCGGCGATTCCTTCATCCACGTCAGCCGCCTGAACTACATCGTGCCCGTCAACTACCCCCTCGTGGAAATCAGCATGGCGGCCAAAGGCGACCCCAAAGTGGTGGAACGCATCGCCCAATACATCGCCGACCTGATCCCCGACGGCGCGACCATGCAAATGGGCATCGGTGCGATTCCCGACGCCGTGCTGCGTTACCTGACCGACAAAAAAGACCTCGGGGTGCACACCGAACTGTTTTCCGACGGGGTGATGGACCTGGTAGAACGGGGCGTGCTCACCGGCGCGCGCAAAACCTTGCACCGGGGCAAAATCATCGCCGGCTTCATTCTCGGCACCCACGCCCTCTACGAATGGGTGGATAACAACCCGATGATTGAACTCCACCCCACGGAATATGTCAACGACCCCTTCATCATCGCCCAAAACGAGCGCATGGTCGCCATCAATTCGGCCATTGAAGTGGACCTGACCGGCCAGGTGTGCGCCGACAGCATCGGCCCCAAACTTTACAGCGGCGTGGGCGGGCAGCTGGATTTCATCTACGGCGCTTCGCGCGCCAAAGACGGCGTGCCCATCATCGCCCTGCCCAGCCTTGCCATCACCCGCAGCGGCAAGCGTTTCAGCCGCATCACCGCCATGCTCAAGCAAGGGGCGGGCGTCGTGACCACGCGCAACCACGTCCACTACATCGTCACCGAATACGGCGTCGCCAACCTGTACGGCAAATCCATTCGGCAGCGCGCCCAGGCGCTCATCCGCATCGCCCATCCCGATTTTCGCGACGAACTGACCTATCAGGCCAAAAAACTCAACTACCTTTAGAGGAAATGCCCCGGGCAGGCTGGTTGTCGGATCATCGGAGCGTTGCACAGAGAGAGGAATCATGGCCTTTCAGCGCAGAAACGTCAAAATCGTTGCCACCGTTGGCCCTGCCAGCGAAGACAAAGCCACCTTGCGGGCACTGATTGCCGCAGGCGTGGATGTGGTGCGGCTGAACTTTTCCCACGGCACCCACGAACAGCACGCCGCGGTGCTGCGCCGCGTGCGGGAAATCGGCCACCGGCTGGGCAAAGCCGTGGCCGTGCTGCAAGACCTGCAAGGGCCCAAAATCCGCGTGGGGCGGCTTCCGAAAGACCCACTGCCCTTGAAAGCAGGGGAAACCGTGGTGCTCTACCCCGAAGACGCCCCGCCGCCGCAGGAAACCGGCGTTAAAGCCATCCCTGTGGACTTCCCCGACCTGCCGCGCGTGGCCCGTGCCGGAGGCCGCATTTTGCTGGATGACGGGCATCTGGAATTGCACACCCTGCAAGTGGAAAAACCGCTGGTGCATGCCCGGGTGGTGCTGGGGGGCACCCTGCATTCCCACAAGGGCATCAACCTCCCCGGCGCATCGCTGGACATTCCGGGCTTCACCGAAAAAGACGAGCGCGACCTTGCCTTTGGGCTGGCGCAAGGCGTCGATGCCGTCGCGGTATCGTTCGTGCGCAGCGTTGCCGATATTTCCCGCGTGCGGCAGGCCATTGCACAAATGGCGCCCGACCAGGCCGACCTGCCCATCATCGCCAAACTGGAACGCC
>JALUXH010000154.1 GCA_027019065.1 Anaerolineales bacterium
CGTCGGCGGCTACTTCGCCCGTGCCCATGCTGGGGGAAATTTTGATGTTTTTGGCTGTGGCGGGCTGCTGCACGACCAGTGAAACTGCGTCCACATGAAAACCGCCGGGCCAATGGAAGGCAAATTGGCGCTGGTTGCCTTCTTTTTTGAGGGCAGGGTCGTAATATTCTATGTGAATGTTGGGCATCATGGTTTTGATATGGATGGTGCCCCATTTAGGAGTGGCGCTGTAGGTGTAGTCGGTGTTGACCAGGTTGCCGTTAGGCTGCTGGTAGGCCACGGCCAGTGGCTGCCCCGCGCGCGCCGGAATGCGGATATCAAGGAATGCCGGCAGGGCGGTATCGGCCGGCAGGGTGATGTCGTAGATCACCAGCACGTCGGGCCTGTCGTATTCCGGCCAGAGGGAAACTTTGAGGGCTGCGAAGCGAAGGCCTGCAGCGCGCGTGTTGCCTGTGAACAAGGCCAGCAGCAAAGCCGCCAGCATGGCGGGTACGAGATGTTTGCGGGTCATGGAAGCCTCCGGGGCTCTCTCCCCTGCTGCCCTGCTTGGGGAGGGCGTTAAAAAAGTACGAAGGTATCTGTTCAGCCCAGGCAAGGAGAAAACCACAGATGACGCAGATTCCGCAGAAAATCATCCACAGATTCGCACCGATTGCAACCCCAGAAAGCACAGAAGCGTCGCAGAAAACACAGAAGTTGACTTTGCGTCTTTGTTCCCTTTGCGCTTGGCGTTACGCTGTTGTAACCTTTGGGTCTCCTGTATGTCTTGGCGTTTTCATCCCAGGTGGGCTGAACAGTTACGATAAAAAAGGCACGCCTTCGCAGGCGGTGCCTACATTTTACCGCAACTTTTGCCTTGCCTCTCCTTTTCTCTGCCTTTGGGGCGGGAAGCCGTTGGACGGCGCTTTGTTGAACCGCCGTATCTGTTCATCCCAGGCAAGGGGAAACCACAGATTACGCAGATTCCACCGATTCGCACCGATTGCAACCCCAGAAAGCACAGACGCGTCGCAGAAAACACAGAAGTTGACTTTGCGTCTTTGTTCCTTTGCGCTTGGCGTTACGCTGTTGTAACCTTTGGGTCTCCTGTGTGCCTTGGCGTTTTCATCGCAGGTGAGTTGAACAGTTGCGAACAGCCATGCTCCTGAACCCGTGAGCGCGGGGGTGGGCGGTTACGGCCGGGGGGTGTGCCCGCCCAGGGCTTCCCGCAGGCGGCGGGCCAAACGGCCAAAGTGGGGGGTGTAGCGCAAGTCGGCGGTGCGGGGGCGGGGCAGGTCAACGGGCAGGGCCATCTGCAGGTGCGCAGGCCGTTGGGTGAGCACCAGCACACGGTCGGCCAGCAGCAGGGCTTCGGTCACGGAATGCGTAACCATGACCACCGTGGTGCGTTCGTGCTGCCAGATGTGCAGCAGTTCTTCCCACAGGCGCTCGCGGGTCAGGGCGTCAAGGGCGGTAAACGGCTCGTCCAGCAGCAGCAGGTCGGGGCGATGGATGAGCGCCCGCGCCAGGGCTACGCGCTGGGCCATGCCGCCGGAAAGATCGCGCGGCAGGGCGTTGGCAAAGCCTTTCAGCCCCATGAGGGCAATCATGGCCCGGCCGCGGCTGTCGGCTTCGGCGCGGGGCACGCCTTGCAGTTCCAGCGGCAGGGTAATGTTGCGCAACACGCTGCGCCACGGCATCAGGTTGGCTTTCTGGAACACCAGCCCCACCTGGGGTTTGCCTTGCGGGTGCGCGGGGAAAGCCACTTCGCCGCGGGTGGCTTCCAGCAGCCCGGCCAGCACCCGTAACAGGGTGCTTTTGCCGCAGCCGGAAGGCCCCACCACGGCGAGGAATTCCTGCGGGTGAATCTCAAAGGAAAGGTCGCGGATGGCTTCCAGCCCGAGGCCGTCTTCGGTGGGGAACACCACGCCGAGATGGCGGACGCGCACTAACGGGGGCAACGAGGTCATGGGGCACACCTTGCCGCGGCAGGGGGCTGCGGTTCAGGGTTTCAGGAACCGGTTGGTGTAGGCGGCTTGCAAATCTTGGGGTTTGGAAATCAGCCCCATTTGGAGCAAGACCGCTTGCATTTTTTCCCAGGCTTCGGGTTTCGTATAGCCAAGTTGGTCGGCTTTCCAGTACGCAATCGCCGTGGCCAGAATTTGCATTTGCACGTCCCGGTCGGCCTGGCCTAACCCCTCCACATACTTTGTTGAAATTTGATAGGCATCGTTGGGGTAGTGAATGGTGTAATTCAGGCCGCGCAGGGTGGCGCGCACGAAGCGATGCACCATTTCGGGGTTTTGCCGAATGAGTGTTTCGTTGGTGATGATGCCGTTAGAAGCCAGGTTGACGTAATCGGCGACGGGGAAGGTGGTGATGCTAAAGCCTTTGGCTTTGAGTTGGATGGGTTCGTTGGTCACATAGCCGACGACAATCGGTTCTTTGCCGCCGGCAAAGGCTTCCACCTGGTTGAAGCCGATGGAATCTAAGGTCACGTCGTGGGGCGTGAGGCCGAATTCGTGCAGCAGGGCCACCAGGCCGATGTAGTTGGCGCCAAACAGGCCGGGCAGGCCGATATGGCGGCCTTTCAGGTCGGCGGGGGTTTTGAGGCCGAGTTTGGCATCGGCAATGACCACCACGGGGTATTTTTGCCACCAGGCCATCACATAAACCAGCGGCAGCCCTTTGTCGCGCCCCATCAGCACTTGTTCGCCGGAAACAATGGCAAAGGGCAGTTTGTTGGCGCCCACCAGCGCCACGCCGTCGGTTTCAAAACTGTAATCAAAATCCACGTCAAAACCGGCTTCCCGATAGTAACCTTTTTCTTTGGCCACATAGAACGGCGCGTATTGGATGTTGGGAATATAGCCCATCGGCAGGCGGATGTGCACGAGAGGCCGGGGTGTGGGCGAGGCGGCTTTTTGCGGGCTGCAGGCTGCGAGCGGCAGTGCAACGGCCAGCAACAGGGCCAGGGTAACGACGACGCGTTTCATGTTCACATACCTCCAAAACAGGATTGGAATGTCGCATCTGTTGCGGCTGAACAGTGACGGGGCAATTACAAGGGGCGGGGGGAAGGCTTCAGCGGTGGGGTTTGCCCGAGGGGGTTTGCCAGGCCAGGAAATGGTGCTCCAATGCGAGGACGCTGCCGTAAAGGGCCAGCGCAAGGGCAATCAGGGTAAACACGGCAACGAAAACCAGAGGGGTGTCGTAACGCCCCCGCGCCAGGTTGATGAGGAAGCCGAGGCCGCTATCGGTAGCGACGAACTCGCCGACCACCGCGCCGATGACCGAAAGCGTTGCCCCGATGCGCAGCCCTCCCAGGAACACCGGCAGCGCGGCGGGAATTTCCAGGTAACGGATGACCTGCCACGGCGTGGCGTCTAACGCGCGCAGCAGATCGCGCAACGCTTCAGGCACGCTGCGGATGCCCACCACGGTGTTGACGAGCACGGGGAAAAACACGATCAGGGCGCAAATGAGGGTTTTGGCGAGCAGGCCTGTTCCGAACCAGATGATGAGCAAAGGGGCGATGGCCACGACAGGCACCGATTGGCTCGCCACCAGATAGGGGGCCAGCAGGCGCTCCAGCGGCCGCGATTTGGCCAGCACGTAGCCCACCACTGTGGCGCTGCCGGCGCCTAACGCCAGCCCCGAGAGCACTTCTTGCAGGGTGATCCAGGTGTGGTGGAGCAGCGTGCCGTCTTGAATGGCCTGCCAGCCGCGCAGGGCGACTTCTTCCGGGGTGGGCAGCAGGAATTCGGGAAGGTGGAACAGCCTTACCAGCCCCCACCACAGCGCCAGCGCCACGGCCGCGGAAAGGAAAGCATGGCGCAACCTGTGGCGGCTGCGGCGGGCTGTGTGAAAAACCGTGCGGCGGGTCTGGGCCAGGTTCATGGGGCCTCCTCGTCGGGCAGCGGGGCAGGGAAAATGCAGCGCCCCGTGAAAGTTCACGGGGCGGGGGGAAGGCCGACGTGTGCCGCGCGCGCAGCCCGCTGCAAAAAACTCACCCCGAAAACAGATGCTGTTTTCGGGGCCCCGGGCGCGCGCCAGAAGCACGCAAACCCGCGCCTTGCACAGACGTGCAACGCGCCGGTCAACCTTCTCCCATCCGGACTTTACCGTCGGCTCCGGAATTTCACCGGATCTGCGCTTGCTTGCCGCGCTCGCGGGCTTTCACCGCCGGTCGGGACTTGCAGCCGTGCTGCTCACCCTGCCCCGAAGGTTGCGTTATGCTGTTGTGGAAGTAACACTTCTGATTGTAGCCGTTTTGAAGGCGGCCGTCAAGGGCGAATGTACCGGTGATTACCCAGATCTCTCCCCCCCCCCGCCGGGGCCTCCCCCTCCCCTCCCTTACAAAGGGAGGGGAGGGGGAAAAGCCGCCGCAGGCGGCTTGGGGGAGGGGTGAGATCACCCTTCTTCCGAGTTTTGGGTAATCGCCAGCGAATGTAGAAATGTGCGTTGGCTTTTGGAGTGCGGCGACTTGTCGCCGCTTTCCAAAGCGGTGCCGAGGCACCGCACGCCAAAAAATGGCGTTTTCAAAGGCAGGTGTCCGCCCCTGAATCCCAGTGGGAGAGGGGAGAAAGGGCGAGCGCAGCGAGCCAAAGTGCAAAGCAAGAGCAAGGTTGGAAGCACAGCAAGCCGGAGTGATGCCGCCGCCCCGAAACGTGGAGGCCGATGCGCGTCAGACCAGCCCTCGGGGGCGCAGCCAGCTGAGCCAGCCGCCGCCGGGCTGGGGCCGGGTAGGCGCTGTGGGTTTGTCGATGCCTGCGAGCAGCAAAATGATGCCCAGCAGCGCCGCACCCGCCCATTGCATGGGCGCGAGGCTCTCGTGCAGCCACCAGTGGGAAAGCGCCAGCGTGACCAGCAGTTCCCCCAGCCCTAACAGCGCAGTTTGCATGCCGCCGATGTGTTTGACGCCGAGGAAAAGGGTGATGCGCGAAAAGAAGGTAACAAGCGTGAGCCCGGCTACCGGCCACCAGGTAGCGCTGCTGTGCGGAAGTTCCACCGGGCCCAGTAAAAGGAAGGCCGGGAAAACCACCGCGCTCATCGCCGTCAGGGTGTAGAGGGTGACGGTAGGGGCCGGAACATCAAACAGTACCCGTTGGTTGACCGGGATGTGGAGGGCATATAACGCTGCGGCCAAGAGCATCATCCCCATACCCAGTGGATCCAGGCGGTGGCTTCCCCCTAATGTCAGCAGGGCCACGGCAGGCACGGCCAGCCCCAGCCGCAGCAAAGTGAGCCGGGTGGGCGGCTGCCGGTCGAGCCAGAGCCAGACGGCCACAAACAGGGGGTAAAGGGAATACAGTAATTGCCCGATGCCGGCATCAATGCGCCCGAGGGCACTGTAATAAAACAGGGAACCGATGCCGTTGATGGCTCCTGCCAGCAGACACCCCACCAGCCCCAGAGAGTAAATTTGCAAAAACGGTTTTTTGAACAGCAGAATGATGAAAAACAGCAACAGGGTGGCCAAAACGGTGCGCAGCGCCACCACGGCCAGCGGCGGCAGCCCCCCCAGGATGGCTTGTTTCCCGAAAATGGGCGCCATGCCCAGGAAAAACGCCGAAAGCACGGCTGCGTTGAGCCCTCTGCGTGCGCGTTTCATGGCTCACGGTCTGAGGCCGCCCGGCCGGCGGCGGTCGGCAGGGCGGAAGGGCTATCCCAGCAAGGCGCGAATTTCATCCAGCAGTTCATCGGTCAGGAACTCCCCCTTCTGGAGGAGTTTTTCAATTTGCCCGCTCAGTCGGCGCTTTTCTTCGGGGGTGAGGGCTTTGGCCGTGACGGCAATGATGGGGATGTCCCTCGTTGTGGCGTCGGCGCGCAGGGTTTCTATGACCTGGAAGCCGTCGGTTTCCGGCATCATGAGGTCAAGCAAAATCAGGTCGGGGTGTTCCTCGCGGGCAAGGGCGATGGCTTCGGTGCCGTTGCCGGCTTCCGAGATGGTGAATTCCCCCAATGATTGTAGCACACGTCGCAGCAAAATGCGCGCCGGTTCGTGGTCGTCTACGATGGCAATGTGGGGCACTTCGCGGGAAACCAGAGTATCCAGGGCGGCTTTCAGCCCTTCGGTGGGCGGCGCGTCTTGCCGGGGTTCGGTTTGCGGCAGGGTTACGCTGCGCACCCAGCGTTTGCCGAGGATGTGGGATTCTATCGGCATGGTGTGGCCGGTGCCGTTGATGACGACGACTTCAGAGGGGCGGATGACGCCTTCCCGCACCAGCTGGATGACGCCCGCGACGGCCACGGCGGTGGCCGGTTCGACGGAAAGCCCTTCCATTTTGGCGAGGATGTGCATCGCGCGGAAGGCGTCTTCATCGCTGATGTCGGTCATCACGCCGCCGTGGGTTTTCAGGGCGTCGTAGAGCAGGGTGTATACGCGTCCGGGGTCGCCGGTAGCCAATGTGGCGATGTGGGTGCGCGGCAGGCGCACCGGTTCGGCTTCGCGGCGGTTTTGCTGCCAGGCGTGGACCATTGGGGCGCAGCCCGCGCTTTGCACGAGCGCCATTTTGGGCGGGCGGGTGACGAAGCCCATTTTGTGCAATTCTTCATAGCCCCGGTACACGCCCAGCGGCCCCAGCGCCCCGCTCACGGCCTGCACAAACCAGTCGGGTGTGCGCCAGGGGAAGCCCGTGCCCGGCGCACCGAGCCGTTCGGTGATTTGTTCACTGATTTCAAAGGCCAGGGTTTTCATGGCTTCCACGGTGGGCAGCGAACGGGCGCCTTTGTCAAGGTACAGGTTGCGCTGACGGGCGAATTCGGCGGCCACACGCTTGGTTTCGTCGTAAGTGCCGCCGACTTTGATGACCTGTGCTCCGTAGATGGCAATTTCGCGCATTTTTTCGGAAGGCACCAGGCTGGTTACAAAGGCCCAGAGTTTGATGCCTGCCCGCGCGGCGTAGGCCGCGTAGGCAATGGCCACGTTGCCGGTGGAGGCCACAACCATTTCGGTAAGGCCGGCTTCTTTGAGCACGGCGATGGTGACGGCGGCCTGGCGGTCTTTGAACGATGAAGTGGGGTTTTGGCGCTCGTCTTTGAAGTAAATGTGGGGCATTTTGAGCATCATCCCCAGGCGTTTGAGGTGCAGCAGGGGGGTGCCGCCTTCGCCCATAGAAATTTCGGGGCGCGGCGCTTTCACGGGCAGCAGTTCGTGATAGCGCCAAAGGTCAAAGGGGCGGGAAGGCAGCACCGCGGGCAGCGTGGTGGCGAGCGCATCGTAGTCGTAGTGGGCGCGCATCCATTCGCTGCCGCATTTTTCGCAGCGGGTGTTGAGGGGGGCGAAGGGCTGGCGATGGCCGCAGTCCAGGCATTCGGTCATAAATTCGGTGGGCATGGCAGTATCCATAAGAAAGGTGATGACCTACCTGAATCGTAACTGTTCAGCCTCGGTAAGGAGAAACCACAGATGACGCAGATTCCGCGTAATTACCTACGTGGTGGCCAAACGCCTCTGGCGGCAGTTTTTCTTTGGAGTGCGGCGACGAGTCGCCGCTTTCCAAAGCGGTGCCCAGGCACCGCACTCCAAAAAGCGCTTGCAAAGGGAAATATTCTCCGTGTCCTCTGGGTGAGCATTTACGGGCACAGTGCTTCGGGGTAGGTAATTACGATTCCGCAGAAAATCGGCCACAGATTCCACAGATTCGCACCGATTGCAACCCCAGAAAGCACAAAAGCGTCGCAGAAAACACAGAAGTTGACTTTGCGTCTTTGTTCCCTTTGCGCTCTGGCGTTACGCCGTTGTAGCCTTTGGGTCTCCTGTGTGCCTTGACGTTCTCATCGCAGGTGGGCTGAACAGTGACCCTAAATCGCAGTGATGGCAACCCCGGGCATGGGTTCACACGGCGTTTTTTCTTTAGCGCGGCCCGGCGCTGCGTTAGGCAGGTACTCATAAAGACCAAAAACGGCGGTTTGCCGCCGTTTTCGGAGGAGGGTGAGGGGGTCAGGCTTCTTCAGGCGGGGCAGGTTCAACTTTTTGCAAAACTTCACGCAGGCGCTGCAACAGTTCTTCGGTATCCAGGGCGCCTTTTTTGAGCAGCCCCTGCGCGGCGCTGCGCAGCCGGGCAAGGTCGCTTGCCGTGAGTTCTGCGGCGGTGAAAATGACCACCGGGATGCCTTCCCATTCGGGGGTGCCGCGCACGGCTTCCAGCACGCCAAATCCGTCCATTTCGGGCAGCAGCAGGTCAAGGATGATGGCGTCCGGGCGGTGTTCCTCAATTTTTGCCAGGGCTTCCTGCCCGGTTTCGGCCGTCCGAATGGTGTAGGGGCCGATCTCTTCCAGCAAGCGGGTGATCAGGTAGCGGTCGGAGGCGTTGTCTTCTACAACCAGCACTTCGCTGACCTGGCCGTCGGGGTCCAGGGTGTGAAGGGCGCGTTTGAGGTCTTCTTCCAGGATGGGCTTGACCAGGTATTCGGCCGCGCCGAGGCTGAACCCTTTTTCCCGCTCATCCACAATGCTTGCGATGACGACGGGGATGTGTTTGGTGGCTTCGTTCTTTTTCAGGTCTTGCAGCACTTGCCAGCCGTCGCGGCCGGGCATCATGATGTCTAACAGGATGGCGACGGGCTTGAGTTCGCGCGCCCGGGCAACGGCCATGTTGGGGTCGGTCAGGGGCACCACCCGATAGCCCTCAGGGGTCAGGTAGCGCTGGTAAAGGTGGATGACATTGGTGTCGTCGTCAATGGCCAGCACGATGCGCTCGCGGGCTTCTTCGGCCTGCTCGCCCTGGATGAGGGGGAGGGTGAAGTAGAAGGTGGTGCCTTTCCCCACGGCAGATTCCAGCCAGATGCGGCCACCGTGCATTTCCACCAGGTTACGGGAAATGGAAAGCCCCAGCCCGGTGCCGCCGGTTTTGCGGGTGAGGGAGGCGTCCACTTGTGAGAAGGGTTTGAACAGTTTTTCCTGGTCTTTTTTGGAGATGCCCGGGCCGGTGTCTTCCACGCCGATGAGCACTTCTTCCAGCCCGTGGGGGCCTTTTTGCAGGCGGGCAAAGACTTTGATGTGGCCTTCGGTGGTGAATTTGGCGGCGTTGGAAACCAGATTGAGCAGCACTTGCCGCACACGGATGGGGTCGGCCTGGATGAGGGGCAGGTTGGGCTGAATTTCTTTGCGCAGTTCTACGGGCTTGTCTTTCACCAGCCCTACTGCGGTGGACATGACGCTATTGACCAGGTCGCCGATGTCCACTTCTTCAAAGGCCAGTTCCATTTTTCCGGCCTCAATTTTGGAGAGGTCAAGGATGTCGTTAATCAGCCCCAGCAGGTGTTGGCCGGCGTTGTAGATGGCGGTGAGGTCTTGTTGCTGCAAGTCGGTGATGGGGCCGTCAATGCCTTTGAGGATGACCCGCGAGAAGCCGATGATGGAGTTGAGCGGGGTGCGGAGTTCGTGGCTCATGTTGGCCAGGAACTGGCTTTTGAGTTCGTCGGCGCGGCGCATTTCTTCCAGCGCCTGGCGTTCCAGTTCGTAGGCCTGGGCGTTTTCAATGGCCACGGCCAGTTGTGTGGCCAGCAGTTGCAGCATCCGCACGCCGTCTTCGGTGAAGGCGTTGATTTCGGTGGCCTGGACGTCCAGCACGCCGATGAGGCGCTCGCCGGCAATGAGAGGGATGGCGGCTTCGGCGAGGGTTTCGGGCAAGAGGGGGTTGGGGCGGTGGATGTCGCTGTGGGTGGTGTCGTTGATGATGACGGGTTCGCGGCGGGCGGCGGCCTGCCCCACGGTGGAGCGCTGCCCTACGGCCAGCCGGTGTTTCCGCCGGAGCATGTCCTGGCCCGCTTCTCCTGTAGAGGCCCGCACGACGGCGGACGTGCCGCTTTCGTCTAACAGGAACACCGAGGCGTGGTAGAAGCCAAACCGGTCGCGGATGAGTTCCACCGCGCGGTTGAGCAGGGTTTCCAGATCCTGGCTGGCGGCTGCAATTTCGCTGGCGGTGAGGGCTGCGGTTTCCAGGTCGCGGGCGTATTTCTGGGCGGTTTCGTAGCGGTGCAGGTTCTGGTAGGCCACCGCGACCTGCGAAAGGGCGGCGGTGATTTGCCGCAGTTCGTTTTCGGGGAATTCGCGGGGCTCGCTGTAAATGGCGTTGACGTAACCCAGCCATTGGCCGCCGGCCACCAGGGGGTAGAAAATGGTGCTGGCTGCGTGGAATCGCTGTTGATAGAGCGTCCGTGTGCGCTCATCTAGCCTGGGGTCGTGGGCCACGTCGGTCACGATGAAGGGCGCTGTGGGGCTCAGCAGCCGCGCCGTGGGGAACTGGGCGAGGGGATAGCGCGGCAGCACGGCGTCGGAGGGCAATTTGCTCCACCGGGCCCGGACGAGCACCCAATCGGGAATGTCGTTGGGGTCTTGCCACGGGCGGCTGAAGATGTTGAGGGAAATGTTGGTGGCCCCTTTGCCCAGCGGTGTGAGGTCGTGGACGGCGTCAATGATGCCCTGGTAGGTGTTGACTTCATTGAGGCGGGCGGCCAGTTGGTAGAGGGTAGCCGTTTCTTCACTGCGCTGCCGGATGGTTTCCAGGGAGCGCAGGTTTTCTACGGCAACTGCGGCCTGGGCGCTGAGGGTGCTCAGACGCCGCTGTTCGTCGGGCGGAAAATCGCGGGGGTTTCTGAAAAGCAGCGTGAGCACGCCCAGGTAGCGCTGACCGACGTAAATGGGGAAAATAGCCGCTGCTTTGGCGCCCAGTTGTTCGCGATAGATCTGGCCGGCGGCCGGGCTCCATTGGACATCGCCCGCTGTATCGGGCACGAAGGTGGGCTGGGTCAGGGTGAGTGTGTGGGAAAAATTCCGCAGTTCAAAGCGCTGCCCTAACAAAGGCCGTATTTTTTCCTCGGGCACATCAGGAGCGCGCCAGTAGGCTGTGGGCAGCAGCCATTGCGGCGCTTCGCCCTTTCTGCCTTCCCACGGGTGGTCAAACATAATCAAAGCGGCCAGGTAAACGTCTTCCCCTGCAGACTGAGCCATGGTCGCGACGATCTCATCGTACGAGTGGGCAGCGTTAAAAGCCGCTGTGGCCTGGTAAAGCCTTTCGGTTTCTTCACTGCGCTGCCGGATGGTTTCCAGAGAGCGCAGGTTTTCAATGGCAACGCCGGCCTGGCTGACAATGGTCTGCACGAATTGCCGTTCCCGCGGCAGGAAGGGCATGGGCTGGTCGTAGAGCACGTTCAGGAAGCCGATCCAGCGCCCGCCGATGTGCAGCGGCACGAAGGCAATGGCGCGCGCTTGCAGGTGCTCGGCGTAGAGCCGGTGGGCGGCCTCGTCCAGGGCGTCGCCCT
>JALUXH010000155.1 GCA_027019065.1 Anaerolineales bacterium
GAAACCACCAGAATCACCGCGAACAGCCCCACCAGCGCGGGGTAATAGCGCCCCTGAGACAGCACGCGCCTCTTACGCTCCGCCACCACGGCTAAAACCTCACCATCGCGGCGACGGCTTCTTTGGCTTCCGGCGTCTTGACATGCTCGGCGCTCACGGTGATGGCGATGCCGCCGCGGATGTTGAACTCACCCACCACGCGAATGTAATGCGGCTCAAGCACCTTCACCAGGTCATCCAGAATCGTGTTGACGACGTGCTCGTGGAACACGCCTTCGTTGCGGTACGACCAGAGGTAAAGTTTATACGACTTGGATTCCACGATTTTCTGGTCGGGCACGTAAGCCACCCGGATGGTGGCAAAATCGGGCTGGCCGGTGACCGGGCACAGGCAGGTAAATTCGTCGGTTTCCAGCGTCACCAGGTAATAGCGCCCCGGCGTGCGGTTGGGGAAAGCCTCCAGTTTCTTGCTCGGCCGGGCTTTGCGCCCCAGCAGGGTCAGGTCTTTCAGATCTTCGGGTTGTGTCATCGGCATGATTCATCCTCCTGACTCGCAACTCGCCAATCGTAAATCGCCAATCGCAAATCGCTATCCGCCCCGCTCCCCGGCCGCCGTCTCCACCCGTTCCACCAGGCGGCAAAAGGCGCATTTGCCGGGGGCGGTGGTCGGCTGGCCGCAGACCGGGCAGGTGTGCAGGGCTTCCGCGACTTCTTCGGTAGTGTCGACAAACAGCCCCTCTTTTTTGGCCTTGAGGAAGCCCAAATAGAACTGCAATTTTGCCCCGGGGCGGTCGGCTTCCAGTTTGTTGAGCAGTTGTTTGTAGTAAATGGACTTCGCGCCCACGGAAAAGGGGCATTCCTCGTAAATGTAGCGGATGCCGCGCAGCAGGGCGTAGGCCGCGGTTTCCCGCTCGTAGAAGCGGAAGAGGGGCTTGACCTTGCGCGCCAGGCCGGGGGAAGCCGGCAGCACCGGCCCCTGCCGCTGCAAATACCCCGCCGCCCAGGTGAGGGTGTTGCCGAAGAGCACCGCGGCTTCGTCGTCCAGGTTGTGGCCGGTGGCGAGCACATTGTAGCCCAGGTCGCGGGCAATGCGGTTCATCTCATGGCGCTTGACCAGGCCGCACACCGAGCAGGGCTTCCCCTTGCCGCGGTGGGTGAGGTGCGCCATTTCGGGGATGGCTGCGCCGTATGCCGCCGGCACGTTCACGATGTGCAGGGTGAGCCCCCGCGCTTCGGCAAAAGCCTGGGTGAGCGCCTTTGACCGGCTGGAATAGCCAAAACCGCCGTCAATGCCCAGGTCAATGTAAAGACCATCGGCCTGGTAGCCCAGCCGCCAGAGCACATCCCACAGCGCCAGCGAATCTTTGCCGCCCGAAACGGCCACCAGCACCCGGTCGTCGGCGCCGAACATGTGATATTTCTTGATAAAGCGCTCGGTCTGGGCAACAAACCATTCCAGATAATGTTCCTTGCACAGCGCCAGTTTGTGATGGCGCATGTTGATGACGGCCTTCTGGCCGCATTTTCGGCAGCGCATGGGGTTCGTCCTGTAGTCGGATAGTCGGGCAGTCGGGTGGTCGGGCGGGCGTCGTCAGGGAAGCCGCGGAAAGCAGGGAATCAGCCGCCGGAGATGACCGCGACCAGGCGGATGACGTCGCCGTCTTTCAGGTGAGTATCTTCCGTCACCAGTTCACCGTCTTGGGTGGGAATGACCTCTTCCGGCGGAATTTCCAACTGTTTGAGGGCCTGTTTGATGGTGATGCCGTGGGGCACTTCGTAAGTTTTATCGCGCAAAAGCAGTGTGGCAGGCATAAGCAGCCTCCTGGAGAAAATGGGAGCAGGCCGCAGGATTTTAACCGCGGCTGGGAAGAATGTCAAAGGTGCGTGGCGGG
>JALUXH010000156.1 GCA_027019065.1 Anaerolineales bacterium
CCCCCCGAACTGCGCGACCTGGAAGCCCGCCTGGAAACCGCCCTCGGCACCCGCGTGCGCCTGACCCGCACGCGCAAGGGGGGAACGATGACGATTTACTACTACTCCGACGAAGAACTGGAAGCCCTGCTCCACAAGTTGGGGGGGTAAGCGAACCGCCGCCCGCCCCAGCGGCCACCGGGATGACGCGAAGGCATACCTCATGGCCGCGCCGGGATTGTGCCCAACAAAAAAGCGGCGGCTATGCGAAGCCGTCGCTTTTTTTTTGCTTTCCACAGGGGCTCAACTTCTCAGCATGTCGGGCGGGCGCTCGGCCATATCTAACCGGTGCTTCAAATCCAGCCCATACATCCCCATCGCTTCCCGCACCAGGGCCAGGGTCTCGCGGGCCTCCTGCCGCATCCGGCGGGTGCCCTCCACAAGAATTTCCTCTACCAGTTCGGGGCGGCCTTCGTATTGCGCCCTTCGCTCCCGAAACGGTTCCAGAAACGCATTGAGGGCGCGGGCCAGTTTTTGCTTGACTTCTACGTCGCCCACCTTGCCTTTGCGGTAACGGGCTTTCAGGTCTTCCACTTCGTCTTTGTCGGGGTTGAAGATGTCGTGGTAGCGGAAGACGACATTGGTGGGCTTGTCGGGGTCGGCCGGAATGTCGGGGCGCACGCGGCTGGGGTCGGTGAACATGCGCCGCACTTTGGCATTGACTTCCTCGGCGCTATCGGAAAGGAAAATGGCGTTGTTCAGGCTCTTGCTCATCTTGGCCTGACCATCAATACCGATGAGCGTCGGCACTTCGCCGATGAGCGCCTTCGGCAGCGGGAAGACCTCGCCATACATGCGGTTGAAGCGCCGGGCGATTTCGCGGGTGATCTCCACATGGGCTTCGTTATCCTTGCCCACCGGCACCAGATGGGCGCGCGGCAGCAAAATATCCACTGCCTGCAGCACAGGGTAGCCCACCAGCCCAAAGGGGATGGCTTCGTCGTCCATTTGAGCCGCGCGGGCCATATCCTTGATGCTGGGAAGGCGGGCCAGGCGCGGCAGCGTCACCAGCATCTCAAAAATCAGGTTGAGCTGGTAGGTTTCCGGCACGGCCGACTGCACGAAAATGGTGCTCTTTTCGGGGTCAATGCCTGCGGCCAGGTAATCCAGCACGATGTCGTAGATGTTCTGGCGCAGTTGAGCGACTTCGGCCTTAGACGATTTGGTGGTCAGGGTGTGCAGGTCGGCGATGATGAAAAAGCATTCGTAGTCGTCTTGCAGGGCTACCCGGTTTTTCAAACTGCCGACATAGTGGCCGAGGTGCAGTTTACCGGTCGGACGATCGCCGGTGAGCAGGCGTTTTTTGGGCTTTGCATCGCTCATGGGGAAACCTCCAGAGGGGAAAATCAACGAGGGGTGTTGCAGTCTTCCGGTGTCAGGGGCTTCAGCGGCAAGGGCTGCGGTGTTGAGCCGCCTACAGCGCGGGGCTCAGGGGAAACAAAAACACGCCCGTCCCAATGGGGACGAACGCGTAACCGTCCGCGGTGCCACCCCGCTTGGCGCGTATGCGCCCGCTTGAGGCCCGATAACGGGGGCCAACCGGCCCGCCCTACTGCTCACGGACTGAGGTTCAGGCAGCGGCTTCCGGGCCCATTCAACGCTGCGGCTATGGTTGGGCTTCCAGCCACGGCCCAACTCTCTGGGCACGCCGGGCAGCGCCTACTTTTCCCGTTCTTCGCCTTTGAGCGCCATGAGTTTACCACGCCGCAGGAAGCCGTGTCAAGCATGGCGCGTTCTGTCATCTAAAATGTTACCGGGGTAAGATGAACCTCCAAAAGAAAATGTTACTGGAGGCACCCATGAACCCCGAGGAACCCATGAGCATTGACGAACGCCGTAAATACCTGC
>JALUXH010000157.1 GCA_027019065.1 Anaerolineales bacterium
TACTTTGCTCTGCGCGTCGCGGATGCGCTCGGCGAGGGCTTCCACGCTAAAGCCCCCGTATACCACCGAATGAATCGCACCGATTTTGGCGCAGGCCAGCATGGCAATGGGCAGTTCGGGCACCCGCCCCATGTAAATCGTCACCCGGTCGCCTCTTTTGACGCCCATTCCTTTGAGGATGTTGGCGAAGCGGTTGACTTCCTGCCACAGGCGGTAGTAGGAAAACACCCGCCGGTCGCCGGGTTCGCCTTCCCAGATGAGCGCCAGTTTGTTACGCCGCCAGGTGTTGATGTGCCGGTCCAGGGCGTTGTAGACGATGTTGGTCTTGGCGCCTACAAACCATTGGTAAAAAGGCGGGTTGCTGTCGTCGTAGGCCTTTTCCCACGGCTGGAACCAGTCCACCAGTTCACGGGCGCGGTCTTCCCAAAACTTGACCGGCGTTTCCGTGCCTTCCTTCCGGAAGCGGGTGTAGGCTTCCGGGCTGACGTTCGCCGCGGCGGCCACTTCGCGGGGCGGCTCGTAGCGCTCGCCTTGCGCCTGTCGGATTTCTTCTTCACGACGCTCGTTTATGGGCATGGTCATGGCTGTCCTCCTTCCAGTTGGCCAATGCGAAAGAAAAGATGCTTCCGAACGGTGTGTAAAACAGAAAACACCCGGCCCGAAAAAAAGTGACGCGCGCCGCGAAAAAAGCCGGCGGGGGAAACCGCCGGCCTGGGATACTCCCTTCGGGAAGCCGGGCAATACCGGCTTATGCTTTCCCTAACTTCTTCTTGAAAGCCTCGTTGAGCGCGGGCACGATCTTCCACAGGTCGCCGACCACGCCGTAGCGCGCCAGTTTGAAAATGGGCGCTTCGGGGTCGGTGTTGATGGCCACGATGACCTTGCTGTTGCGCATTCCGGCCTGGTGCTGAATGGCGCCGGAGATGCCGCAGGCAATGTACAGGTCGGGGGAAACCACCTTGCCGGTCTGCCCCACCTGATGCTCGTAGGGGATGTAGCCCGCGTCCACCGCGGCGCGGCTGGCGCCGACGGCCGCGCCCAAAGTCTCGGCCAGTTCGCCGATGAGTTTGAAGCCCTGCTTGGCGCGCCAGACCTCAATTTCGTTTTCATCGGTGATGTCAGGCGGCGGCGCCAGATCGGGGTTGTTGGAAACCCCGCGCCCGCCGGAAACGATGATGGCCGCTTCGGTCAGGCTGACGCCGCCCTCGGTGGTGGCGTATTCCACCACTTTGGTGGCGATGTCGTCTTCGCTCAGGGCAGCCGCCACTTTGACCACCTCGCCGCTGCGGCTCTCGTCGGCCTCGGGTTTGGCAAAGGCGCGCACGCGCAGGGAGATGATTTGCGGCTCACCTTCGGCCACGGCTTTGGCCAGCAATTTGCCCGCGTAAACAGGGCGCGTGGTCACGATCTTGCCGTCCACCACATCCATGTCAATGATGTCGGCAATCACGCCTGCATCCAGCGCTGCACCGGCCATAGCGGCCAGTTCGCGCCCGCGGGTGGTGGTGGGGAACAAAATCACCGCAGGGTTGTGCTCGGCGGCAGCCGCGGCCAGGGTTTCTGCGTAGGGTTCGGGGCGATAGTCGGCCAGCGTGGCGTCGTCGGCCACGATGACCTTTGCCGCGCCGTAGTGGAAGGCGGCCTGCACCGCGGCGTCCATCCCATTGCCCAGAATCACGGCCACGGCCTCACCGCCCAGTTTCTCGGCCAGCATTTGGGCCGCGCCGATGGCTTCCCAGGAAGGCATCAGCGGCTCGCCTTTGAAATGGTCAATGTAAGCCCAGATTTGCTTGCTCATAGCACCTTCTCCGCAAGGATTTTGTCGGCCAGTTTCTCGGCAATCTCTTCGGGGGTGTCGCCTTCAATGAACTCGCACACCACCTCACGCTTGGGCGGGTTCTGCAATTCGGGCAGGCGCACCTTGACGGCGGGGGCTTCCAGCCCCAGGTCGGCGAGGCTCCAGACGGGCACTTTGGCGCGCGCTGCCTTCCGAATGCCCATGAACGAGGGGTAGCGCGGTTCGCCGAAATCTTTGGCCACGCTGACCACCGCGGGCAGGCGGCTGGAAAGCACCTGGCGGCCTTCCTCAATGGTGCGCTCGGCGGTGAATTGCCCGCCGTCGGGGTCGATTTCCCGGAAGGCAGCCACCAGCCCGATGTAAGGCCAGCCGAGCAAGCGGGCCGTTTGGGGCGGCGTGAGGCCGGTATCGCCGTCAATGGCCTGGCGGCCGAAAAAGACCATATCCACATCGCCGATTTTCTCCACCACGGCCTTGAGCACTTTGGCCGTGCTCAGGCTGTCGTCTTCGGCGAGGGCAGGGTCTTCAATGCGAATGGCGTCGTTGCAGCCCATGGCCAGGGCGCGGCGGATGGCCTCCAGCGCGCTCTCGTCGCCCATGCTGACGACCGTTACCGAGCCGCCGTGGGCTTCTTTGGTCTGCAAAGCGGCCTCCACGGCGTACTCATCCCACGGGTTGAGCACCAGGGGGGCATCGCCCCAGGTCACGTTCCCGGCCTCGTCCACCTTGACGGTGGCCGCGGTGTCGGGCGTGACTTTGACGAAAACGAGAATCTTCAAAGTACACCTCCATCCATTTGGGGTTGACGGGTTCATTGGGGGGAGAAGGAGGGAATGGGGGATGGCATCACCGCATCCCGCATTTCCTATCCCAAATCAAAGCTCTTCCTGCCATGCTTCCGGGTCGTAAGGCGGCAGTTCCACGCGCAGCGGCTTGTCGCGGCGGTAGCCGAGGGCATAGTCGGCCTGGATGAGGGTGTGGATTTCGCTGCTGCCTTCGTAAATGATAGAGCCGCGGGCGTTGCGGAAGAAGCGTTCCACATCATACTCGTCGCTGAAGCCGTACGCGCCGTGAATTTGCACCGCGTCGTTGGCGGCCTGGAAGGCGGCTTCGGTGGCAAACCACTTGGCCATGGAAGTGGTGCGGGTGGCGCGAAGGCCCTGGTTCATCTGCCAGCCGGCTTCCAGGTAAAGCAGGCGCCCCATTTCATAATCGCGCGCCATGCGGGCGATTTTCTGCTTGATGAGTTGGTGCCGGCCGATGGGCACGCCGAAGGTTTCCCGCTCGCGGGCGTAACGCACGCTGGCATCAAGGGCTGCCCGAATCAGCCCCACCGCGCCGGAAGCCACGGTGTAGCGGCCGCGGTCAAAGGCGCTCATGGTAATCTTGAAGCCTTCCCCTTCTTCGCCGAGGCGGTTTTCCACAGGCACTTTCACATCCTGGAAGGCAATCCAGCCGGTGGAACCGGCGCGCACGCCGAGTTTGCCCTTGATGTCGCCTCGCTTGATGCCCGGGGAATGCAGGTCCACGATGAAAGTGGAAAGCCCGCGGTGCGGCTTCTCGGCTTCCGGATTGGTGCGGGCTGTTACGATGGCATAATCGGCCAGTGTGGCCAGGGAAATCCACATTTTTTCGCCGTTGAGAATGTAATAGTCGCCTTCGCGGCGGGCGCTCATCTGGATGTGGGCAAAATCGGAGCCGTGCCCCGGCTCGGTAAACGCCCCGCAGCCGATTTTTTCGCCCTGCGCCAGCGGCACCAGGTATTGCTGCTTTTGTTCTTCGGTGCCCCAGTGGAAGATGGTCTGCGCGCACAGGCCCATGTGCACGGCCATCACCACCCGCAAAGTGGAATCGGCGTATTCCAGTTCTTCGCACACCAGCCCCAGGGAAATGTAATCCAGCCCCTGGCCGCCGTATTTAACCGGAATGCCCACGCCTAAAATCCCCAACTCGGCCATGCGAGGGAGAAGCGGCGCGGGCTCGTGCTTGCGGTCGTATTCGCGAATGATGGGCACGGCTTCGGCGGCAAACTTGCGGACCATGTCCACGACCATTTTGTGTTCTTGGGTAAGGGCGAAATCCATACCGGCCTCCGACGGAAGTGAAAAGAGATAAAGTTCGTGTAACTGTGCAGCCGTGGCAAGGAGAACTACAGAGATTTCACAAATTAGCGCCGGGGATACAGTCTGTTGCTCGGTTGACTGGTCAATCTCACCTGGATGGTTCTCGTATTGGATCTCTCCCTACCCCCGCTCTGGCGGCGCTACTGCGTCGCCAGAGCCGCCCCTTTCCCTACTATTCCCTACTAAAGGAGGGAAGGGGGCAAATGAGCCGAGCGCCTGGCCTGAGCGAAGCCGGGCTCATCGGGGATAGGAGAGATTGGCCGCGAGGCAGAGTTTTGTCAGTCAATCAGCTGTTGCTTTCTTTGCGCTGTTGCGGGGCCTGTTTTTTCGTGCCTCTGCGTGCGTCTTGCAGGCGGGCTGCACAGTGACAAATTCGCGCAGATTATACCATGCAGCCCCCTCCCGCTCTCAAGTGCAGGGTGTCACATTTTCCTGCCTCACGGCCACGACCAGGCCGACATGGCTGCCCGCCTGCTGAAATGCAGGGCAGGCGGCCGCCCCCTTGGCCAGGCGCAGCCGCAGATGACGCAGAAAAGCATCCACAGATTTCACAGATTAGCGCCGATTGGAAACACAGGAGAGACGTAATTACCTGCGTGGTGGCAAAACGCCTCTGGCGGCAGTTTTTCTTTGGCGTGCGGCGACGAATCGCCGCTTTCCAAAGCGGTGCCCAGGCACCGCACTCCAAAAAGTGCTTGCAAGTAATTGCCTACCCAAATCGTAGCGCTGGCAATGCAGGGCGTGTTTTCACACCGCGTTTTCCTTTGGCGTCGCCGCTCGCGTTGACCCCACCCCCGTCCCCTCCCCGCATGCGGGGAGGGGAGCCAGGGGAGGGGTATGGCAAAGGCACAGCGCATCAAGACGCATGGAGGGCACCCCAGCGTAGGCAGTTACGAAGAACCGCAGAAAGCACAGAAGTTTACTTTGCGTCTTTGCTTCCTTTGCGCCCTTTGCGTTATGCTTCGCGTGTTTTGAATTTCCTCTGCATCTCTCCTCGCAGGCGGGCTGAACCGTTGCGGCGCCGCGATATTTTACGGCGAGCGGCTTACAGCAACACGGCCAGCACCGCCGCCCCCGCCACAAAGCCCAAAATGCCCCCAGCCACGACATCCGAAAGGTAGTGCACCCCCATGGCAACGCGGGCAAACGCCACCAGCGGGGCCCAAAGGGTGAGCGCCGCGGCCAGCCAGAGCGGCCCCAGCCCCCACGCCAGCACTGCCAGCAGGGCCGCGCGGGCCGTGTGGCCCGAGGGGAAAGAATGCGGGTCGGTGGCGCGATAGATTGCGCCCCATTCCCCCGCAGGGCGGCGGCGGCGCACGGTGAATTTGACGCCCAGCACCAGCAGCGCCAGCCCAAAGATGCTGGCCGCCATCACCAGCGCCCGCGCCCGCCAGGCCGCATTGCCCACCAGCGCCACCACCGCCAGCCCGGCAAACCAGAACCACGAATCGCCGGAATGCGCCAGAAAAGCCGCCACGCGGCGCAGCACGCCCGGGCGCTCGGCAATCCGCAAACGGCGGGTCAGGTGGGCGTCCCATTGCAGGGCTTGTTGCAGCATCCTCACGCCTCCGGGGAAGGCTCCGGCGCCAGCAGCGCCAGAATTTCGGGGGGGATGTCGTCTTCGGTGTGGCGGGTCCGGTAGGGCTGAGCCGCGCGTTCCCGCAGGGCGCGCCACAACAGGCGGCGTTCTTCGCCTTCCACCACCAGGTTGTGCAAGGTGGCAGCCTTCAACAGCCGCTCGCCGGTGGTGTAGAGGAACGTGACCCGCTTCCAGCGCCCGGCTTCAATGGGGCGCGGCAGGCGCCGCAGCGCGCCTAACTGGATTTTGTAGTAGGTCTCGTGGGCACGGGGATGCTGCGGCTCATCGCGGAAGAGGTCGGCGCGCGTCACCAATTCGTGGCCTTCCACCGGCGCAGCCCATTCCACCCGCCAGCGGTGGGCTTCCCCAAACGCGGCGGGCTGGTAAAATGCCAGCCAGTCCACGGCCACCACTTTGGGCGCGGTCGCCAGGGGAATGCGGTACCACCCCAGCACGCGGGCAATTTCCAGGTCGCGCGGGTGGGGCAGGAAGGCCACCAGCACCAGGTCGGTCGGTTGAGGCAGAGCGGGTGTGGACATTGGGTCAAAGGGAACCACAGATTTGCCGAGGGCGCCGGTTGGGGGAAAAATCCAGGGCGAATCAGCAGGTCAGCGCACGGCTTCCAGCCGGGCGAGGGCGGCATCCACCCGTTTGAGACCCACGCTGTCAAAAACCACGTCCACCAGTTCGGCGCCGTCTTTGATGCGGCTGCCGATCACCATTCCCTCGCCCCAGCGGGGATGGCGCACCTTCATACCAGAAGCAAAGCGAGGCTCGATGGCCGGGGGCGCTTCAGGTTCCCAGCGGGAGGTGAAGATTCCCTCGCCAGCACGCGCCCGCGGGTGGTCGCCTTCCACCAGGTCGGGCGGAATTTCTTCCAGAAAGCGGGAGGGTTCGGTCGGCTCGGCATAGCCGTACACGGTGCGCATTTCGGGGTAGGTGAGGTAGAGGGCGTTTTTGGCGCGGGTGATGCCCACATAGAACAGGCGGCGCTCTTCGGCCATGGCGTCGCCGTCTTCCCATGAGCGGCTGTGGGGCAGCAGTCCCTCCACCAGCCCCACGATGAACACCTGCGGGAATTCCAGCCCTTTGGCCGCGTGGAGGGTCAGGAGCACCGGTGCGTTAGCGTCGTCGCGGAGGGTATCCTGGTCGGAAACCAGGGCCACTTCTTCCAGGAAGGCGCTCAAGCCCTCTTCGGCGTAGCGCTGGGCCAGGCTGTGGAGTTCTTTGACGTTTTCCCAGCGGGCTTCGCTCTCATCGGTACCGTCGAGGAGGTAGTCTTTGTAGCCCACATCGGCAAGGATGGCAGCCATCAGGTCGGCAGGCGGGGTGGTAAGGGCCAGTTCGTACCACTGGGCGAAGGGGCGGGCAAAGGCCAACAGCGCCTTGAACGCCCGCGCGCCGAAAGCCTGCTGGTAATCCTCGGGGGCGGCAGCCATGTGGAGCAGCAGGTTGCCGGGGGCCAAGCCCGCCCGGCGGGCAATCGTGCGCAGCGCGGCGATGGTCTTGGTGCCAATGCCCCGCGGCGGGACGTTGATGACCCGCATCAGGCTGGGTTCATCGGCGGGGTTGTGCGCCAGCCGCAGGTAGGCGACCACATCTTTGACTTCGCGCCGCCCGTAAAACCGCTGCGCCCCCACGATGCGGTAAGGCAACCCGGCGCGCAGGAAGGCTTCTTCCAGCACGCGCGATTGGGCATTGGTGCGGTACATGATGGCAAAATCGCGCGGCTCGGCCTGCCCGCGCGCCACCAGCGAGGCGATGGTTTCCACCACGTAGCGGGCTTCTTCCCGGTCGTCGTACGTACGCCGCACGGTGATTTTCGCCCCAGTGCCCCGGTCGGTAAACAGGCGTTTGCGGTGCCTGCCCTGCAGGGGAGCAATCACGGCCATCGCCGCGTCCAGAATGCGCTGGGTCGAGCGATAGTTCTGCTCCAGCAAAATGACCCGCGCGCCGGGGAAATCGCGCTCAAAGCGCTGCACGTTGCGGTAATCGGCCCCGCGCCAGCCGTAGATGGACTGGTCGGCATCGCCCACCATGAACAAATTGCGGTGATAGGCACTCAGCAGCCGCACCAGGTCGTATTGCACCATGTTGGTATCCTGAAACTCGTCCACCAGCAGATGCTGAAAGCGGCGGGCGTAACGCTCGCGCACGGCCGGTTCGTGGTTCAGCAGGTAGCGTGTCCAGAGGAGCAGGTCGTCGAAATCCAGCAGGTTGGAAGTGAGCAGCCGCTTTTGGTATTCGGCAAACACCTGCCGGGTGATTTCTTCGCCGTAGGTGGTGGGGGTGAAGTCTTCCGGGAACAGCCCTTCGTTTTTGAGGCGCGAAATGGTGGCCTGCAGGCGGGTGGGCGTGTATTGCTTGGGGTCGTAGTTCAGTTCCCTGAGCACCTGCTTGATGAGGCGTTTCTGGTCGTCGGTGTCGGCAATGGCAAAGTTGGCCTGGAAGGGCAGGTGGTCGGCTTCCCGCCGCAGGATGCGGGCGCAAACCGAGTGGAAGGTGCCCACAGTCAGACCGCGGGCCTGGTCGCCCAGCACGGCGGCGATGCGGGTTTCCATCTCACGGGCGGCTTTGTTGGTAAACGTAACCGCCAAAATGTGAAAGGGGCGCACGCCCAGAGCGCCGATGAGGTAAGCCACCCGATAAGTCAACACGCGGGTTTTCCCCGAACCGGGGCCGGCCAGCACAAGGATGGCGCCGGGGGGCGCGCTGACGGCTTCCCGTTGCTGAGGGTTGAGCGTCGCGAGGTAATTCATCATGCCCCAATTGTACCCCGAAAGTATTCCTTCAGCCCCGGCAAGGAGGGACCACAGAAAAGCGCTTTGCGCTTTTTGCTCCCTTTGCATCTTTGCGTTAATTCTTGGCCTGCCCTGTCGCTGCCTGTTGGAAGGCCGCCCAGTGACGCTTTCCCGACAATGCAATGAGGTATAATGAAAGCGTCCCACCCCCCACCCTTGATTCCCTGAGGAGGCTCGTATGGCCATCATGTCTGCACCTATTGAAGAATTGCAGGCGGCGCACAAAGTGCTCGCCGAATATACCTATGAATTGCGGCCGGTGGAACGCGGTTATGCCAACCGCACGCTCTACATCAACCTGAACGACTACACCATCGTTGAAAAGCCCGTCACGCAGGAAATGAAAGAACGCTTTACCGGCGGCAAAGGCTTTGCCCTCTGGCTGCTGTGGAATGCCGTCCACGATGACACGAAGTGGGACGACCCCGAGAACGAACTGCTCATCGCCAGCGGGCCGATTTCCGGCAACACCGCTTACCCCGGCTCGGGCAAATCCACCGTGGTGTTCATTTCGCCGCTTACCAAACAGATCGTAGACAGCAACGTGGGCGGCTTTTTCGGGCCCTACATGAAGTTTTCCGGCTTTGACGTTTTGGAAATTCAGGGCAAGGCCAGCGAAGAAGTCATCATCTTCATTGACGGCGACCACGGCAAAGTGACCATTGAGTCGGCTCCGCTGGAAGCCCTGGACACCTATGAACTCAAAGAGCAGCTCGCCGAGATGTACAAAGGCGACAGCAAAAAGGGCAAGCTGGCGATTTCCACCATTACCGCAGGCCCGGCGTCCGACCACATTGATTACGGCGCGCTGAACTTCAGCTGGTACGACGTCCGCCGCAAGGAAATGCGCGTGAAGCAGGCCGCGCGGGGCGGCTCGGGCACCGTGTTCCGCGACAAAAACATCAAGGGCATCGTGGTGCGCTTCAGCAACCTGCGCCCCGATTCCAATAACCCTGCCGATATGTCGCTGGTCAAAAAAGCCGGCAAGCGCATCAACACCGAAATCTGGGAACTGGACGACCACCAAAACCAGATGCGCAAGATCGGCACGCCCTACCTCATTGAAATCATGGACCACTTTGACCTGCTGCCGGTGCACAACTACAAATTCGGCTCCCACCCCGATTCCCACAAAATTGATTCCACCGTCTGGAAAAACCTTTTCAGCCAGGGCATGCCCGATGGCTGCTGGGCGGGCTGCCAGCTCTCGTGTTCCCACGGCGTGGACCACTTCCACCTGAAAACCGGCCCCTTCAAGGGCAAAGCCGTGCTGGTGGACGGCCCCGAATACGAAAACGCCGCCGGCTTTGGCGCCAACATCGGCACTTTCGACCCCGTCGCGGTGCTGGAAATCAATTTCTATTGCGATACCTACGGCATTGACACGATTTCCTTCACCAACACCATGGCTTTCTGCATGGAATGCTGGGAAAACGGCATCCTCAACGCCGAGCGCACCGGCGGGCTGGACCTGACCTGGGGCAACACCGAAGCCGTGCTGGAAATTCTGCACCAGATGGCCCGCGGCGAGGGCTTTGGCCTGCTCGTCGGCAAGGGCACCCGTTACCTGGTGGATTATTTCGCCGACCAATACGGCGCCGACCGCCAGTTCCTCGCCGACATCGCGATGCACAACAAGGGCATGGAAATCTCAGAATACATGACCAAAGAATCCATCGCCCAGCAGGGCGGCTACGGCATGACCCTCAAAGGCGGCCAGCACGACGAAGCCTGGCTGATTTTCATGGATCAGGTCAACAAGCAACTGCCCACTTTTGAAGACAAGGCCGAAGCGCTGCACTGGTTCCCCATGTGGCGCACCTGGTTCAGCCTGCACGGCCTGTGCAAACTGCCCTGGAACGACATTCTCCCTGCCGATAATGAGAAATCGGAAGAACCGCACAAAGTGCCCGAACACCTGGAAAACTACACCTGGCTCTACGAGGGCATTTTGGGCAAAAAAGTAACGCCCGATGACCTGATCTTTGAGTCGGAGAAGGTCTATAACTTCCAGCGGGTGTTTGCCGTGCGCCTGGGCTACGGCACGCGGGAATACGACTACGTGCCTTACCGCGCCATGGGGCCGGTGACGGTGGAGGAATACGAATCCCGCCAGGAACGCTACGACAAGCAGTTGCGGGAACTCGGCCACAACGTGGACGCCATGACCACGGAAGAAAAGGTGGCCGCGCTGCGCAAGCACCGCTACGCCGAATACGAAAAACTGATGGACGCAGTCTACAAACGCCGCGGCTGGGACAAGCACGGCATCCCCACGGTGGAAAAACTGAAGGAACTGGGCATTGACCTGCCCGACGTTGTGGCGGTGGTAGAGAAAGCACGCGCCCGTTACAACGACTGAGGTTGCCGCAAGCGGCCATCCGAAACCGGCGGGCTTCACGCTCGCCGGTTTTTTGTTGGGCTGCCGTCATGGGGCACTGTTCAGTCTTATAGCCTATCCGAAAAATCCACCGTGCCCGCGGCTCTCCTTCTCGGCAAGGACGCTGATCTCCCCTTCCCCCAAGGGGCCTCGCTACGGCTCGGCTCCTTTGCCCCCTTCCCCTCTTACTAAGCTAATCCTGTCGCATATTTCCATCTTCATAATCCCTT
>JALUXH010000158.1 GCA_027019065.1 Anaerolineales bacterium
ATCCAGCAAATGATACACCCCCTGTTCTTTGATGGTGCGTTTCAGGGCTTCATAAAGGCAATCGGGGCTGTTGTATTCGGCAAGGGTAAAGCGCCACAAATCGGTGTAGGCGGCTGCGTTTCCGGCCTGGCGTCCTGTAAGGTTGAGCACGGTTTGCCCCGTTTGGCGGCAATTGGCCCGCAACAGGCGGGCAAACAGCGTCAGACTTGCAGGCACACGGTGCATATCCACGCCGAAGGGGCAATCGTTGCAGGTCAGGTCGGCCTGTACCCACAACGAACCGTACAGGAAGTTGCGCTGCGGCAGGGCAAGGCCGTCGTAACCGTGGGTGCACTTCCAGGCGCCCAGCATAGTGCGGCACATGTTCAGGAAAAGCGCCGGATCCCACATCAAGAGCGTATCCATCCCCTGAGGGGAAAGCTGCCCGAAGCCCACCTCATAGGTTTTGGGGTAATGGCCGGGCCAAAACTGGCTTTCGCGCGCCAGGAGGCGCTTGAAAAGCACGGCCGGCACACCAACCCGGCGGGCGGCTTCCCATATTTGCGGGTCAAAGCGGTTTTGCCAGGCAGTTACTGCGGCGCGGGCTTTCGCCAGGCCGCAGGCTGTCGCGACGCCGTTGGGTTGCAGCCCTCGGGACGGGCAGTCCGAAGCATCCACCACCCGATGAGCAATCAGCCTGCCCGCCAGGTAAACATAGGGCTCATCGGTCGCCAGGGCTTTGGCGCTTGCAGGCGTGCGTGCCCAGGCGGGCAAATTTTTGACCGGCGGCATGGCCTGCCACGCCTGGGCACACATATCGGCGCCTTCGTCATCCCAGGCATCGCTGAGTACGTCTACAATGGTGCCGCCATCCGCAGCAGGCGTCAGCCGCAGGGTTGCCGCCACAGCATGGTTGGATTGGGGGGCACTGGAAACCGCGACCGCGCTCAGATGATATACCCACGGCGTACTGCGCGCCTCAAGGGAAACGTCGCAGCCTTCTCCCGGGCAGCGCATCGCGCTGCGCCCCGGCACGTAGACCTGGATGGCCGTGATATGGGCATCGGGCAGCGGCTCATCGGCAGTGATGTGCACCGTGACGGTCTCGGGGCAGTGAAAATGGGGCAAATCGGGCACGCAATTCCCGAGCGAAAGATGCACCTGCGGCGGCGGATAGACCCGAATGACCGTATGCGTGGCCGTCTTTTGCCCAACAAAATGGAGATAGTATCCCCGGCACGAGGTAACATCCTCCCCCTGTAAGGCCGCCTGACAGGCCGGGGTGGTGCGCCAGGCTTCGTAAAGGTCCCACCCGCAGAAACGGTAAATATCGTCGGGGGTGGGGTTTTCAGGATGGTTGATTCGCAACACACACGCCACTTGCTGCGGCGATGACCACGGCACCAGCCACCAGGTATACAGGGTCTCCGTGACCGTCTCTTCGCGCCAGCGGGGGGGGAGTTTCTGGGCGCGCGCCACCTTTGCCGCCCCCGCGCCCCCCAGGGCCACCAGCACAACCCCCACCAGCACGCCATACCGTTGCCAAAAATGTTGCATAAGGCTTCGCAACTTCCTCTGTTGCTTTTGCTTTCCGGCAGCAGCACCTCAAGGCACGTTGATTGTACCCCGTTTGTAGCCGCTCAGCCTGATGAAGGAGAAAGCAGTTTTTC
The DNA here is from genome assembly GCA_027019065.1 of Anaerolineales bacterium. Taxonomy (GTDB): domain Bacteria; phylum Chloroflexota; class Anaerolineae; order Anaerolineales; family DRMV01; genus DRMV01. Next base: position 1,650 of record JALUXH010000158.1, read on the forward strand.
CCTTCCGGGCCGGTAGCGGTTCGGCCCCGACAAGGAGAAACCACAGATTGCGCAGATTGCGCAGAAAAAACATCCACAGATTTCACGGATGAGCACAGATTGGGGCTGATGGGGCAAAAAACGTAACTGCCTACGCTGTGGTGCCCTCCATGCGTTTTGATGCGCTGTGCCTTTGCCATACCCCTCCCCTGGCTCCCCTCCCCGCATGCGGGGAGGG
>JALUXH010000159.1 GCA_027019065.1 Anaerolineales bacterium
AAGTAACGCGAAGGCGCAGAGAGGGCAAAGAACGCAAAGAAAAAATCTGTGTTTTCCGGTAACTGCTCAGCCCTGGCAGGGAATCCACAGATTTCACAGATGGGCACAGAAAACGTAACTGCCTACGCTGTGGCGCTCTCCATGCGTCTTGATGCGCTGTGCCTTTGTCATACCCCGCCCCTGGCTCCCCTCCCCGCATGCGGGGAGGGGACGGGGGTGGGGTCAACGCAGCGGCGGTGCCAAAGAAAAACGCGGTGAGAACACATGCCCGGGGTTGCCGTCGCCGCGATCTGGGTAGGTAATTACCAGAAAACACAGCATTGCTCTTTGCGCCATTTGCCTTCCTTTGCGTCTTTGCGTTAACCTCTTTTTATGCTTCTGGGTGCGCCTCGCGGGCAGGCTGAACAGTTACGGCATGGGGGAGGGTTTCAGGCCGGAAGCGCTCAGGCCGGTACGCCCACCAAATCGTAAGCCATCGCGCCGGTGATGCGGACGGGCGTCAGTTGCCCCACGGGCAGATCGCTTTCCACCAGCACCAGGCCGTCAATTTCAGGTGCGTCGCGGTAGGTGCGCCCGATGGCAAGGCCGGTTTCCGCGTCGCGGCCTTCCACCAGCACGTCCAGCACTTTGCCCACCTGCGCCTGGTTGTGCGCCAGCGAAATGGCCTGCTGCGCGGCCATCAGCCGCTCCCAGCGTTCCTGCTTGACTTCCGGCGGGATGGGGTCGCCAAGCGGCTCGCTGGGGGTGCCGGGCTCAAAAGAAAACTGAAATGCCCCCACATGGTCAAAGCGGATTTCTTCCACGAAATCCAGCAGCGTTTGGAACTCGGCCTCGGTTTCGCCCGGGTAGCCCACGATGAAAGTGGTGCGGAGGGCCACTTCGGGCATGGCGCGGCGCACTTTTTCCAGCGTACGGTGCACCCAGTCCATGTTAGCAGGGCGCTGCATTCGCCGCAGCGTCGCCGGGTGGGCGTGCTGCAGGGGCATATCCAGGTAAGGCACAATTTGCGGGCGCGTGGCCATGACCTCAATAAGATGGTCGGTAACATAGCCGGGGAAAGCATACATCACCCGAATCCAGGGCACGTCGGGCACGGCCGCGGTGAGGGCTTCCAGCAGGGAAGCCAGGCCGTCGCGTGCGCCGCGGTCGTGGCCGTAGTCGGTAGTATCCTGCGCGATGAGGATGATTTCCTGCACACCGGCCTGCTGCAGGGCGCGCGCTTCGGCGAGGATGGCTTCCTGCGGGCGGGAAACTAAGGTGCCTTTGATGAGCGGGATGGCGCAGAAAGCGCACTTGCGGCGGCAGCCGTCGGCAATTTTGAGGTAAGCGCTGCCGCCCTGGCGGGTCACGCGCAGCACGGCGCGCTCGTCACGCCCCACGGTGGGGGCTTCCGGCAGGTGGTAAAGGGGCGTCGGGTGGGGGCCTTCCCGCAGGCGGCGGACGACGTCCACAATGTCCATCCAGCGGCGGGTGCCGAGGATGGCATCCACGCCGGGCACTTCGCGAGCGACTTCTTCGCCGTAGCGCTGCGTCAGGCAGCCCGCGGCAATCAGGAACTGGCCGGGGCGCTTTTGGGCCGCGAAGTCGCGCAGCACTTCCAGCGATTCCGCGCGGGAAGCCGCGATGAAGCCGCACGTGTTGACGATGACCACATCGGCTTCGGCGGGATCGTCGGTGGGGGTGTAGCCGTCGCGGCGCAGCAGTTGCGCCATGGAATCGGAATCGACGGTGTTTTTGGAACAGCCGAGGGAGGCAATAAGGAAAGCAGGCATGATGGCAGATGGCAGATGGCAGGTAGCGGTTGGCAGGTGGCTTTACGGCAGCGGCTGGGCCGTGGCGGTGGGGGTGGGG
>JALUXH010000160.1 GCA_027019065.1 Anaerolineales bacterium
CAAAAAGGGCGCTCAGGCCGCTTCCTGAAGCCTAAAATCGGCTCGTTTGTTGGTTTGGTAAGGTGCTCAGCCTACCCCGCAAGGGTTGGAGTTCGCCTCACATTGTCTAAAGTCCAATACAGAGAACACAGAAATTTTTTCTTTGCGCTCTTTGCGCCTCTGTTTTCTCCGCGTCTTTGCGTTAACTCCTTGTCGTTATTTTCTGTGCTAATCTGTGAAATCTGTGGTTTCCTCCTCTGCGGCTTCCTCTTTCTCGGTTTGTGCCGCCATGCGGCGGCGCTGGCGGCGGATACGCCAGATTTCGCTGCCCACCACGAAGACCACCACCAGGCCGTTCAGCGCGGTAATCAGCGCCGAAGGCACCTGCGCCACGCGCTGCATCTTGTTCGCGCCGACCAGAAGCGCACCGAACAAAATAGAAGCCGGAATTGTGCCGATGGGGTGCAAGTGCCCAAACAGCGCCGCGACAATGCCGTTGAAGCCCGCGCCGCCGGTAAAGCCCGTGGCCGAGCCGTCGGTAATCATGCGGTAATTCACGCCGTAAACCTGAATCACGCCCGCCAGTCCGGCGAACGCGCCGCTCAGCAGCAGCGCCAGCACCACATATTTCTTGACCGGAATGCCACCGTAGCGCGCCGCGTGGGGGTTCCTGCCCACCGCGCGGATGCGGTAGCCCCACACCGTGCGCCACAGAAAAATGTAAACCAGGAACGCCAGAATGAGTGCAATCAGCGCGCCCAGGTGCAGGCGGGTGGGGGCCAGCCGCGGCAGACGGTAGGCCATCGCAAGCCGCGCCGTCTGCGGAATTTTGGAGGCGTGGGCAGCCTGCGCAGGGTCAATCATCGGGCCGCGCAGCAGGTAGTTCATCAACTGCACCGCGATGGCGTTCATCATCACCGTGCTCAAAATCTCATTCACGCCGAAATACGCCTTCAGCGCGCCGGCAATGCCGCCCCAAATTGCCCCGCCGATAAAGCCCATCGCCAGCGCAAACGTGATCATCAGCCACCCCGGCCAGTGCTGAAAATGCAAGCCAACCCACGTGCCCAAAATGGCCCCCACAATCATCTGCCCCTCGCCGCCGATGTTGATGACATTGCCCTGAAAAGCAATACAAATGCCCAAACCCACCAGCAAAAGCGGCGTGGCCTTGACCAGCGTTTCGGCAACCGCGTTGGGGCTTCCAAACGCCCCCACCACCAGCGCCCAATACGCCTTGAGCGGGTTGGCCCTGAGGAAAAGCAGCATCACCGCGCCCACAAGCAACGCGAGCAGGGTTGCAATCAACGGCAACGAAGCATCAAAAAAAGCACCCCAGCGTGAACGCAACGGCCTCCCTCCTCGCCGCAAACGCCGTCTCCGGCGCGGCGGCCTGCGACAATGCCCGGCTTTCGCTGCTTCCACTTTAGCATATCGTGCGCGGAAACGCAAGCGTGAACGCCCCCTGATCGCGACGCCGCGGCCTTCCCCCCATCTGCGCCTCTTCCACCCCCACCCGCGGTAAAATGGAAACCCCGCGCCGCATTCCTGCCCTGTTGGAAGGAGGTTGCCATGCATATCCTGCGCGTCAACACCCGTACCCGCGAAGCCCGCGTCGCCGCCGTGCCGCCCACCTGGGAACGCCTCGGCGGGCGCGGCCTGATTGCCCGCATTTTGTTGGACGAAGTGCCGCCCCACGCCGACCCCCTCGGCCCCAAAAACATCCTCATTTGGGCGCCCGGCCTGCTCGTCGGCCACATGCTCTCTTCCTGCGACCGCATCTCCATCGGCGGCAAAAGCCCTCTCACGGGCGGCGTCAAGGAATCCAACGCCGGCGGCTCCACCGGCCTGGCGGTGGCGCGCCTCGGCCTCAAAGCCCTGCTGCTGGAAGACCGCCCCGCCGACGACCGCTGGTCGGTCATCGTGATTTCCCCCGAGGGCGTGCGCTTTGACCCCGCCGACGACCTGGTGGGGCTGGGCGTGTACGCCGCCGCCGAGCGCCTGCGGGAACGCTACGGCAAGCAGGCCGCCATCTCGCTCATCGGCCCGGCGGGCGAAATGCGCCTGCGCGCCGCCGGCATTCAAAACCTGGACCGCGACGGGATGCCCACCCGCATCAGCGCGCGCGGCGGCCTGGGCGCGGTGATGGGTTCCAAGCAGGTCAAGGCGGTGGTCTTCCTGCCCGACCCGAAAGCCAAACCGCCCCTCGCCGACCCCGCCGCTTTCCGTGAAGCCCAGAAAATTTACAACAAAGCCCTGCTCGGCCACCCCCAGACGAAGGTTTATCACGATTACGGCACCGCGGCGATGACTTCCATGACCAGCCACTTCGGCAGTTTGCCCACCCGCGGCTTTTCGGAAGGCTACTTTGAAGGCTGGGAAAGCATCAGCGGGGAAGCCCTGCGCGAGCGGCTGCTGCAGCGCGGCAAGCCCAGCCTTCCCACCCACGCCTGCATGGTAGGCTGCGCCATTCAATGCTCCAATGTGTATGCCACCGCGGACGGCGAAATTCTCACTTCGCCGCTGGAATACGAAACCATCGGCCTGATGGGCTCCAACCTGGGCATTGACGACCTGGACACCATCGCCCGCCTGAACCACGAAGCCAACGACCTGGGCCTGGACACCATTGACACCGGCGCGGCGCTGGGCGTGGCCGGGCGCGCCGGCCTGCTGAAGTGGGGCGACGGCGAAAAAGCCCTCGCGCTGATGGAAGAAATCCGCCGGGGCACCGCGCTGGGGCGGGTGTTAGGCAGCGGCGCGGCCATCGCCGGCAAGGTGCTCGGCGTGGAACAGGTGCCCGCGGTCAAAGGCCAGGCCATGCCCGCCTACGAGCCGCGCGTCATCAAGGGCACCGGCGTCACCTACGCCACTTCGCCCCAGGGCGCCGACCACACCGCCGGGCTGACCATCCGCGCCAAAGTGGACCACCTCAACCCCGAAGGGCAGGCCGCGCTTTCCCGCAAGGTGCAAATCAGCATGGCGGGCTACGACACGCTGGGCGCGTGCATTTTCGCCGGCTTCGGCTTTGCCGCCGCGCCGAAAGACACCATCGCCCGGCTGCTGCGCGCCCGCTACGGCTGGGACGATGTGGACGAGAATATCCTCGCCGACCTGGGCAGGCAAACCATCATGCTGGAGCGGGAATTCAACCGCCGGGCGGGCTTCACCCCCGCCGACGACCGCCTGCCGGAATGGATGACCCGCGAGTCGGTGCCGCCCACCGGCGCGGTGTTTGACGTCCCGGAAAAGGATTTGGACACCATTTTTGACCGGTAACGCCCCCGCCTCCCCTCCCCCGCGCACGCCTGCGGGGGAGGTTTTTTACCGCAAAGTACGCAAAGAATACAAAGGCGCAAAGGGCACTGCTCGGCCCCGCCAAGGGGAAACCGCAAATGACGCAGATTCCGTAATTACCTACCCAGATCGCGACGACGGCAACCCTGGGCTTGTGTTCCCACCGTGTTTTTCTTTGGCACCGCCGCCGCTGCGTTGACCCCACCCCCGTCCCCTCCCCGCATGCGGGGAGGGGAGCCAGGGGAGGGGTATGGCAAAGGCACAGCGCATCAAAACGCATGGAGGGCACCCCAGCGTAGGCAGTGACTTGCAAGCGCTTTTTGGAGTGCGGTGCCTTGGCACCGCTTTGGAAAGCGGCGACTCGTCGCCGCACTCCAAAGAAAAACTGCCGCCAGAGGCGTTTGGCCACCACGTAGGTAATTACCAAAAAACGCTGAAAAGCCCAACGCTCACTTCCGTTTCTTGGCGGCCTTGGCGTCCTCTTGGCGATCTTGGCATCCTAACAATCCGCAGCCATTCGTTTTATCCGCGTGATTCGCGGCCTATTTTTCCCAGGCTGAACAGTTACGCAGGTGGGCTGAACAGTTGCTCTGAGAATGCATTAACTTTCCGCCCCCCGCCGCATCTCGCCCTACAATTCGCCCGATGGTTGTATAATTTTTTCGGCGCTCATCCTCAAAGGTAATTACCTACCCAGATCGCGACGACGGCAACCCTGGGCTTGTGTTCCCACCGTGTTTTTCTTTGGCACCGCCGCCGCTGCGTTGACCCCACCCCCGTCCCCTCCCCGCATGCGGGGAGGGGAACCAGGGGAGGGGTATGACAAAGGCGCAGCACATCAAGACACATGGAGAGCACCACAGCGTAGGCAGTTACCCTCAAAGGCTTTTCCGCCGTAACTGTTCAGCCGCAAGGAAATAGACCACGGATGACACGGATAGTCACAGATGCCACGGATTTTTGGGACGCCAAGGCCGCCAGGCAACGGAAGTAAGTGCGGCGCTTTGCCGCGTTTTTCACCCAATCTGTGCCAATCTGTGAAATCGGTGGATGTTTCTCTGCGAAATCTGCGGAATCTGTGGTTTCTCCTTACCAAGGATGAGCAGTTACTTTCCGCCAACCACTCTCGGAGGGGAAACATGCTTCGTCCACGGTTTTCGGCCTTCTTCCTGTTGCTCACCGCGGTGAGCCTGCTGCTCTCGGCGGGCTGCCGCCCGGTCTCTACCCCTACGCCGCCCCCCACGGCGACGGCCATGCCCACTTCCTCCCCAACCCCCACAAACACCCCAACACCCACACCCACACCAGACCCCTACACGCTTTCAGGCAAAACCCTGGATGCGCTTGCCCCTTATGTCACTTATTCAATCAACGGCTCAATTGGAAACACCGCTCATGTGGAAGGCCTTGTGGACATGCGGTTTGATGTGGACCCCAAATGGAAAGCCACGACAATGGAAGGCCCAATGCAGGAAAAGCCGGAACTTGCCCTTGGCAAATTCGTGGAACTCACCTCAAACGGCGCAACAGCCTACATACCAGCATTCATATTCAACAAAATTGACCCAGGGCTTGACCTCAAGCCCCTTACCGAAGAAGTGGATGTCAGCCCCAAAAACCCGGGTGAACTGCTTCACTACATGCTTGGAGGCAGGGAAATCAGCCTGCAAAATGATGTGACTGGCGTGCTTGGAGGCCACCTCACCAACCCGGCTGCCACAAGGGTTTACCTGCCCGCAGGACCCGTGTATGTGGCAGGCAGGGTGGACCCGGATGGAATTCAGGATGGCGACCCTTCAGACGACCTTGTCCTGCTCCTCAGGCCAACAATCTCGGAGGGCCAGATAGAGCAAATCGGCGAAAAAGTGTCCCAGGGCAAGGCCGACCCGACCTACTATTATGCGCTTGCCAGCCCTAAAGATGTGCCAGATGCCAGAGTTTCGGAGTTGCCAGATGACACTGCCCAATTCCACAAGGGCCTGGGCCTGTGGATGCTGTGGTCCCATGTGGTGCTGAACAATGTTTACAAGAGCCCGCACAACCAGCCTTTCATCACCCCGAGAATTGACAATGCGGTGGTTTTGCCACCGTATGAAATTAGGAAACAGATGGGAACCAGCAAAGCCGGACTACTGCTCACATACTTGAGAAACACCGGCTCAAGGCTGTACAATTTTGCAGAAGGGCTGGCTGTCTCGGAGATTGTGGAGCCAGTTCTGGTTAATGCTAGTGTTTCTGTCTGGCAGGCAGTTGGAAACGCCCATAAAATAACTACTACAACCGACCCAATCCTTGATGCAGGAAATGACCTGACAAATGTTTATGGCACGCCAGGCACGACAGTAATCTTGAAAAACCACAACATGACCCTTGACCAGATATTCGGCTCTTATGCGTGGATAGCCGAGCATCCTGGGGAATTCAACCGCTACAAAGGGCCCATAGCAGTTCATGGCAAATACTTTCCTGAGACGCTTCTCCAGTTGATGGATTTCAACGCCACAAAAGAACTGCTTGGTTATGAAAAATCTCCGGTTTACCTGCCTGACATTCCAGAAGAGGGCATGGAAAGCCACGGCGAAGACCATGTTGTGCTGATGGATTTGCGTAGTATTGGAAGCTACGCTCCTCGTTTGCTTGATGGATTCTTTGATGAAGATGCAGTTAATCATTCAGACAACTACGGTACTTACAGGATTCCGGTTTCCAGCCTGAAAGATGTGGGCGTTTTCCCGGGCAAATCCCCTGAACAGATGAAAGCCCCGGGCATATTTGCTGGAGATGCTGAATCCCTGGCGCCTTATATCGGCAAAGCGCCGGCAGGCAGTTTGTTTGTCATGCTGGATGCTGATGAAAAAAAGGCAAAGCCGTTCATGCAAGAGTTGCTGGATTCGGGGGAATACGACCTTGTGTTTGATGCCAGCGTGCGGTTGCCTTATCCGTATTACACGGACAAATCAAAATGGCCGGACTTCCTGCCCAAACTTTACGATATGATTGCAGAGGGACATTATGACGAAAAACTGGGCGAGGGTCTGGGGAAGTTTGATACATGGGGTCATGTTGAGCCACGTAGAGGGCCATTTGGTTACCCTGCCGACATAGGCTTCTCAGGAATAAACTACCAGCAATTTGACAAAAAAATCAACTTTGAAATGAAAGGTGCGGGAAACCGTGCCTTTTTTGCTTCTGGTATTATTTCTCGCTGGCAGAAGGATGGCGATATCGCAGTAGTTGATATTCATAGTTATGGCAAAAACAACCCTGTTTTAGAATACGGCTGGGACCCCCTGATGTTGCCTTTTACAGAATCATTAGATTCTGATATTCACGGTCAGCTCTATTATTCTCAAAATACCAAACACATGGACCTGAAATAAGCCCTCATCTTTTTATCCTTCTCCTGACAAGTATTTTTCAGGTGGGGGGATGAAAAAAGAAATTGCCATATTCCTGATGCTTGTATTCGTGGTGCTTGCTGTTTCTCTGGTTCTTGTTAAATTTGTGAAAGTTGTTCACGCGCGAACCAGCAATGGGTGTTGCCAGGCCTCTACTTACTGTTATGATGCTTTCGGTGGTGGTGCATGTATGGAAGGCGACACCTACCATGCCGGCTGGCATTGTTGTGATGATAACCTGTGCCATTCTGCTTGTGTAACTACCACCAGTACAACCACCACCGTGAGCACAACCACGACCATACCGGAACATGGGCAGGTTTGCGACCATACCATAACTCCATCGTGCGACCCCAACAAGCCCCTTGACTGCATGAGCGGAGGGTGCAACGGGGAATGGGTGTGCTGTTACAATGGACAGGGCAGCACTGATCAAGAATACGCCTACTGTGATGACCCTCCTGGCGGAGTTGCGGTAAGTTACTGCGCGAAATCGAAAGGCACTGACCCAAGATGCACCTACTGTAAAGACCTGAACGGGGACCACTACAATGTGGGCGACTGCGTGACCACAGACCCGTCTGTGTGCAGTAGTGGCTGGATGATATGCACAGACACCTGTGATGAAGACAGCGGGGTTTATGAATGGGGGTGCGAGGACCACCCAGAGCAGAACTGCCCGAATTATGGGGGCAGTGGCTCAACCACAACGACTTCATCCACATCCACAACCACCATTCCCTATGATGTCCTTTCAGTTTCATACGCAAGCCTGCACAACGGGGCAAACCCTGCGTGAGGCGTGCTTCGCTCGCTGATGCTCGCTTGCAATGACATCATGAAGCATTTCCCCTCAGGCGCGCTTCTCCACAATCGGCACCAGCATCACCGGGCGGCTGCTGTGGTGCACCACCCGCTCTACGGTGGAACCCAGCAGCACGGCATCCTGGCCTCCTTTGCCGTGGGAAGACATCAGCACCAGGTCCACATCCCGCGCTTCTTCCACCTTGAGGATGGTTTCGTCGGGTTCGGTGCCGGTCACGACGATTTCGGCCGGCACGCCCTCTTCGGCCAGCACCCCCGCCACGGTGCGCAGGTAGGTGCGGATGTTGGCTTCCGCGCGGGCACGCAGTTTGGCGACCACGTCGGCCATGGTGCCGTACAGCGCCGGGTCGGGCACTTCGGGAATGCCGAGCAGAATGAGCTGACTGCCAAAGGCATCGGCCAGCGTGCGGGCATAGGGCACCACCCGCTCGGCCCATGCCGAGCCATCCAGGGGCGCCAGCAGGCGGCGGAAAAGGAAGGGCGGCGCCTGCCCTTCGGGAGCGGGGCGGAACACCAGCACCGGGACGTTCACCAGTTGCAAAATTTTGCTGGCTTTGCTGCCCATAAACCAGCGGCGGAAGGCCGATTTGCTGTGGGTGGTCATCACCAGCAGGTCCACATTTTCTTCAGCCGCCAGGCGGTTGAGCACTTCGGCAATGGGGCCCATGCCCACCCGCGTGGCCGTCGGCACCCCGCGGGCTTCCAGCCGCGCGGCGGTGCGTTCCAGGTAGGCGGCTTTTTCGGCCCGGGCGCGGGCCAGGGCCATTTCGGCTTCCGCATCGCCCGGCTGGGGCGGCCGCGTGCGGAGCACCGAGACCAGCAGCACCCGCCCGCCGAAGCGCTCCGCCAGCAACGCCGCGGGTTCCAGGGCCTGCTCGGCATAAGCCGTGCCGCCAAGGGGCACCAGAATGTGCTGCAGGGGCACGGTTTCCCGCCAGCGGGCGACGCGCGCCGGCGCGGCTTCCCACACCTCAGGCTGGGGCAAGGGCGTCACCAGCGGGCGCGTGCCGCCGCCGGGGGAAATGGTTTCCAGGGTCCACATGGCTTCTTCCAGCCGCCCCAGCTGCTCCTGCAGCGGCGAAGGCGCGCCGAGCCTGTTCCGATAGTAGGTGAAGATGGCATACAGCACCGGAATGAAGATGAAATAAGTCCACGCGCCGCCCCGGAAGCGCTCTGCGAAGATGATGACCGTGGCCGCGGTGGTCAGGAAGGCGGCAATCACCGTGCCCGCCAGCGTGGCCGCGTGGGAGGTGGTGAACCCGGCTTTCAGTTCGCGCACCAGCCGCTGGGTGGCCGCCCAGCCGGTCATGCTGAGCAAAATGAAGACGCCCGCGGCGTAAATGGAGAGGTAGGTTTCCTCGGAAGTGCCGATGAACAGGAAACAAAGCGAGGCAATGCCGACCTCAATCCACACGGGCATATCGGCCACGCCGTGTTGGTTGCGCCGGCCAATGAGGTCGGGAATGTAATGGCGGCTTTTCAGCCCCAGCGCGAGGTTCTGCAGCCCCTGCGCGCTGGCCGCGCTGGCGGAAAGCAGCACCGCCACGCCGATGAGCGTGCCCGCGTAGGCCAGGGAAGGCGGCAGGAGTTTATCCATCGCCTGGGTGAACACCGAGACTTCGGGGTTGGTGGGGTCGGCCAGGCGGAAGATGGCCGGGCCGGTGATGAGCATGGTCACGGCGGCGGTGCCCATGATGATAAGCAGGCTGCCGAAAGCCTTGCGGCTTTTTTCTTCGGGGGTGCCGTCGTAAGCCGCCACCAGGTTGGCGAAGACCTCAATGCCGGTCATCACGGCCAGGATGCGGGCGTAACCGGCCAGGGTGTAATGCAAATAAGGGCCGGTGAAGGCCTGCCAAGAGAAATCGGGCAGGTGCAGCCCCAGTTTGAGCACGGCGGCGATGTTCATGGCCCACAGCAGGGCCAGCACTGCGGCAGTGGCCGGGCCGAAAATCGCCGCCGCGGCGCGCGGGCCGCGGTTGACCACCCAGCCGGTGAACACACTCAGCACCACGGCCACCAGGGCGCGGTAATCCCAAAAGAGGAATTTGTGGTTGAGCATGGGCAGGCGGTCGGCAATAAACGTGACCAGCGCCGCCATGCTGACCAGAAAAGTGAGGGTGTATTCCACAAAGGTGATGCCGGCGTTGATTTTGACCGCCCAGCCGCCGAATTCTTCTTCGGTGAGGCCGCTCCCGCCGCTGCCATCCGTAACCCAACGCATCACCAGGCGATACATGGCCGAGACCATGGCAATGGTGAACACCACCAGCCACACGCTGGCGCCAAAAGTCACCTCGGCCACACCGGCGACGACGATGAGTTTGAGAAAGGGCCCAAAAACATACAAAGGCGAGGTCGCGGGGTCGCCGCCGCCTGCCAGCGCGCCCTCAAAAGCGTTGGATAACTTGCGCGAGACCGAAACGGCCACGATGACACCTCCACGGGAGCAAAAAAACGCCCCACCCGCCGACCGCAGCCGACGCGCCGGGCGCCAAAGTACCCTCTCCGGGTTTGAAAGCAATACGCCTACATTGTACTACGCCCCCGGCCAAAAAGGGCTTTGATTTTCACCGTGGGGCGCGCTAAAACGCCGCGGGGCGGGACACCGTCCCGCCCTACGCTCTCCCGGAGCGGTAAATCACCACCCCGTCAGGCGACAAAATCAAGTGCCGCTGGCTCGCCGGCACCGACCCTGGAATCAACGACCGAATCACCGTCCCTCCATTAGTCGAACCGGCGTAAACATCGCCCCCAACCACCTGCCACCAGGCCGACCGCTGTTGGGTAAAGAAGAAATTGTTGCCTGTGCTGGGTGAAGTTACGCCCGCCTGCGTCGGACACCCGCCCCCACAGCCTGTCCCCAAAGGACCAGTTGAACAAATATAGCCGTTGGGAATGGTCATATCCAAAGTGTAACTTCCTCCTGGCGCCCCAATGCTAAACTGGCCGTTGCTCCCCACTGAAGCGCTGTAACCCGTCTTCCGCAAACTGGCCGTCAGCCCTCCGCCGAAATTAGACGGCTGGCTGGTGGCACAACTGTTGTTCGCATCCAAATAGACCGTGCCCGCCACTGTTCCCAAAACAGTAAATTGGCGGAGGCTTGTTGCCGTGTTATAAGTTCCGTTATCTGCCACCACCTTCCAGTAATAAGTCTTCCCCTGCGTTCCCGTAAAACTGTAACTCGTTGTTCCTGCCGGAACTTTGCCCTGATAGGCCGGGCTGTTGGGG
>JALUXH010000161.1 GCA_027019065.1 Anaerolineales bacterium
GCGGCAGATGCGCAGCCACCAGGAAAACCGCATCGGCGATCAAATCCCCTTTGCCCGAGAGACGCACACTCACCGTGTCAGTTTCTTTCTCCGTTAACCATCCCAGGCATACCCAATGCTTGTAGTCTTTGCCGGAAAACTCCACCGTATCGCCCTTAATCGGGTCGGGAAGGTTTTTGTTGTCGAACGCCCACTTGGCCGTCCGGCCAACCTTCACCGTCCAACGCATGGTGGCCTGGGTCGGCGGGATCCAGGCGCACAGCTGGTAGTACCCCGGCAACACCAAAGCCATCTTCCACTCCGCGTAGCCCCTTCCGAGGGCGGCTTTCGGCAAATGTACCGCACCGCCAAAGTTCTCGGGGGAAGGAGGAATCGCCTGCCACTTTCCCTGGGGGCTCAGTCTGGCCTGGGCGTCATCTGCCCAATACACCACCGTGCCGGGGGCCTGCTGCATCGGCGGGTACTGTTGCACGGTCGGCTCTGCAACGGAAGCCCACGCAATCGCATCCACACCGGCCACATGGCGCTGCGGCACGCCCTGAAAACCGGCCAGATCCAACTGCACCGCAACCCGCGCGCCTTTGGGAAGGCGGTAGATACCGGCCACCCGCCAGGTATCCGTCCGCTGCCCTTCAAGGGTAGAGAGTTGCTTTACCGTCCCTGTGCCGGCCAGGGGGGCTGCCGGCGCACCGTTGACCAACACCTGATAGGTCAGGGTTACCCCTCCTCCCTGGGAAGCCGGATCCAGCACCAGAAGCCGGAAAAGGCCGTCCTGCGGCCAGGGGATATCCATGGCCCAGGTTGCCGTCACCTTGCTCCCCGGCGCCACGGGCATATCCCAATAAACATGAGCATTCCCCAGGCCGGTAACGCCTTTTTTCCACCCCTGGGTGGGGGACAAAACGGCTTGAGTATCGTCAATCACGAACAGGGGCGTGGTGCCTTCCTGAAAAGCCGGGGCGATCCAGGCCAAAGGCGCAACGCTATAGGCGGAAACAGGCGTTGGTGTCGGCGCCTGAGTGGGGGCAACGGTAGGGAGCACCACCGTAGGGGCTGCAATCACAGCCTCGGTGGGCTGAACGGCTGCTTCGGTGGGCGTGCTTGCCGGCTTGCTTGCCGTGTGTTGCCACGCCAACACACCGCCTCCCCCCAACAGCAAGCCCAACACTAAAGCAAGGATACCGGCAACCACCGGCAATCCGCCCTTTTTATGCCCGGCGCGCGCGGCCACAGTGACCAAAGGAGAAACCAGCGCCAGCACCTCTTTTTCTTCCGGACAAATCGGGCCATCCACAGTCTTCCACGCGTTCTCATCCGCCAGCGCTGCCTGCAGGCGGTGAGCACGCTCTTCCGGTGCCCAGCGAGGCCATTTGGCCCACAGTTCTTCCAGCGCCGCCGGGGTTCGCAAACGCCAGGCCCGCCGCTGCCCCGATTCGAGGAAATCGGCCAGCGATTTATGCACATGGGCCCAGCGGAAAAACTCCTGCAACGCCCGACGCGCTTCACCAGCTTCTCGGCTGCCCGCCGCCCGCTGCAAGGCTTCTTGCTTCAGGCGCTGTATTTGGGCGCTCACGCCCCGCTGCCGCCAAACGGCAGCCGGCACCCGCCGCTCCAGCCAATGGGCAATTTCTTCTGGCGAAAGTGTTTTCGTGCTCATGTTTTTGCCCTCCTCTACAACCCGCCTCACGTCGTTGCCGGTTGATTTGCCGACGGAAGCCGCTCCTCCCAATACCGCAGAAAATCCAACGTGTCTAACGCTTCTTCCTGCGCTTGCTGCAAGGTGCGGCGCATTTCCTCGGCGTTTTCAGGAAGATGGCGGGCAAGCCGGCTGGCCCACCAGTACACATTCTCCCACGCGCGAGGGGAACCGCCTCCCCGCCGCTTGAGCAAGGTCAGCCAATCTTGCCACAATTCCATATCGGTGGAACCCAGCCACAGGTGAAAGAGCCAGTGATGCAGTCGTTCCAACGGGGTCTCGCCCTCGGCGTGCTTGTTTTGGGCAACAAAAGCCCGATAGTACGCTGTCGTGTTGGAATACTCTGCAGGGATGTCGGCGATGCCCATGGCCCGGAGCGCACCCACGGCGTCTACCAGCGCGCCAAGGGGTTGTTCCCCGGGCAGCGGCCTTCCCAGGCTCAGCGATTGTTCTACAATGCGCCAGGTTTCCTCGTCATGCCGGTCTGCTGCCTGCTTCACCCGGCTTTGCAGCGCCTTTACTTCACCGATGCGCCGGCTGACCGCTTGCACACGGCGCTGCCAATCTTCCGTGACCAGGTCAGGCACCATTTCCAGAGAAGATGCCAGCGCCCGCAATTCCTTTTCCGCCAGGTTTGCCAAAAGAGGCGTCTGCCCTGTGAGCACGGTGGCCAGTTTTTCCAATGTTTGGAGTTTGCCTTCCAGCAAATCGCGAATGTAAGCGTTGGCCATCTGACGCAGCTTTGCCGTTTCGGCCCTCCACGCTTCCCATGCCGGGGCTTCCCATGTCTCCATCAGGCGAGCCCAGGCTTCCCACATGCCCGCTTCTAACGTGGCCTGCTCCCATGCTTTCGCTTCCTGAAGCAGGGGCTGAATGCCCCATTGCATCTGCCGCCCGTGATCCAACAAACTTTGCCACCAATGCTCTATCGTTTCCCAGTCCGCGCTTTCAAGGCCCTTTTCACGCGCGACACCCAACTGATGCAACAAAGCCAGTGCGTTCTGGAGGGGGATAAATTCTTTGAAAGCATCGGTTTCCGGGAGCAGCGGGATCAGGCGGTTCATCAGTTCCCTCAAAGCCTGCACGTCGCCCTGGGCCCACATCTTCTGCGCCGTCTCTTGCCACGCTTTCAAAACATCCTCGTGTTGCTCCGGCAACTGGTCCCAGGCGCTACGGAGAGCATCCATTGCCTGTTCCCATGCGCTGTTCTCCCACGCGTTTCTTACCACGCCCCACAGTTCGCTTTCCCTGGCCGCGCTTTCCTTGCGGCGGACGATCTCATCCTCCAAAGCGGCAATCTCACTCCTCTGGATGTACCACACGTGCCGGTCATCCAACGGTAACAAATCGGCCAGGGCGCGCGCCTGCAAGGCCAGGTTTTCCGCACGGTCGTAGTCTCCGCGCTGAAGGGCGTTTTGGGCTTCCTGTTCCAGCAGCACCGCTTGCGCTTCCAGGGCGAGCAGCACGATGCCGTTTCCCAGCAGGTCATCGGCGCCCCTGCCGCGCCGGCCACCGGCCAGGTCTTCCAAAAGCATTTGCCACGCTTCCGCGTTGCCGCCCAATATCACTGTGGCGGCATCGTCCAACAAGGATTTAGCCTCGCGCCACCGCCGTTCGTTGGCTTTCTCGACGGCCTGCAGCACCTTGTCGCGAACTTGCCGGAAAACCTCCATCGGCAGGTGCTGAGCGCCATCGGCTGCCGTCCACCAGTGCCGATAAGCCGGCGCCTGCGCGGGGAAAAGGCTGGCCCCGCGCTCAAACTGCTCCATGGCGAGGTCAAAAGACAGCCCCTGCAAGGCCCGTTTGCCGATACCCAGCGGAGAAAGGCGGTCCACATAATCCTGGTACACATCCTGTTGCTCATCGGAAGCCAATCCCCGCAAATCGGCAATATCCAGCATACTGCCGAACTTCTGATAAGCCTGTGCCTGCTCCAAAATCAGGTGCCGGTCCGGGGTGCCCCGGCTTTCTTGCGCCTGAATCTTGGATTCCAGTTGGCGGATGGATGCAATTTCTTGCTCCAGCGCCTGCGTCAGGGCGTCGTCTTCCATTCGCCACCAGCCAAGCACCTCCCGCAGCGCCGTGGCCCATGCCTCTGCGGTGGCATAGCGGATGTTCAATGTCGGGCTTAAGGCCCGGCGCAAAAACTGCTGCACGCCCCGGCTCAAGCTCCGGAAAGCAGGCAGCGTACCCAAAGGTACGGTAATCTGCAAACGCTGGCGCGGGAGCGTATCTCCGGTAAGCCATGTGTAAAGCATCAGGGTCGCGAGGAACAGATCGCGTTGAACCCATTCTTCCCGCAGTTCGTTGAGCACGTTCCAGTCGGTGAGTACCAGCGCAGGGGCTTCTTCACTGCCTGCCCACCAGAAATTGCCGATTTTCATATCCGAATAGCACCGGCGGGCATGGTCATGCAGCACCCACAACAATGTCCCGAGGTGCACGCCCAACGCCAGCACCAGCGGTTCCCAGTCTTCAATATCATGGTCGCTGCGATAGGAAGCCAGAAATTCTTCCAGCGGCGTGCCGCGAATGAGATCCATCAAAATGAACGGGGGGGCTTTGGACTCCCCCAACAAGCGCGGGGCCGGAAAAGGGAACTCGCGCACCAGCTGCCCCAACACTCCATCGTCGTTTTGCGCGGCTTCCCAGGCCTGATGCACGCGCTGCAGGTTTTCGGGTTCGGCAAAGAACAATTTTTCCACATCCTTGCCGACGCCGGGCCGCAGGTATTTCAAAGCTGCCTCTTGCTGCCCGCCATCGGGGGAAGCCACGACCGCGCGATACACTTCGGCGGTCATGCCCGCGCCTAATACGGCTTCAATGTGGATCTGCTTCCCCTGCCACGGCAAAGCCTGACCTTTTTGGAGAATACTCATGGTCAACCCTCCTCAGTGCTCACACCAGCAAGCCTTTCACATCAAGCCCATTGTTCTTCTTCACGCAGAAAGAGCAAGTAGGCTTTCAATGCCCGGGCGCTCCTGTTTTCGCCCCATTTTTCCAACGTTTTTTCCCGCTCGCGAAACCGTGCCTGCCGTTCTTCCCACGGACGGCGACGGCTCTCTTCCAACCACACAGGCACCAGTTCTTTGAGCCGCTGCACCCATCTGTCCCACAGGCCGCCGCCTTTTTCCCAATCGCTCTCCGCAACCCGGCTAAACACTTCGGGCCATCCCACGTTTTCGCCTTCCAGCGCAATGCGTTCTACCACCTCGTCTTGGGGAGAAACCAGCCGACACACCGTTTCGCGGCGAATTTCGTCGCGGGCCAACTGTAGCCATCCATACCAAAACGCCAGCGCCGCCCACCGCAAAGCGTCTTCTGCAGCCAGAAGATTCACAAATTCAGGCGACCATTGGATGTTGCCCGAGCGCCTTTCCAGCAAGGCAAAGCGCTGCTCCTGCACAAATACATACAGGGAAGGGTCGGCGAAGTAATGCGCCATGCTGTTTTTCCACACATCCAACGAATCCAGGGCAATGTTGCCTTCTACCACAATCTGCATCAGCCGCGTGGGGAAGCCCCATGAAGCCACACCGGCCGGCACCGTGGCCATATCCACACCCAGGGTTTCCTTAACTTTGTGCGGTACAAACAGCAAGGGCCGGGCCCGTTTTTGCACAATGGCATAAGCCAAAAATTCCCGGTCGGGCAAAGGGGCCCGCCGCACTTCCGGGAAATCGCTTTTCGTCAGCGTTTCCAAACGCGCCTGCAGCCGGGCACTCACCGCTTTCTGGGCGGCCTCTGCTACACGCTCGCCCAGGGCAGCGGCCCGGTGCACCGGCCACGCGTCCGCTTTATCCAACAGCGTCGCCACCACCAATGTCGGAGACTGTTCTTTGACCTCTTGCCAGCGCCACTGGATGCGCTCCCGAAAACGCGTTTCCAGCCCATCGCCGGCGTCAAATCATCAGGTGCGTTGAGGGCATCTTCGCCGAAATAGCGCCGGCTTTTCACCGCGGGCAGGGCAAGGCGCACCATTTCCGGCGCGTGCTGTTTTCCGCCGTCGGCAGGGGCGGCCATCTTGGCCCACGCCCGCGCCCAAAGTTCCATCTCCCGCCGCACACGCTGGATATCTTCCAAAATGGCCGGGATTTCGCTCAGCAGGGGCTGTGCCCACGACCTCGCGGCAGGCCCCCCGATGGCGCGCCGCAAGTTTGCCCACCAGCGGAACAGGCCGTCCACAAAACGGTAGCCCGTCGCCAACCCTTCAGACAGGCTGGTATGCGGCGCATTCATCACTTCGTTCAAAAAGAGCAACAACCGCCAGCGCAACCCATCCCGAAAACGCGGGGGCAACACCAGGCCGCCCGCGGGCTCATGGCCCCGAGCCACATCTAACAGGGCGGCAAAGGAGAAGCCGTTTTCTCCTTCCACTTGAGGGAAACGGCGGGTGTAAAACTGCTCAATCCATCTTTCTACAGGCAACGCCGCCTCTTCTTCCAGCCCTGCCTTTTCGCCAACAATGCGGCGCACCAGGGCCTGCGCCTCCCGCCCTCTGTGCGAGCCGTCTTTCCACACCCATGTTCGGAGGCCTCCCACGCCATAAACCGCGCCCGCCGAGTACAGCAGCGAGAGGGCGCTGCGCAAGTATTGGGAAGTCTGCCGGTCCAAAAACGCCATACTCAGATCGGCAAGTGCTGTGTAGATCTCTTCCATCGCGTGGCTGCCGCTCCACGCCTCCACGTCTTTTTCCGAGAAGAGGAAAACGTGGTCAAAAAGAAATTTATTCCAGACGATGGGACGCCCCTTCTCGTCTTCCACCCAAAGGTGGGCTGTGCTAATGTACCGCCACATTTCCCGCAGTGCAGCAGCCTGCATGCCGGCCTTTGCTTCCCGTTCGCGGGCCATGGCGAAAAGCCCCATCCCAAACAGCCAGTGCTCCATCACATGGCGGCGAATCCACAAACCAACATCCAGCGCCATCGCAAATTCAGGGGCTGTCAGCGCCCCAAAGATCAGCACCTGAAGCCGGTCTGTTGTGGAAAGGTCCAGGTCGGCCAGGGCGTTTTCTATCTGAGTGGTCAAACGCTGTTCACCCGAGATGACCTGGTCCCAAAACCACAGCATCCGCCCCCTAACGCGCGCCGCGTTGCTCGCGGTGGCAAATTCCGGCTTCCACCAGGGGAACGCCCGGGCGATGCGGTGGTAACGGGGCGAAAAAATCAAAACCTCTTCTTCCCTAAGCGGCGCCGGAGCAAACGGAGGGCTTGTGCTGCCGCTTTCCTGCAGCAGCACGCCTATCAAAGCCACGCGTTCGGTGTGCCCCGCCTCGGCCAGCAAATTGGCTTTCACCCGTTTCAATACTTCAATCCCATCCGCCCCCAAACCAATCAACAAAGCCGGCGCCAGAGGCGTATGCTCGTCCTCCTGCACAGGCAGCGGTTCCCCTCTCAATTGAACTTCAAAAGAAGGGTGTTTGAAGAAAAACTGCTGCGTGCGGAGGGTTTCTTCCTGGGGCGCACTCGTTTTTTTTCGACGCCACCACATCATGCATTCTCCTTTTCAGGCCGACTTCGCCGCGGGGCGCCGTCTGTCGGAAACCGGCAACGGCGCCCCTTGGCGCTCACAAAAGCGAGGTCTGTTCTTCCAAAGCCTCCTTATAGAGCAGGCGCGCGACGTCCGCGAGGTCAAGATATTCCTGGCCGCTATCCCACTCCCAGCCAATGCTCTCCACACTGGCGGTGTCGTGGCTGGTGCGAGCCTGCTGCTTCAGTTGGGCACCTTTCTTCTCCAGTTCCCTGATCAGCGCCCGTTCAAGTTTACGCTCGTACAATCGCGCCAGTTTGCCGCCGTCTCGCAAAGACTGCTCTTTGCCCAGGATTGTGCGGCGCACCAGTTCCCAATCAATATAACGGGTCGTGATCACGGCATCCCGGCCTTCCAGCACAAACTGTTGCATCACATGGAAAATATCCGGCCACTTGTCGCGCAACTCAAGAGGCACCAACGTGATGCGGTACACCTCCCCTCTCTCCCAAGGCATTTCAAACACAAAGCCTCTCTCGCCGCTATTCCCCTCTTGTTTCTTGATATAGCCCAACGCGTAAGCCCGGAAAAACCACTTGACTCTGTCAAGATATTCCAGCAACATCACCACTTTGGGGTGAAAAATGCGATAAGGCTTGTTCAACACCGTCGGGAGTTGCTGTTCCAGTTGAGCGGCATGGACTTCCGCAGGGAAAATGTGGAGACGTGCTGCATTTTCCAGCTGGTTCCCCTCTTGAATATGCTCCTTATATGCTTTATGTAGAGTTTCCAAAATATCAAAATCTATACTCCGAATATTATCTTGGCTTCTCACCAAGACTACCCGATGAGGATCCTCCGACTCGACAAATTTTATATGGTCAGGTTCTACCTGCTTAGGAGAATGAGTTTTAAGGTACTTTTCCACTTGTCTTGCATACTCACCCACTTCAGGGTTCAGCCCTTCTCGCTTCATTCTCACATACAAAGAACTTTTTTCCCTACTGGCATCAGCAGCGGAACGGCGAGCCAGCAATGGATGAGCATATTCCAACAGCTCTTGAGCAAACTTTTCTGCATCTGCATACACGGGACTGCGCAAGAGTTCATCTACCACATAATGTTCTTTCGGCCATTCCCGATAGTAAGCCCGCGCCAGATTGTTCAGCACTTTCTTGTTCGTGCTTTCAGCCAGGCCGGGGTTGGTTTCCAGGGCATACTCTTTATCGCGAATGATGTCATTGCCTTCCTCGTCTTTTCCAACCACCTCGGGCACCCGCACATAACACCCCACTCTCAGCGCCTCGTCGTGCCGCTCCACTGCCCAGCGAATACGGCCGAAAGCATCGGCCAGGTCTTCTTCGTCGGGCTGATAGGCCGTCACATCCAGAAGGCGCTGGGTGCTTTCTGTGGCTTTGTCCGCCTCATGCAAGTCCAGGATCGCCTGCAAATCGCCCTCCACGGCCGGAAGCAGGCCCTGGACTCCCAGGGCCTCATCGCCCACAGCCAAAAGTTGCATCCAGCGTTCAAGTTCGCTCTGCAATTGCAAAGAAACTGCGCGCATTTCTTCGGCTGCCTGGCGCAAAGTGGCCAGCACCATATTATCGGCAATCACTTGAATGTGATCCTGGACGATTTCCAGGTACTGCCGTTGGGCGCTGTAGGCCCGCGGGTGGGTCATGACAAACAGGCATTTCTTGGCCGCCATGTCCTGCATATACAGCCGCGCTTCTTCTTCTTCCTGCAAGATGGCGTTCATCAATTGCAACTGATCGCGCTTGTGGCGCACCTTTTCCAGGTAACGGAGGAAGTAATCAAAGTAATCCACCAGACCCTTGACAAAATCATAAGCAAAACCCAACTTGCCGCCTTTAGCCAGCACAGGGTCGGTAGAAGTGCCGTTCAAGGTATTCAACAGCCAATGTTGCAGCAATTCCTGGAAACGTTGCACCTGAAAGCCTTTGCCCTTATCCAACGCTTTGCCAAAGCGGCCGCGCGCGCTCACCCCGCCGCTTTCGTGCGCCCCAAAATGTTCGCGCAT
Organism: Anaerolineales bacterium; assembly: GCA_027019065.1. GTDB lineage: Bacteria > Chloroflexota > Anaerolineae > Anaerolineales > DRMV01 > DRMV01. Next base: position 9,207 of record JALUXH010000161.1, read on the forward strand.
AAAGGCCGGGATATCCTGCATAAAACGATAGAGCGCTTCCTCGGGCGTATCGCCAAATTCTTTGGAAGGCGGCACGGCAGACCACACATCCAGAGCGGCTTCCACCGCGGCTTCCACTTCTTCGCGCAAAGCGCCGAGGTTTTCCTGAGCGGGGAAAGCCGTCAGCACCCCCACATAAGTAGCCGGGCTCACACTGCCTTCTTCCAGCACGGCGTGGCCGCCTTCGGCATCCCTTTGAATGCTCTGGGCATCATCCAGCGAGCGCCGGGCGTAAATATCGGCCACCCGTTGCATGAACAACGTGTTGGCAATCCGATGCTTCGCCTGGGCCCCCGCTTCTTCAGGCGGCACGTAGCTGTCCACCCCCTCCGATTGCAGGAAATGCAACGCTGCTTCCCGACCGCTCAGCCCCTCGCTGAGCTCCTGGTTTTTGATGGCCGAAAGGCCGGTAACTTTTTTGTCGGCATCGCGCAGAGGGACCAGCCAGCGCTGGAGGAAATCGCGCAGGAACATGAAGGACGCTTCCTGAACTGCATAGTACACAGGCACCTTGACGGTATAGGTGCCAAAGGCACTGTAACGCGGTTCCCCCGACTGCGCCTGGAACGCCCCGCCGACATTGGTGGTGATGTATTCCGTGTATTCCCGCCCTGCCTTCTCGTCAATGATGGAAGCAATAAACTCGGCCATTGCGGGGAACACCCCTTGCTCGGGAGGCAGGGTATTCAGGGAATGGGCTTCCCGGCGTGCATCGACAATATAGCACACGTCAAAAGGACGCGCGTCTACATAAAGGTCCAGTTGAGAATTCTTCGGAACGTAAGTCATGCGCCGAGTGCCATAATCACTTCCCATACTCATAAAGCGGTCCAGTTCACGCCAAGCAGCAAAGGAACGCGCCAACATATGGTGGTACATCCTATCTTTGCGTGCTAGTGCTCCAAACGCAACCGGCAACACAAAAAAACCGCGAATTATCAAATTGCGCCCTAGCAATTGGCTAAGCGAGCGCGCTAACACACCCGTGTCTACAAACATGCCAGCTCCTGTGCCACCCGCAAAGGAGGCAATTATCATAAGCTCTAGTTCCCTGCCCTCGCTCACGCCCTGCTGCAAATCAGAAACCGCTCTCCGCAAATGAGGCCAAATCTCGGACTCGCTATTCATAAAGAAGGCCAGCCGGCCGAACTGCCTGACCTGCCCCGCGCCCGTTGCCAAATCCCACAGCGCAGGCATCGCCCGATCCAGGTAATAACGCGCGTCGAACCACGAGCCAATATAGGGATACTTACCCTTGGCCACATCTTTTCCCAAATCAAAGCCGTTCCCCGTCAGGGGAATGAATTCTTTGCGTTCTTCAAGGCGCACGTTCCCCACGTGGACTTCTTTGGACTTGTCCGTGACCCCTGCCCGTGCTGCCACCGCTGCTGTGGGCATGGTGTCAAAGGCCAGCAACCTGACTTCTTTCGGCAACCGTCCTTCATAAGTCTCCAAAAGCGTCTTCTTCAGATGGGTCAG
>JALUXH010000162.1 GCA_027019065.1 Anaerolineales bacterium
ATGAGGCAACGAGGTAACGACGCAACCAGGCCACCAGGCAACCATCTCACACACGCGTTTGCTTTCTCGCCATTTTTGAGTACAATTACACAGGAGACCATTCTGCTTTTCCGAGGAGGTGTTACAAGCGAAACCCACTCACAGTATGCCTTGCGTCTTTGCCCGTTTTCCACGCTCTTCAAGGAGGAGTAAAAATGAAACGCTTTTGGTGGCTTCTCGTCGCTACGCTTCTCGTAGCAGCCCTGGTGTTGAGCGCCTGCGGCAAGAGCCAGCAAGCCACGCAAGCGCCGACGCAACAGCAGCAACAGAAACAGCCGCTCGTGTTCGGCTTGCTACTGGTGGGGCCGTACAACGACCACGGCTGGAGCCAGGCCCATTACGAGGCCGGGCAGTATGTGGAAGACAAACTGGGGGCCAAAATGCTGTATGTGGATAAGGTCAACCCCGCCGACCGCCCCGGCACCACACCGGAACAACTGGCCGAAGACCTGGTTTCCAAAGGCGCCAAACTCATCATCTTCAACTCCGATGACATGAAAGACGCCGCCCTCGCTTTTGCCCAGAAACATCCTGACATCTATGTGATTCACGCTTCGGGCGATAACGCCTGGAAAGACGGCAAGGACTACAAAAACCTGCCCAACCTGGCCAACGTGATGGGCAAAATGATTTACGGCAAGATGATTGCCGGATGCGCGGCGGCCATGATGACCAACACCGGCCAAATCGGCTACCTCGGGCCCCTCATCAACGACGAGACCCGCCGCCTCGCCTCCTCGGCTTACCTGGGGGCCAAATACTGCTGGCAGCACTACCGCAAGAAAGACCCCAAAGACCTGAAATTCAAAGTCACCTGGATCGGCTTCTGGTTCAACATCCCCGGCGTGACCTCCGACCCGACCCAGGTCGCCGACGAGTTCTTCAACGGCGGCTACGACGTCGTGCTTTCCGGCATTGACACCACCGAAGCCCTGGTGGAAGCCAAAAAATTCCACGACCAGGGCAAAACGGTCTATGCCGTGCCCTACGATTTCAAAGACGCCTGCGCCGAAGCCCCCAGCGTCTGCCTGGGCGTGCCCTATTTCAACTGGGGCCCCAGTTATGTCAAGCTCATCAAGAGCGCCCAGGAAGGCAAATGGCAGTCCACCTTCATGTGGGTAGGCCCCAACTGGAGCAACATCAACGACCCCGACACCTCCGCCATTGGCTTTGAGCCCGGCAAAGCCCTGAGCGACAGCGCCTCTGATGCCGTCACCAACTTCACCGACGCCCTCGCCAACGGCCTCAACCTGTGGACCGGCCCGCTCAAACTGCAAGACGGCACCCTCTACCTGAAAGACGGAGAAAAGGCCACCGACCAGCAAATCTGGTACCTGCCGCAACTGCTGGAAGGCATGGAAGGCCAAAGCGTGCCGCAGAAATAACCCCTCCACGGCTCGCACCCCTTTTGAACGCAGGGAAAGCGGCGGCATCCCCGCTTTCCCTGCCGTGCCACCCTGTCCCCTGCTTCCGGCAACACCGCAACCACCACAGGCCAGCCCATGAAAATAGAACTCCGCCACATCCACAAACACTTCGGGCCGGTGCACGCCAACGACGACATCACCCTTACCATCCCTTCGGGGTCCATCTTCGGCTTGCTGGGGGAAAACGGAGCCGGCAAAAGCACCCTGATGAAAATCCTCTCCGGCTACTTTCACCCCGACGCCGGCGAAATCCGCGTGAACGGCTCTCCCGTGGTGCTGCATTCCCCCGCCGACGCCATTCGCTTTGGCATCGGGATGCTCCACCAGGACCCGATGGACTTTCCCCCCATGCGGGTGATAGACAACTTCATGGTCGGCTACCCCGAAGGGCTCACCCTCCCCCGCGCCGCGGCCCGCGCCGCCCTGGAAAGCATCAGCGCCCGCTTCGGCTTTACGCTGGACCCCGACGCCTTCGTGGGTTCCCTCACCGTGGGCGAGCGCCAGCAACTGGAAATCGCCCGCCTGCTGTGGCTGGGCGCGCAGGTGCTGATTTTTGACGAGCCGACCACGGGCATCAGCGCCCAGCAAAAAGAAAAACTTTTCGCCGCCCTGCGCCGGCTGGCCGAGGCCGGCAAAACCGTCATCTTCGTGACCCACAAGCTGGAAGAAGTGCAAATCCTTTGCGACCAGGTGGCCGTACTGCGGGCCGGGAAAGTCGTCGGCCAAACACGCGCCCCTTACGACCTGGACGCGCTGGTGCGGATGATGTTCGGCAAAGCCGTCAGCAAAGGCCAGCGCACCAGCGCCCCGTTGGGCGACGTGGTCTTGCAAATCAAGCGCCTGGCCGTTGAAGACATCCGCCTGCGCATCGCCGGGGTGAACCTGGAAGTGCGGGAAGGCGAAGTCATCGGCCTGGCAGGCATGGAAGGCAGCGGCCAGCGCCATCTTTTACGCGCCTGTGCGGGGCTGGTGCGCCCCGTGGAAGGCGAAATCTGGGTGGACGGCGAAAACCTCACCGGCAAAGGCTACCACGAATTCATGCGCCGCGGGGTGGCCTACGTGCCTGCCGCACGGCTGGAAGAGGGCCTGGTGCCCACGCTGACGCTGATGGAGCATGTCATTCTGGCCGACGAACAGCGCGGCCTGGTCATTGACCGGCAGACTGCGCTGGAAAAAACCCGCGACCGCATCGCCACATTCAACATCCGCGGCCGCCCCAACCTTCCGGTGGAATCCCTATCCGGCGGCAACCAGCAGCGCGCCCTGCTCGCCCTGCTGCGCCCCGGCCTGCGCCTGATTCTGATGGAGCACCCCACCCGCGGCCTGGATATGGAATCGGCCATCTGGGTATGGGAAACCCTCAAACGCCGCTGCCGGGAAGAACGCACCGCCATCTTCTTCATGTCGTCGGACCTGGAGGAAATTTTGCACTACAGCGACCGCATCCTGGTATTCTTCAGCGGGCAGGTTTCCGAACCCATCCCCGCCGAAGGCACCACCACCGAGCAACTGGGGCAGCTCATCGGCGGGCGCGGCTTCCCCTCCGGCAAGGAGGTGCAGCCATGACCGACCGCCGAACCGGCTTCCTCTTTATGCTGCTGGCGGTGCTGGTGGCGCTGATTTTCACCTCGCTCGTGCTGGTGATTGCCGGCGCTTCTCCGGTCGCCGCCTACTGGTACATTCTCAAAGGCTCGTTAGGTTCGTGGACGAACTTTGCCAACGTGATGGTGGCGTGGGTGCCGCTGCTGCTGGCCACTTCGGGGCTGCTGATCACCTTTGCCGCCGGGTTATGGAACATCGGCATTGAGGGGCAAATTGTGCTGGGAGGCATTTTCACCACCTGGGTGCTGCGGCTGCTCCAACACAGTGCGATGAGCCCGGCCCTCATCCTGATTCTGGCCATTGCCGCCGGAGCCATCGGCGGGGCGCTGTGGTCGGTGCTGGCCGGGGTGCTCAAAGTTTACGGCGGCGTGAACGAAATCTTCGGCGGCCTGGGGCTGGACTTCGTGGCCGTAGCCCTCACCTTGTGGCTGATTTTCGGCCCCTGGAAGCGCCCCGGCATCGGCTCCATGAGCGGCACCGAGCCGTTCCCCGAAAAACTGTGGCTGCCCACCGTGGCCGGCAGCCGCCTCAGTTTGTGGGCTTTGTTGCTGGGGCTGATCGGGGCCGCGGTGGTGTATTTCCTGCTTTCCGGCACTTACTTCGGCCTGAAACTCAAGGCCGTAGGCAAAAACCCGCGCGCCGCCCATCTGCTGGGCATCCCCACCACGGCTTACCTGATGAGCGCCTTCCTGCTTTCGGGGCTGTTTGCCGGGCTGGCGGGGGCGGTGCAGGTCACGGCCGTGTATCACCGCCTGATTCCGGCCATTTCCAGCGGCTACGGCTGGCTGGGGCTGATGGTGTCCATGCTCATCAACTTCCAGCCGGCGTGGGTGGCGCCCGTCACACTGTTTTTTGCCATTCTCAACATCGGCAGCATCCAGTTGCCCATTGTGCTGAAACTGGACTCGTCCCTTTCGGGGGTGCTCCAGGGGGCGCTGGTGCTCTCGTTCCTGCTGATGGCGGGCGCCCGTCAGCGCTGGCAGGAAAAGCACGGGCAGGAGGTGAGCCGTGAGTAGCCACGAAATTCTCATCGGCCTGGCCGGCGTGCTTTTCGCTGCCGCGCCGGTGGTTTTCGCCACCATCGGCGAAACCCTGACAGAGCGTTCCGGCATCATCAACCTTTCGGTGAACGGCACCATCCTGCTTGCCGCAATGGCCTCGTTTGCCGTCAGCGTTTCCACCCACAGCCTGTGGCTGGGCTTTTTGATGGGCATGGCCATCGGCGCGCTGGTGGCGCTGACGGTGGCGTTTTCCAGCATCGCGCTGAAGCAGTCGCAGGTGGCGGTGGGCTTCGTGCTCACCCTGATGACACGCGACCTCTCGTACTTCCTCGGCAACCCCTACATGGGGCTGCGGGGGCCGCGGGTGCAAAGCCTGCCCATTCCGGTGCTCGGCCAGATTCCCATCATTGGCCCCCTGTTCTTCCGGCAAGACCCGCTGACCTACCTCAGTTTCATCCTCATCGGCGCGGCGTGGTGGTGGGTGTTCCGCACCCGCCCGGGCCTCACGTTGCAGGCCGTCGGCGAACGTCCGGAAGCCGCTTACGCCCGCGGCGCGCCCGTTCACCGGCTGCGCTACCTCTACGCCGCCGTGGGCGGAGCACTGGTGGGCCTCGCCGGGCCAACTTACTCGCTCAGCGTCAAGGCCGGGTGGAAAGGCACCATCTCGGGGCTGGACGGCATCGGCTGGATCGCCCTCGCCCTGACCATCTTCGGCGGCTGGGACCCGATCCGCGGCGCGGCAGGCGCTTACCTTTTCGCCCTGCTGCAGTGGCTGGGGCTGGTGTTGCAGCCTTACATGCCCAACATTCCCTCCCAGGTGCTGCAGGTCGCGCCCTTCCCGCTGATGATTTTGACCCTGCTTCTGGTCAACATCGGCAACGCCGAATGGGTAGACCGCACCCTGGCCGGGCTGCCGCCCGATGCCCGCAGGTGGGTGCGGCGCATCCTGCGCTGGATGCAGGTCGTGCCGCCGGCTTCGTTAGGCGTGCCGTTTGAGGAAGAGTAACATCTTCAACCCTGGCAAGAAGAAACCACAGAGGCCACAGAAGCGGCACAGAAAACACAGAAGTTTACTTTGCGTCTTTGTTCCCTTTGCGCTCTTGGCGTTATGCTGTTGTAACCTTTGGTCTCCTGTGTGCCTGGGCGTTTTCATCGCAGGTGGGCTGAACAGCTACGAGTACACTTCCTTGCTCTCTACAAACCGCCGGTCGCTCGGCGGTTTGTGCTTTTTCCCTTCTCATACGGTAAAATACTTTTGCAGCCATTCACCCTGGACGCATTGGTGCCCCCTGGCGCCTTTAGGCGGGACAGCGCCACGCCCTACACCGCCTCTTGAGGTTTCTCATCCAGTCGGCGCTCATCTGAAATCGGTGTAAGGATACCACCATGACCTGCCAAACTCCCCATACTCGCAGCGCCCCCCTTCGCATCGGCTTCGTTTCCACCCGCATCGCGGGTACCGATGGCGTTTCGCTGGAAATCGGCAAATGGGCTGCCGTCCTCACCCAGATGGGGCACGAATGCTTTTACTTCAGCGGCCAAAGCGACCGCCCCGCCGACCGCAGCATGGTGGTGGAAGAAGCCTTCTTCCAACACCCTGAAATTTTGCCGCTCACCGAAGCGCTTTTCGACACCTACACCCGCTCCGACAAAACCACCGCCGAAATCCACCGCCTGCGCCGCCACCTCAAAGCGCACCTCCGCAAGTTCATCAGGCAATTCGGCATTGATGTCCTCATCGCCGAAAATGCCCTTTCGCTGCCCGTCAACATGCCGTTGGGGCTGGCACTGACCGAGCTCATCGCCGAGGCCGACGTTTGCACCATCGGCCACCACCACGACTTCTGGTGGGAACGCACCCGCTACCTGCGCTCGGCCGCCAACGACTTCCTGCGGGCGGCATTTCCTCCGGCGCTGCACCAGGTGACGCACGTCACCATCAACACCTACGCGGCGCGGGAACTTGCCTGGCGCACCGGCCTGAGTTCCACCGTAGTGCCCAATGTGATGGATTTTGAAAGCCCGCCCCCGCCGCCCGATGAAATCACCGCGCAGGTGCGCCCCGCCCTGGGCATTCCCGCAGGCGCCCATTTCATCCTGCAGCCCACCCGCATTGTGCCCCGCAAGCGCATTGAACACGCCATTGAACTGGTGCGCCGCCTGGGCGAACCCGCGGTGCTGGTCATTACCCACGCCAGCGGCGATGAAGGCGACGAATATCAGCACTACCTCGCCGAAACCGCCCAACTGCTCGGTGTGGACTTGCGCTTCGGGGAAGACCGCTTTAACCACGGGCGCGGCACTGCCCCCGACGGCTCGCCCCGCTTTTCGCTGCGCGATGCCTACCAGGCCGCCGACCTTATCACTTACCCTTCCGCGGTGGAAGGCTTCGGCAACGCCTTCCTGGAAACCATCTACTACCGCCGCCCGCTGGTCATGAGCGCCTACGGCATCTTCCGGCTGGATATTCAGCCCAAAGGCTTTGACGTCGTGGCCTTTGAAGAATTTGTGGACGACGCCACCGTTGCCGCCGCCCGCGACCTGCTTCACAACCCCCAACGGGTCGCCGAGATGACCGAACGCAACTACGCCGTCGCCCGCCGCTATTTCGGCTTCCAGACGCTGGAGCGCAACCTGGATTACATCCTCCGCCACCGGTTCGGGAGTTGAGCCGTGGGGATTCGGGATTCGTGAAGCGGGATTCGTTGCTTCGTTGCTTCGTTACCTGGTTGTCTCGTTGCCACACACCGTTCACTGTTCACCAAGCACTGTTCACCGAAACACCATGAACACCATCCACATCTTGCACTACGCCGGGCCGCCGACCATCGGCGGCGTAGAAATCACCATTGCCCACCACGCCCGCCTGCTGGCGGCGCGCGGCTATCGGGTGCAGGTCATTGCAGGGCAGGGGGAAGCCTTCCACCCCGGGGTAGCCTTCCTGCACCTGCCGGAAATCGGCTCGCGGCACCCCGAGGTGCTGGCGGTTTCCCAGGAACTCACCGACCGCGGCCCCACGCCGCGCTTTGAAGCCCTGCGCGCCCGCCTGCGGGAAGCCCTGCAAAAGGCCGTCGTTCCGGAAGACGCCCTCATCGTCCACAACGCTCTCACCCTGCACAAGAACCTCGCCCTCACCGCCGCGCTGCACGACCTGGCCGAAAACGGCCAGCGCATCATCGGCTGGTGCCACGACTTCGCCTGGCTGGATGCCCTCTACATCCCCGTGCTGCGCCCCGGCTTCCCGTGGGATTTGCTGCGCACGCCCTGGCCCAACACCCGCTACGTTACCGTTTCGGAGCACCGCCGCGGGCAACTCGCCCGCCTGCTTGACATCCCCAAAGACGCCATCACGGTGGTGCCGCCGGGCGTCGCGCCGGAGCAACTCCTGCGCCTCAGTCCCCTCACCCGCCGCCTCGCCGATGAACTGGGTTTGTGGCAGGCCGAGCCGCTCTTGCTGCTGCCGGCGCGCATCACCCGCCGCAAGAACATCCAGTTTGCCATCCGCATCGTCGCCGCGCTGCGGGAGCACTTCCCCAACCCCGTGCTGGTCGTCACCGGCCCGCCCGGCCCGCACAACCCCTCCAACATCACCTATCTGGAAAAACTGCGCGCCCTGCGGCGCGACCTGGGGCTGGAAGACAGCGTCCACTTCCTTTACGAGCACGGCGAAGACGGCCACCCCCTCTTGCTCGACGACGCCATGATGGCAGAATGGTACGCCCTGGCCGACGCGCTGCTCTTCCCCAGCCTGCGAGAGGGCTTCGGGATGCCGGTGCTGGAAGCCGGGCTGGTGCGCCTGCCGGTGCTGGCCGCCGACATCCCCCCGGTGCGCGAAAGCACGGACGACAACGCCACGCGGTTTGACCCCCAGGGCGACCCCGCCGAAGCCGCCGCCCGCATCGCCGAACGCCTGAACGCCGAAAGCACCTACCGCCTCCGCCGCCGCGTCCTCAACCACTACACCTGGGACGCCATCATAGACCACCTCGTCCTCCCCCTCATCACCAAGCCCTGAGCACCGGGCACTGCTCACTGCTCACTGCTCACCGTTCACCGACACACCGACCTGACGCCGGAGCCCTTGACCCAGGAGCACCCTATGAACGAGCCCTCTTCCCCTGCCATGCCCCGCGTGCTGGTTGCCGTAGCCACCGCGGAAGAAGCCCATTTCCTGCTGCCGCTGGCGCACATTTTGGCGCATGACCATCTGCGCGGCCAAATTGAGGTTTTGCTGGTCAAAGCCGTGCCGCCGGATGAGCCGCTGAGCGCCGCGGCAGGTCCGCTCAGCCGCCTGCGGGAATCCATCGGCGAAATGCTCCGCCGTTACGGCGTGCCTGCGCCCTATGTGCATTCCCTTGCCCGCCGCCCCGACCAGATCTGGCCTTCGCTCTGCGAGCAGGCCCGGCGGGAACACGTGGATACGCTGCTGGTGCCCTGGCCGGGCGAGGCCATCCTTTCCCTGGAAAACCTTGCCATCGGCGGCCTGCCCTGCCATCTGGTGGTGGCCCGCCAGGGCCACACCACCGACTGGCGCGCCGCGCAACGCATTCTGCTGCCCGTGCGCGGCGGCCCTTACGATGCCGAAGCCCTGCGGGTGGCGCTGACGTTAGCCGAGCAAACCGAAGCCCGCATCACCCTGCTCCACGCCACCGGCGAAGCGCCCTACGACGCCGACGAGCGGCTGTTCACCGAATTCGGCGCGGCTTTGCGCGGCCTGAAAGCCATCACGCGCGCTGTAACCACCCTGGAAGAAATGGAAACCGCCGTCCGCACCGAAAGCGCCGCCTACGACGTCGTGGTGATGGGGGCTTCCAGCCGCAACAACCCGCCGGGAAAACTGCTCTCGCCGCGCGCCGAGCGGCTGGTGCGCGACATCCCTGCCACGCTGCTCATCGTCAAACCCGTGGCCTCGCAGGCCCGGCAGGAAGCCGCCGAGCGCCGCGCCGAAGCCCGCGCCGCCCGCCGCCCCATCAGCCTGGTCGTTGACCGCTGGTTCGCCGAAAACACCTTCCGCAGCCAGGAATTCGCCGACCTTGAGCGCCTGGTGCGCCTCAAAAAGCAGCAGGGCCTCACCCTCAGCCTGGGGCTTCCCGCCCTCAACGAAGAAGAAACCATCGGCAAGATCATCACCACCGTGAAAAAGGCGCTCATGGAAGACTTCCCCCTGCTGGACGAAATGGTGCTCATTGACAGCGGCTCGGTGGACTACACCCGCGAGATTGCCGCCGAGTTGGGCATTCCGGTTTACATCCACCAGGAAATTTTGCCCCAGCACGGCGCGTTTCACGGTAAGGGCGAGGCGCTGTGGAAGAGCCTTTACGTGCTCAAGGGCGACATCGTCGCCTGGATTGACACCGACATCAGCAACATCCACCCCCGTTTCGTGTACGGCATCATCGGGCCGCTGCTTACCAACCCCAAAATCCAGTATGTCAAGGGCTTCTACCGCCGCCCGCTGAAGCAGGGCGACAAAGTGGTGGCAGGGGGCGGCGGCCGGGTCACCGAACTCACCGCCCGCCCGCTGCTCAACATGTTCTTCCCCGAACTTTCCGGCCTCATCCAACCCCTTTCGGGCGAATATGCCGGGCGGCGCGAGGCACTGGAACGCCTGCCTTTCTTCACCGGCTTTGGCGTGGAAACCGGCCTGCTGATTGACCTGCTGAGCCACTTCGGCCTCGGCGCCATTGCCCAGGTGGACCTGCGCGAGCGCATCCACCGCAACAAGCCCCTGCCCGACCTTTCGCCCATGTCGTTTGCCATCATTCAGGTTGTCATCAAGCGGCTGGAAGAGCGCCACAAAATCCGCCTGCTGGAAGACATCAACAAGACCATGAACCTGATTCGCTACGCCCCGGGCCGCTACTACCTTGACCAGCGGGAGGTGATTGAGCACGAGCGCCCGCCGATGGTGACGATTGCGGAGTATCGGGAAAAGCGGGGGATGAGGGATTGAGGGATTGAGGATCCGTGGCCTCGGCGCGCCGTTCACTGTTCACCGAGCACCGTTCACCGGCTCACCTGACACCGGAACACAATGACACACCTATTGCTTGTTCGTCACGGCGAAACCGATTGGAATGTGGAAGGCCGCTATCAGGGGCAGGCCGACCCGCCGCTGAACGCGCGCGGGCTGGCGCAGGCGCGTACTCTTGCCGAGCACTGGAAGCGTGAAGGCATCCGCCCGGCGGCAATTTACGCCAGCCCGCTGCGGCGCGCGTGGCAAACGGCGCGGCTCCTTGCCGAGGCGGTGAACGCGCCGCTGATTCCCGAACCGCGGCTGAAAGAAATCTGCCTTGGCGAATGGGAAGGCGTGCTGACGCCTGAAATCATGCGCCGCTGGCCCGAAACCTTCCGCGATTGGGAAGAACGCCCGTGGGAAACCCGCCCGCCCGGCGGCGAGACCATCGCCGAGGTGCAAAAGCGCGTCTACGCCGCCGTGGACGACATCCTTGCCCGCCACCCCGACGACACCGTCGCCATCGTTGCCCACCGCCTGCCCATTGCCCTGCTCAAAATCCGCTACCAGGGCTACGACCCTGCCGAGGTGCGCCGCATCCCCCTCCCCAACGCCGAGGCGGAGGAAATTGTGGTTTCGTAAGGGCGTTGGTCGTTAGGTC
>JALUXH010000163.1 GCA_027019065.1 Anaerolineales bacterium
CCGCGGGCGTAAAGTTTGCCGTCGCGCAGGGTGGGCTGGAAAGGCGGGGTTTCCCACAATTCCAGCGGCTCGGGCGGCTGAACGTCGTAATGGTTGTAAAACAGCAGCGTACGGTTGCGGTTGCGGCCTTCCCGCTCGCCATAGACCACCGGTGAGCCGCCCGTGGGGATGATTTCCACCCGAAAGCCGCGCCGGCGGAGCATGGCGGCGGTCATTTCGGCGGCTTCGGCAATGCCCAGGTTTTGGGCCGCGACACTCGGCTGGGCGCAAAAGCGGCTCAGCTCGGCGATGCTTTCGTTCAGATGGGTTTCCAGATAGCGGTCCAGGGGGTTCATGGCAGCCTCGGCAGGGTTAGAGCATTTTCGCGCCCAGGAAGGCGACGGTCAGCATTTTGAGTATTTTGCCCAGCCAGCACCAGAAGAGGAAGCGGCCCACGGGCATTCGGGTGGCTCCGGCGGCGATGCCGGCGAAGTCCATCAGCGGCAGGGGGAGGTAGGCCAGCAGGAAGACGGTCAGCGCGCCGTAGCGTTGCATCCAGCGGCGCACCTGGCCGTAGCGGCGGGCGTCGGCGATGATGGCGGTGCCGCTCCAGCCTGTGAAGTAGCCGGTCAGTTCGCCCAGGGCAGCCCCGCTGCCCGCGGCCAGAGCCACGCCCCAGGGGTTGAGCACCGCGCCGAGCACATACGGCAGCACCAGGCCGGGCATCGGCAGCACCACGCTCGCGCTGGTAAGCAGGGCAAAGAGGAACAGCCCCGGGTAGCCGTAGGCGCTGAAGCGTACGATGGCGGCGCGGTGGAGGTAGAGAAAGAGGCTCAGGGCCGTGACCAGTGCCAGTCCGGCGGCGCCGGCTCCCCAGCGGCGCCAGGCTTCTTGCCAGCGGTTCACCCCAGCCCTCGCTCCCGCAGCAGCGCTTCTACGCGCGCCACCACCATATCCATCGCCACGCTGTTCAGCCCGCCTTCCGGGATGATGATGTCGGCATAGCGTTTGGAGGGTTCCACGAATTCCAGGTGCATCGGCCGTACGGTTTTGAGGTATTGTTCCACCACCGACGTCATGGTGCGCCCGCGCTCTTCAATGTCGCGCACCAGACGGCGGATGAAGCGGATGTCGGCATCGGTATCCACGAAAATTTTGACGTCAAAGAGCTGGCGCAGTGCCGGCTCGGCGAAAATCAGAATGCCTTCCACCATGATGATGGGGTGGGGCTGCACGGTTACGGTTTCGGCGGTGCGGCTGTGGGTGGTGAAGTCGTACACCGGCCGTTCTATGGGGTGGCCGGCCTGCAGCCGTTTGAGGTGGGCGATGAGCAGGGTGGTTTCCAGCGAGTCGGGGTGGTCGTAGTTGATGCTGGCGCGTTCGGCGGGCGGCAGGTGGCTGTTGTCTTTGTAGTAGGCGTCGTGGGGCAGGTAGGCGATGTGCGCCTCGCCGACGCGTTCCAGGATGACACGCGCGACCGTGGTTTTGCCGGAGCCGCTGCCGCCGGCAATGCCGATGACCAGTGGGGCGGGAAATTTGGAGGGCATGATGACCTTTGCCTGGGCAGGGTGCAGGCGTTATGAAGGGGACGCGGTGAGCAGGTGGTGGGCGTAAAGCCACTGCGGGAAGGCGGTGGGGTATTTGGCCATGGCCGGGGTGAAAGGGGCGAGCATGGCCGCCGCCTGTTCCCGAAAAGCAGGCCGGCCGGTCGCGGCGGCGAATTCCAGCAGCAGGGTGACGGCCAGGGCGTTGCCGCTGGGGATGATGCCGTCCAGTAATTCCCGGGTGCGGCCAAAGGGGGCAAAATGTTCGGGGGCGGGGTCGTAATAGCCCCAGTCGGCGGCGAAGCGGTCGGTGAGGGTTTCAAGCATCTGCGCTGCTTCGTATAGCCAATGGGTGTTTTGGGGGGCGGGGGCGGCGGTGCGGTGCAGGGAAAGCATGGCGAGGGCGGCGGCGGCGTAGTCTTCCAGCAGGCCGTGGCCGGTGGCGCGCCCGTCGTAGCCGTTGCGCGCCAGCCCTTCGGCGGTGCGGAGGTAGGTGAGCAGCGCAGCGCCGCTTTCGGCGGCGGCTTCGGCGTAGCGCGGTGCGTTGAGGTCGGCGGCGGCTTCGGCCAGGGCGCGCACCGCGAGGGCGTGCCATGCAGTGGTGGCGGTGGTGTCGGTGAGGGGGGCGGGGCGGCGCCGGCGGGCTTCCAGCAGGCGGGTTTTGGCGGCGGCAATGCGTTCGGCGGCTTCGGCGGGGGCGATGCCCAGCCGCTCGCCCAACGCCTTGTCGCCGAGCACCCGCTGCAGCGTGGCGGGCTGGTCGCCGAGGCCGTAGGCGGCAATCAGGGCTTCGGCTTCATCGGAAGGCAGCGCGGCGCGCACTTCGTCCGCCGTCCAGAGGTAATAGGCGCCCCGCTCGCCGCCGCGGGCGTTTTCGCTGCCCTGCCCGTTGGCAAACAGGCCGTTGGGCAGGCGCAGCGCGCCGAGGATGTAATCCAAAGTGTGGGCGGCCACCCGCCGGAAGGCTTGCTGCCCGGTGAGGCGAAAGGCTTTCGCATAGCCAAGAGCGAGGAGGGCGTTGGTGGGCAGGCTTTTTTCAAAGCACGGCTGCCGCCAGGCGGCGTCGTGGGCGTAGGCATGGAAGCCGCCGCCGAGGACGTCGTAAATGCCGCCCCGCGCCATGCCCACCAGGGTGGTCAGCGCCATCTGGCGGGCTTCGGCGCTGCCGTTTTCGGCCAGGCGCAGCAGCCAGAGCAGCAGCAGCGGCCGGGGAAATTTCGGGGCCTGTTCAAAACCGCCGTCGCGCGGTGCGTACACCGCGCGGACGTTTTCCAGCGCCGCGCGGTGGATGTTTCCCGGCCGGGGCAGGGGGGCGTTCAGCAGCGGCAGCATCCCGGCCTGCATCTGGCGCGCCATTTCGTCGGCGGTATCTTTGACCCGCTCGCGGTCGTTTTCCCAGGCTTCCAGGGCTTCGCCCAGCAACTGGTGCAGGGTCGGTTCGCCGGCCAGGGGCGTTTCAAAGGCGAAGTAAGTGCCGCCGTGGAAGGGTTTCCCTTCGGGGGTGAGGAAAACGGTCAGGGGCCAGCCGGTTTTGCCGGTCATCGCGGCGACAACTTGCATGAAAGCGTTGGCCACGTCGGGGCGCTGGTTGCGATCTACGGTGATGGGGACGAAGTAGCGGTTGATGTAGGCCACGCCAACCGGGTGGCGGAAGGTTTCCGAGGCCATGCGTTCGCACCAGTAGCAGCCGGTGTAGCCGATGTTCAGGAAGATGAGTTTGTTGCGTTTTTGGGCTTTTTGGAAGGCGGCCTGGCTCCACGGCTGCCAGTCAATGGCGTCAAGGTGGCGTTCGGCGTAGTAGGCGGTTTCGTAGGTAGGGTTGGGGTTGCGGTGGCGGGGCATGTCATTCTCCGAATTCCGAGGCGATGTTGAGTTCCGAGGAAAGGCGCTCGGCCGCGGGCAGAATTTCGATTTCGCCGAAAAGGGTTTCCTGCCGGGTATGCACCAGGCGCTGTTTGACCAGTTCCAGCAGGGCGAGGAAGGTCACCACGGTTTCCAGGCGGGTGGGCTGGCGGCCTAACATGGCGGAAAAGGTGGCTCTGCCGTGCCGGGTCAGAGCCTGGAGGATGGTATGGATTTTTTCGCGAATGGTGATTTTGGGCGCCCGGATGACCCGCCCGAGGGGTTCGCGGCGGCGCAGTTGGAAGGCGGCGCGGGCCGCGGCGGCGAGGTCTTCGGTGGTGTAGCCGTGGAGGTCAATTTTCTGCGGCGCGGCGGGCGGCGGCGCGGCGAGGCGCACGAAGGCCTGCCGGCCCGCAGCCCGGCGCTCGGCCAGCCATTGCGCGGCCCGCTTGAAGCGGCGGTAGGCTTTCAGTTGCTGCACCAGCGCTTCGCCCGGGTCTTCTTCGGCGGCTTCGTGCTCCGGAGGGCGGGGCAGCAGCGCCTCGGATTTGATTTGCACCAGTTTGGCGGCAATCACCAAAAAGGCGGAAACCTCCTCCGGCGAGCGGTTTTCTAACGTTTCCAGGTAAGCGAGGTATTGGTCGGTGATTTGGGCAAGGGCGATTTTGGTGATGTCCAGTTCGGCGCGGGCAATTAACTGCAGCAGCAAATCCAGCGGCCCCTCGTAAACCGGGGTCTGGATGCGGTAGCGCTGCACCTGAAAGCCGAGGATGTCGGGCATGGGGTGATTATAACATCGGGGCGGGGGAAATGCGCTATAATACCCCTTTGAACTCCCGCGGCGGTTTGCTGTGGACGGATGCTGCCATGAAAATTGAGCAATTGCTGGAACACTTGCCTGCCTATTACACCGTTGCCGAGCGTGAGCTGGTGGCGCGGGCCTATCGTGTGGCCGCCAAGGCCCATGAAGGGCAAAAACGCGCTTCCGGTGAGCCGTACATTCAGCATTGCCTGGCCGTGGCCGACATTCTCGCCGAATTACGAATGCCCCCCGTCGTTGTGGCGGCGGGGCTTTTGCATGATACGGTGGAGGACACCGGCGTGACGCTGGAAGACATCCGCCGCGATTTCGGCGATGAGGTGGCTTCTCTGGTGGACGGCGTGACCAAACTGGTTTCCCTGCCGCGGGTCTCGCGCGCCGATGGCAGTTGGGGAGAAGACGAGCTCCCTTTGCCCTCGGCTTCCGAGCGCGAGCGCAAACGCGCCCTTACCAACGAGTCGCTCCGGAAGACCTTCCTGGCGATGAGCAAAGATATTCGGGTGGTGATTATCAAACTGGCCGACCGGCTGCACAACATGCGCACGCTGGCTTCTTTGCCGCCCGAAAAGCAGCGCCGCATTGCCCGCCAGACGCTGGATATTTTCGCTCCCCTCGCCAACCGCCTCGGGATCTGGCAAATTAAGTGGGAACTGGAAGATCTGGCTTTCCGTTACGTCAACCCGGAAGCCTACAAAGAAATTGCCCGCAAACTGGCGGAACGCCGCACGGCGCGCGAGAAAGAATTGCAGCAGGCGGTGGCGCGCATTGAAGAAGTGCTGGCCGAAGCGGGAATTCAGGGGCGAGTTTCGGGCCGCCCCAAGCACATTTACTCCATCTACCGCAAAATGCAGCGCAAAGGGCTGCCTTTTGAGGCCCTGCGCGACATCCGCGGCGTGCGGGTGATTGTGGATGACGTCTCCACTTGCTACCATGTGCTTGGCGTGATCCACACGCACTGGAAGCCCATCCCGGGGGAATTTGACGATTACATTGCCAACCCGAAAGACAATTCCTACCAGTCGCTCCATACGGCCGTGCTGTTTGAAGACGGCAAAATCCTTGAAGTGCAGATCCGCACGCAGGAAATGCACCGGAACGCGGAATACGGCATTGCTGCCCATTGGCGTTACAAAGAAGGCGGCGGACAGGTAGATGAAGCCTTTGAGCGCAAAATCAACTGGCTGCGGCAGTTGATGGAATGGCAGCAGGATGTTTCCGACGCCTCGGAATTCATGGACGGCATGAAAACCGATGTTTTTGACGACCGCATCTATGTGTTCACGCCGCGGGGCGATATCCTGGACCTTCCGGCCGGCGCCACGCCGATTGATTTTGCCTATCATATCCATACCGAAATCGGCCATCGCTGCCGGGGCGCCAAGGTGAACGGCAAACTGGTGCCCCTGAGCTACAAACTGAAAACCGGCGATCAGGTGGAAATCCTGACCGCGCGCCGCGGCGGCCCCAGCCGCGACTGGCTCAACCCCCACCTGGGGCTGGTAAAGACCCAGCGCGCCCGGGCCAAAATTCGGCAATGGTTCAAAAAGCAGGCGCGCGAGCAAAACCTGGCCCACGGCCGGGCAGCTTTGGAAAAGGAATTCAAGCGCCTCGGGTTGGAAAACGTGGACCTGCAATCGCTGGCCGGCTTTTTTGGCTATCGCAGCGCCGAAGACCTTTATGTCGGCGTGGGGTGCGGCGATGTTTCGCTCAACCGCATTATCAACCGCCTGGCCGAAGTCCAAAAGGCCGAAACAAAAGACTACCTCGCCGCGCACCCTGTGCGCCGCGAAACCGGCAAAGACGAAGTGGCCATCATGGGGCTGCGCGGCATGCTCATCCACATGGCGCGCTGCTGCCACCCGGCGCCGGGCGACCCCATTGTGGGGTACATCACCCGCGGCCGCGGCGCGGTCATTCACCGGCAGGACTGCCCTAACATTTTGCGCGTGCGCGACAAAGGCCGCCTTGTGCAGGTTTCCTGGGGCACCCCCACGCAAGCCTATGCCGTGCCGGTGCGCATCCGGGCTTACGACCGCGGCGGTCTGATGAAAGACATCACCATGGTCATTGCCGACGAAGGCGTCAACATTGAAAACGTCAGCGTGGAAGTCAAAGAACGCAACGGCGAAACCATTGTGGACCTGGTCCTCAGTGTCCGCGACATTGCTCACCTCAGCCGGGTGCTCAACCGGCTGGAAAACCTGCCCAACGTGCTGGAGGCTTCCCGCAAACGGGCGGGGTGAGCCTCTTCCTTCCCCTGCAGCGGAGGTGTTTCTATGCAAAATCCACCGGCCACAAAAGCCTACTGGGCTTCGGTGGCGCTGGCATGGCTTGGCCTGGCCGACGCCGCTTACCTGACCTGGATCAAACTCAGCCATCACGAGGCGCTGTGCGCCGGCGTGGGCAATTGTTACACCGTCAACACCAGCAAATATGCCGAAATTCACGGCGTGCCGGTAGCCCTGCTGGGCGCACTGGCCTACCTGGCCATCCTTGCCCTCCTGTGGCTGGAACGGCGCCATCCCCTTGGGGCAGCCTACGGCGCCATGGCCGAATTTGCCCTGATTTTTGCCGGCGTGCTCTATTCGGCTTACCTCACCTACCTGGAAGCCGCGGTGATTCATGCGTTTTGCCCCTATTGCCTGCTTTCGGCTGCAATCTTGCTTTTTTTGCTTATTTTGGCTATCATTCGCCTGCTCAACGAGGCTCCGCCGCAGTGAGCAGATTTTCTTTTCGGAGGTGGCGTTAGATGCCCCGCATTCGTTGTGCTTACGAGGACTGCGCCTTTTTGGATGACCACTACTGTACGGCCTCGGAGGTGGAAATTGACCCCGACCAGGGGTGCCTGACCTACAAGCCCATCGCCGAAGTGCTGGAAGCCTGGGAGGATGACGTGCTGGATGACGATCACCTGCTGGACGACGAAGATTTCCTTGACGATGACGATTTGTGGGACGATGACGACGATCTGTAACCGCTGACCGCCGTTGCGTCCGATGGCAAACCCCGCGCCGTACGCGCGGGGTTCCGTGCCCCTGCACATGCTCGGCAAATGCAGGGGGGCGACGCTCACGGAGGAGGAGCCAGACCATGACCGGAGCCAAAACCTCATGCGGCTGAGCGCACTTTTCGGGCAAACGCAGCGCCGGGCGGGGCGTTACCCGCCGGAAGACGGCCGACACTGGCTGCTGCGGGCGGCCTTCTGGCACGAAACCGACCGGGCCCGCTTCTGGCTGCCGCTGGGCATGGCGTTGCAGGCGCGCCTTTTTCGGCATTTGCAAGCCGCACTGGAAGATGCTTTTCGGCCTCAGCCGGCCGACCTGCCCTGGCCGAGCTACCCCTGGCCGCGCCGGCTGCCCCCCGATGTGGACGCCTTGCTTGAGGCCCACATCGCCTCTTACCGCCATTTGCCGCGGCTGTTGCTGCTGCGCCGCCCCCACGGCCTGGTGGCGCTTTCGCTGGCCGCCGCGCCGGAAGCCGCCCTGGACGCCGCCCGCACCGTCCGCGCCCGCTGGGAGCAGGCCCTGCGCCGTTTGGGGCTGCCTCTTCATGCCGGTGAAGGCGCACCCGCCCCCGAAGGCGCCGCGACGCTCGGCCTGGGGCGCACTGCCGCGGGGGGCGGGGCAACCCTGCGCTGCCCGCAATGCGGCTATGAAGCGCCGACCCCCTGGGCGCGGCGCGCCCGGCCTTCCCCGGCAGCCGAGCCGCCCGCCCCGCTGAAGCCTGTGCGGACCCCCCACGCCAACACCATCCAGGCCCTGACCGATTTTCTCGGGGTGCCTGCCGGCCGCACGGCCAAGGCAGTTTTCCTGCGCACCCAAGAGGCCGCTCCCCGCCTGGTCTTTGCCGTGGTGCGCGGCGACATGCAGGTTTCCCTGCCCAAACTGGCGCGCCTGCTGGGCGTAGACGACCTGACCCCCGCCGCCGCCGAAGACATCCGCGCCGCGGGCGCGGTGCCCGGCTATGCTTCGCCGGTGGGTGTGCATGGCGCGCTCGTGGTCGCCGACGAGCTCATCCCCCGCAGCCCCAACCTGGTGGCGGGCGCCAATCGGGAAGGCTACCACCTCACCGGCGTGAACTACGGCCGCGATTTCAAGGCCAACATGGTGGCCGATATTGTGGCCGCGGCGGCAGGCGACCCCTGCCCCCGCTGCGGCGCCCCGCTGGAAAGCGCCGCCGCGTGGAGGGTAACGGCTTCCCAGGGGCTGGAAACCGCTGCCGCCTACCTCACGCCGGAAGGCAAAACCGCCCCCCTGGGCGTGGCCGCCGCCTGCGTGGACGGCGAAGCCGCACTGTCGGCCCTGGCAGGCATCCACCGGCGGGAAGACGGCCTGGCGTGGCCGCCCGATTTAGCGCCTTATGCCGTGCATCTGATTGCCCTCCGCGGCGGCGAAGAGGCAGCCGAAACCCTTTACGCCCACCTGCAAGCCGCCGGTATGCCGGTGCTTTACGACGACCGCAAGGCCGGGCCGGGCGTCAAATTTACCGACGCCGACCTCATCGGCCTGCCGGTGCGGGTGACGGTGAGCAAACGCAGCCTCAAGCAGGGCGGCGCGGAGGTCAAGCCCCGCACCGGCAAAGCCCAAATGGTGCCCTTAGACGAAGTGTTGGCGTTTGTGGATGGTGGGCAGGCAATGAACGCAAAGTCGTCAAGGGGGGCAAAGAGCGCAAAGTAAGCGATGAATGGTAACTGCCTACGCTGTGGTGCCCTCCATGCCGTTTTGATGCGCTGTGCCTTTGCCATACCCCTCCCCTGGCTCCCCTCCCCGCATGCGGGGAGGGGACGGGGGTGGGGTCAACGCAGCGGCGGCGGCGCCAAAGGAAAACGCGGTGTGAAAACACGCCCTGCATTGCCAGCGCTACGATTTGGGTAGGTAATTACGAAGCGTCGCAGAAACGAGGTTGACTTTGCGTCTTTGTTCCCTTTGCGCTTGGCGTTACGCCGTTGTAGCCTTTGGGTTTCCTGCGTGCTTTGGCGTTTTCATCGCAGGTGGGCTGAACAGTTACAAAATATCATGGTCATGTCATTGCGAGCCCTGAAGGGGCGAAGCAATCCCCTTTTCGGCAATGCAATCAAGAGACTGCTTCGGCGGCTACGCCGCCTCGCGGTTCTTTGCGGCTTTGCGTTATCTCTTTGCGCCTTTGCGTTATCTCTTTGCGCTTTGGCGTTATCTCTTTGCGGCTTTGTGTTACCGCTTGAGTTTCAGCCGCCGCAGCAGGCCGTGTTTGAGGGGGTTGTAGCGCTTGACCATGATGACGTTGACCTCGGCCTGCTGTGCAATGCGTTGCGGGATGGTGCCGAACATGGCTTGTTCCAGGAAGCCTTCTTCGGAAGCGCCAATGACGATTTCTTCAAACTGGCGTTCTTTGGCATAGGCGAGGACGTCTTGCACCACGTCGTTGCCGGGCAGCAGGCGCAGTTCCACGGGGAAATCGGTGATGGCGGTGAGCTGTTCCATGAGGGCGTGCTGATGTTCTTCGGCGGCTTTCACCTCGCCTTCGCGCGACATCAGGTGCAGGGCGACGACTTGCGGCGGCGGCTCGCCGGGTTTGAGTACTTTCTCGGCGGTGTAAACGGCCTGGGCGACCGCGATTTCCACGGCCAGTTGGGTATGGGGGCCTCCTGCCACCGGCACCAGGATGCGCCGCGGCGGTGCAATGGGTTTGACCAGCCGCACCACGGCCAGGTCGCAGGGTGGGTTGGCCGAGATGGCATCTATCACGCTGCCCAGATGGGCATCGCGCGTTTCGGAATACCCGGGCCAGTGGAGCAGCATCAGGTCGGCGCGGCGTTCCTGCGCGGCGGTGATGATGGAGCGGGAGATTTTCCGCCCCAGCCGCAACTGCGTGCGTACCGGCACGTCGTAGTCTTGCCCCACCTCTACCACGGCTTCCAGCAGGGGGCGGCCTTGTTTCAGGAAGGCGCGCCCGTCGTGCAGGCTGAGCTGATGGGGCACTCGCACGACATGCAGCGCAAACAGTTCGCCTTCGTAGTAGTAGGAAAGCATGGCGCCCAGTTTGGCGATTTCCCGCCCTTCGGTAACGGAAACCACCGGCACCAGAATGGAAAAGCGCCGCTCGGCGATGGTTTCTTCCAGCAGAATGGTATCGGCTTCCCGCTGGGCTTCTTCCCGGCCGCCCCAGCGCCGGAAGAGGTAAATGCCCAGCAGAATCCACAAAATGGTGGCAATCCAGGCAATTGGGCTGGCGCGCAGCAAATCTACTGCCAGGAAGCCCTGCACGGCAATGGCAAGGATGGGCAGCAGCGGCACCCACGGCACTTTGAAGGGGCGTTCCAGGTCGGGCTGGGTTTTGCGCAGCTGGATGAGGGAGACGTTGGTGAGCAGGAAGAGCATCAGGAAGGTGAGGGAAGCCCCGCTGGCCACATCGGCCACGGGCAGCGCCACCGCCATGAAGCCGATCAGCAGGCCGCTGAAAAGGATCGCCATGTGC
>JALUXH010000164.1 GCA_027019065.1 Anaerolineales bacterium
TTTGGGACACCGGCTCGGCCTCCCAAACCCCGAGGAAAGTCGCCGGGTAGGGCGAAAGGCACTCGCCTTTCGCCCAGAAAGCGGCACAAAGTGCTCAAAAAGGGCGCTCAGGCCGCTTCCTGAAGCCTAAAATCGGCTCGTTTGTTGGTTTGGTAAGGTGCTCAGCCTACCCCGCAAGGGTTGGAGTTCGCCTCACGTTGTCTAAAGTCCAAGAGAGCTGAACAGTTACAATTTGTCAAAACGAGAGCGGCGGCCAAACTCACTTGCCAAAAAGGGAAAAATCTGCTAATCTGTGGGTGTGTGCCTTGTGCGTTCGTTCTTTGACCATGAAAGGAGGAAATCGTGACACTCGGTGGGTATGCCAATCGGATTGCGTGGATTGACCTTACAGCAGGGAAGGTCGAATACAAGCCCTTGCCGGAAGAAGACGCGCGCAAATATATCGGCGGGCGCGGCCTGGGCGTCAAATTTGTGTTCGACAATGGGCCGCAAGTCGACCCGCTTTCCCCCGAAAACATCTTGTGCTTCATGAACGGGCCGCTCACCGGCTCAGAAGCCAACATGAGCGGACGGATGGCGGTGGTGACCAAATCGCCCCTGACCGGCACGGTGACCGACAGCCACCACGGCGGCTGGAGCGCGGCGCGCCTGCGTTGGGCCGGTTTTGACGGCCTGGTGTTCAAAGGCAAAGCCGGAAAGCCGGTTTATGCTTATGTTCACGATGGCCAGGTGGAATTGCACGATGCTTCGGAAGTGTGGGGCAAAGGGGTGCACGCCGCCGTCAAATATTTCCAGCAAAAATACGGTGAAAAGGATTTGTCGGTCATTGCTATCGGCCAGGCCGGCGAGCGCGGCTCCCTCTTTGCTGCCTGGATCAACGAAGACGACCGCGCCAGCGGGCGCGGGGGCACCGGTGCCGTGGGCGGCAGCAAGCACCTCAAGGCCATCGTCATCAAGGCTCCGAAAGCCATCGTGAAAGCCAAAGACCGTGAAGCATGGAAAGCAGCCCATGAACGCGCCCTGAAAGCCATCATGGCCGAAGAAAACATCACCAGCCCGCGCAAGGGCGGCCTTTCGGTCTATGGCACCAACGTGCTGATGAACATCACCAACAGCATCGGCGCGCTGCCCACCCGAAACAGCCAAAAAGCTTCTTTCGGCGAACACGCCGAGAAAACCAGCGGCGAATACGTCCGCGAAAACGTGCTGGTCAACGACCCCACCTGCCACGCCTGCCCGGTGGCCTGCAAGAAAGAAGTGGAAATCACCTACGGGCCGTGGAAGGGCTTGCGCATGGAATCGGTGGAGTACGAATCGGCCTGGGCGTTTGGCGCCAACTGCGGCAACGACGACATTGCCACCATCGCCAAACTGATTGATATGTGCAACGACTACGGTTTTGACACCATTGAAATGGGCAATGTCCTCTCCGTTTACATGGAAGCCAGCCAGCGCGGCTACGTGGACGGCGAAACGCTGAATTGGGGCGATACGGCGGGTATGGTGGCCTTTGTGGACAAAATTGCCGCGCAGGAAGGCATAGGCGCCATTCTGGCGCAAGGTGCTGCCCGGGCAGCCAAAGCATTAGGCCATCCTGAACTTGCCATGACCGTCAAAGGCCAGGCTATTCCTGCCTATGACCCGCGCGGCCTGAAAGGCATGGGCATCGGCTACGCCACATCCAATCGCGGCGCCTGTCACCTGCGGGCTTACACCCCCGCCGCCGAACTCGGCGTGATGCCCTTCAATTCCCTCAAAGTGGACCCGCTTGAATGGAAAGGCAAGGGTGAACTGGTTGCCATCTTCCAGAACTTCCACGCCTTCTCCGACAGCATGGATATCTGCAAATTCAGCGCCTTCGCCGAGGGCGCGGAAGAATACGCGCAGCAATATTCGGCCATGGTCGGCATTCCCTTTACCGCCGACGACGTGATGAAGACTGGCGAGCGCATCTACAACCTGGAACGATACTATAACAATCTGGCCGGCTTCCGCGAAGGCAGCGACTACCTGCCAAAGCGATTCCTGGAAGAACCCTCCGACCAGCCGGGCTCCGAAGGCCAGGTCTGCGAACTGGAGCCCATGCTTGAAGAGTACTACAAAGTACGCGGCTGGAAAAACGGCGTCGTGCCGGAAGAAAAACTCAAGGAACTGGAAATCACCTGATTCCCCCTCCCCCCTAATCAGAAAGCCCTCACAGGTTGACAAAACCCGTGAGGGCTTTCTCGCGCTTGTCGTGTCACACTTCATCCCCCTGCCCGCAGCGTCTTTTGTCCTAAACGGCGGATGAATTCTTCCGCAAAAGCGTCTTCAACTTGAATTTCCAGGCGCGTTTGGCCGACTTCAAGCGAGCCAATGCGAAACGGCTCCATGCGCGTCAGGAATACATCCCACGCCGGCGCCTGTACGTGCCCTTCCGAGATCTGCTTTCCCCCCATTTCCTGAAGGTATTCTACCAGCAGGAAAAACGGAATCCCCCGAATTTCGCGGACGATGACCCGCCGCGGCATCATCCGCCTCCCACGGGGGGAAAGATATCCACTTTATCATCGGGCTGCAAAGGGGTCTCAAAGCCTTTTTCCATGTAAACGACTTCGCGCCCGTTGACAAATAACTTCATGTGGGGCAGGAAATGCCTTTCGGCATCCAGAAGCGCATCCCGCAAAGGGGGGTGCATGTCAACCAGGCGCTCTACCAGCGCCTGCACCGTCATGCCGTCCGGGGCTGCGACTTCCACCGTTTTCCGCCCCACGATATCGCGCAGGGTGGCGTAGAAATTCACTTTGTACACAGGCTCTTCTCCCAGACCGCCGGGTTTTTGCAAGACCCGGCGGTGTTCAACTCAAGGACACTGGATGATACCCTGCGCCCACAAACACGCGCCACATACCGGGAAAATATCGTTGCCCAGGCAGTCTTCCTCATTGGATTCCACTAAATCGCAGCCGCCGCAGAAAGTACATGGAGCAAACACAAAGTTGTGCAGCCGCTCGCGATAGGCCACATAGCCCGGATCCAGCCAGATGTCTTCCAGTGAGCGTGCGCGCACGTTGCCGATGACATGCTTTTTGACCACACGCCGCCGGCCGTTCAGATAAGTGACGTGAGAGTGCATCAGCGGCCAGCATGGGCTCACGTTGCCGTCCCAGGCAATGGACATGGTGCCGCGCTCGACAAAATCACAAGTATCGTTAGCGCCGCTCCAATTATTACCCGCATAACTGATGTTCAATTGCGAATTGAAGACCTCAAAAAGCGCATCGCGGGTATATTCGTTGAAGTCCATTTTGGGAAGGCTGAGGTAAGGCAAATGGGGGGCGCGCATATAAGCCACATCTCGCATAGAGCGAGAATACAGGATTTCATCTACCATCGCGGGCGTGGCCGGTTGCAAATTACTCACCGAAAAATACTGCGCTTTGAAAGATTTGCCAAGCCGGATGATTTCCGGCAAATCGGCAATGTTGCGCTTCATAGCCACGAAAGCCACGCCGATTTCCGGTTTGGGGTAATGTTCTTTAGGGCGCATTTGGGCAAAGCGCCGCATGTTTTCAATAATTTGCGGGAAATGTGCCCCCAGGCGCACATCGGCGTAGGTCTCTTCCGATGCGCCGTCCAGCGAAACCCACAACAAATCCAGGCCGGTGTCAATCAAACGGCGCGAGATCCTTTCCGTCAGCGTGGTGCCGTTGGTAATCAATTCAACTTTGACCCCTAATGCTTTGACCCGTTGGATCCATTCTATCGTTTTGGGGTTAAACAGGGGTTCCCCAATGCCGCCAAAATAAACGTCGGGCATCGGGTCTAACTGTTTCAAGCCTTCCAGGATGGCTTCAAAGGTCTCCTCGGTCATGTGGCCGATGGTCTGGTCCCAATCGTTGCGGAAGCAGGTGATGCAATCCAGGTTGCAGGCCACCGTAGGCTCAATGTAGATTTTGGTCAGGTGGGTCACGGGGCGGTGCATCCGGATGAAGTTTTCCCCCTCGTCCAGGCGCACTTTTGCCCCTGGTTTCAGGCCATAGTGCGCCATCACTTCCGGCGGCAGCACCAGGCGGCCTTCTTCATCCACTTCGGCCCAGGCGATGGTTTGTTTTGTGGTGTGTTTCTCTACGGGCACATCGTCTAAACGCAAGAAAGCAGATAACAGATCGTTCACGATGGCACTTTCTCCTCTACCTGATGTGAGCGGTGATATAGGGGAATGCTGTGTAAAACTCGCCTGGCATTGTCGGCGCCGTCGGTCGGGCAGGTAATTGCCGCGATTATACCATTTTTCGGCGCCCAGCTGCTTTGAGGCGTGCAGGCGGAATTACCCACCCAGATTGCGGCGATGGCAACGCTGGGCATGTGTTCCCACCGCGTTTTTCTTTGACACCGCCGCCGCTGCGTTGATCCCACCCCCGTCCCTTCCCCGCATGTAGGGAGGGGAGCCAGGGGGGGATGACAGAGGCACAGCAGTTTTCGGCGGCAATTTCGCTCATCGCGGCGTTGCCGTTCATGGTCAATTTTCTGTTCTTTCTCAACCCCAACGGTGTGGTGCCGCGCGCGGAATGTGGTTTCCCTTGACTTTTTGGGCCTTCGGGTGTATATTGTTGCAAATAAGTTTATGCCACAAACCTGTTTGCTTTGGAGGAAGAAGGTGCGTACGAAAACCGAACAGGAGATAGAACACCGGATATGGCGGTCATGGGTTGAAGACGGCCTCCCTGAACTCGTTACCGGCCTGGGCTTTTTCGCCTTGGCGATGGTGTTATGGGAGCGCGGGCACGCAGTGGGGGTGTGGGCCCTTGCCTTGCAGTATTTGCAGGTGGGAGTGATCCTCGTTTTGGCCTTTGGAGCTCGCCGGCTTGTGCAGGCGGCGAAGTGGCGGGTTACATATCCCCGCACAGGCTATGTGGCTTACGGGCGCGGGGGCTGGAGGAAACGGGAAGTGTGGGTTGCTGTTGCAGTGGGGCTGGTCACGGTGGCTGGCTTTGCTTTTGTCATGGCCGCGGAAAGTCTCTCGGCGAGCGCTTCCCTGATGGGGTTGAGCGCCGCCATGGCTGCGGCTTTTCTCTATTGGGCGGGGCGCCGAGGCTGGGAACGCGGCTTTCTCTATGCGGTTACAGCGGCTCTCGCCGGGCCGTTGGCGGTGATGTTGAGCGCTGGAAGCGTGACGGCGCGCACTTTTGCCCTTCAGGGCGGCGTGCATTTTGTTCTCATCGGCGTAGCTCAAATGGCAGGGGGGGCGTGGGCGCTGTTTTCCTATTTGCGGAAATATCCTTTGCCGCTTACTCCGAGGAGGAAATCGCATGAATGAATTTTCTCGCCCCTGGGCCGGGTTGGACCCGTTGGTGCATGCTCCGGCCCGCCTGGCGATCCTGACGGTGCTTTCGGTGGTGGAGGAAGCCGATTTCCGTTACCTCCTCCATGCCACGGGGCTCACTAAAGGCAACCTTTCTGCCCACGTGGGGAAACTGGAAGGCGCAGGCTACCTGGTGGTGGAAAAGACTTTTCGGGGCAAGATCCCGTTGACCATCTGCCGGCTCACACCCAAAGGGCGCGACGCCCTGGAGCAATACCGTCAGACGATGCGCCGGTTGCTGAATGTGGAAGACGAGCGTGGCTCTAACGAGGGCAGCCGCGCGGTTTCCGGTGTGGTAGGTGCCCTATGAACGCAGTGGTTGAAGTGCGGCATCTCGTCAAGCGTTACGGCAACTTTACGGCCGTGGATGGGGTATCCTTTGAGGTGGCTGCGGGGCAGGTTTTTGCCCTTTTGGGGCCCAACGGTGCGGGGAAAACCTCTACCATCCGTGTGTTGATGGGCATTCTCTATCCCGATGGAGGCGAGGTGCGCCTGCTGGGGATGCCGCCGCAGGAAGCCCGCGAGCAGGTGGGATATTTGCCCGAGGCGCGAGGCCTTTATCGGGAAGCCCGCCTGCTGGAACTGCTGGTTTACCTGGGGGCGCTCAAGGGGCTGCGTACCGCCGAAGCCCGCCGCCGTGCGTTGGCGTGGTTAGAGCGCTTTGGCCTTTCTGAGTGGGCCGAGCGCAAGGTGCACGAACTCTCCCACGGCATGCAGCAAAAAGCCCAACTGGTCGCCGCGCTGATGCACGACCCGCCGGTGCTGGTGCTGGATGAGCCTTTTCAAGGCCTCGATCCGGTGAACATCCAACTGGTCAAGCGGTTGGTGGCCGATTTGCGCGCCGAAGGCAAGGGTGTCTTGCTCAGCTCACATCAACTGGTGCATGTGGAAGCCCTGGCCGACGAAGTGGCGCTGATCAACCGCGGACGCATCGTGGCCCAGGGGCCGCTGGAAGCCCTCCGGCGGCAATATGCCCGCGGCGACATTGCCGTGGGGCTGGCAGAAAGAGCGCCTTTGCCGCCACAATTGCCGGTGCAAAAGGCCGAAGCACGTCATGGCCTGTGGTATTTGTTGCCTGAAGCGGATGTGACGCCTCAGGAGGTACTTCGGGCGCTGGTGGATGCCGGCGCGCCGGTGGAGCGGTTTGAAGTTGTCTATCCTTCTTTGGAAGAAGTCTTCCTGCGTGCAGTAGAGGAAACCTCCGGGGAGACAATGGCCGGTGAGGAGGTGCAGGCGTGAACTTACGCAAAGTTTTCCATGTGGCCGTTTACGAATATCGCACCAATTTCCGCCGCTGGGGCTATTTGCTGGTGACGTTTGGCTTGCCCGTTTTCGGCGCCCTGCTGCTTTGGGGCGTGCAGGCGCTCAAAGCGCACACCGATGTGGGGGCGCTGGTCACGGGCGACTTGAACAAACCCATAGCCCTCGCAGACCAGGCAGGGCTTTTCCCTTCTGATGTCGGGCTCCCCAAACCGTTTGTGAGGGTGCGCGATATCGCGCAGGCCAAAACCGCTACCCGCGCCGGCGATTACCTCGCACTGGTGGTCATCCCGCCGGGCTATGCGCCGGGGCAAAAGGTCACGGTGTTTATAGGCAGTGGCATAGCGGCCGGTAGCAAAGTGTTGACCGAATTGCAAGCCCTGCTGCTCTATGCTGCTCTGCAGAAGGTGTATTCCCCTGAAAAAGCCCGCCGCCTGGCCGAAATGCCCAATGTGGACCTGGTGCTGTTGGGCAGCAGCGCAACTTCTGAGGAAAATAGCAACGGTCGCTTTGCGGTGGGGTATGCTCTGAGCTTTCTCTTTTTCATCGCTCTGTTCAGCTCGGCAGGGTATTTGCTGCAAAGTGTGGCTAAAGAAAAAGAAAGCCACATTATGGAATTGTTGCTTTCTTCGTTGACTTCTTTGGAATTGTTATGGGGTAAAGTGCTGGGGCTGGCTGCACTGGCGCTAACGCAAGTGACGGTGTGGCTGGTGAGCATGTGGCTGCTGGGAACGCAGGCGGTCTCCATCTTCCCGCGATACGATGCCCTGCAGACCGTGCTTGCTCAGGCGCGCCACCCCGACCCGCAGCTTTTGGTGGCTGTGGTCATCATCATGCCCCTGAGCTATCTCACTTACGGCCTGTTGATGGCCGGTTTGGGTTCCCTGGGCAGCAATCTGCGGGAAAGCCAGCAGTTTTCGGCGGCAATTTCGCTCATCGCGGCGTTGCCGTTCATGGTCAATTTTCTGTTCTTTCTCAACCCCAACGGTGTGGTGCCGCGCGTGCTGAGCTATTTTCCGCTCACTGCACCTTCGGCGGTGTTGCTGCGGCTGGCCAGCGGCCAGATACCCTGGTGGGATTTGGACGCTGCAACGCTGATGATTGCCCTGGGTGCGTTGTTGAGCCTGTGGGCTGGGGTGCGGCTGTTTCGTGTAGGCGTGTTAGTGAGCGGAAAAAAGCCTTCCTGGCGAGAGGTGTGGCGCATTGTGCGCAACCCGGCGTAAAGCCAGGCGGGCTGGCAGGCCTGAGAATCCTGCCAGCCCGCTGAGATTTTACGGCCAGCGCAAGGTGAAGAAGATGCGCTTCAGTTCGCTGAGGACGCGCTGGCGATCGTAGGGGGTGACGCTGCCGCTGTCGTAGTTGCCGATGTTGGTTTCGTGGGTGAAGAGCCGCACGGTGATGCAGCGTGTGTGGACGTAAGTGCGGAAGAATTCCGACTGGTAGAGACTTCCCGCGGCGCCTTCTTCTGTATGGTAGTAGCGGTAATCCACGTTGTTCACCCGCCAGGTGCCGAGGGCGTTCACCTCGGCGGCATCGGGCGGCGCGTTGAGGCAGGTGTCGCGGTCGTGGTAGTCTTCCAGCGAAATCACGAAATAGGCTTCCGAGAGGTTGGTGTTCGTGTAAAAGTCGCCGGCGGCCAGCAAAACGCCGAAAACCTCATGCGGGAAATAGCCGGGCAGTTGCCGGTGGGCAATGGCCCGGTCGTAGAGCACCTTAAAGCCTACGCCGGTATCGGTAACGGCCTGGGGCTGCCGCAATGGCGGATAGATGGTCACGCGAAGGGTCAGCCCGGCCGTGCCGTGGGGGGCGGCGATGCTGATGTGGTAGTCGCCGGTTTGAGGGAGCATCCCGCGCCAGTCGGGGCGGCCGATATTGTAGGTTTGCAGCGGCTGGCCGTTGGGGGCGGCCAGGGCGAGGGCGGCATCGGCGGGTTGGTCGCCGTGGAGCACCAGCATTTCGGCGCTTTGCTCTTGCATGGCCCCAAAAACATAATTCCCGGAAGCGTTGACCGGCGCCTGCCAGGTGATGGCTCCTGAAGCGAACTGAATGCGGGTTTCCCGGCTTTGCGGCGGGGTGGCAGCCGTAGGGGCTGATGCGGTGGGGGGCTGCACAGAAGGAAGGCTGTCGCAGGGGCCGTTGAGGCCGCCATCGGCCAGGGAAGCCCAGCCCTGCCCGGAAAGGCTGTTTTGCCCCTGATTGAGGTTGAGCAGCACCCAATCGTCGGGGCCGCGCCCTGTGACCGCGGCATATTGTTGCGGCGTGAGGGTGCCTACGGACGCGGCAGTCGCCGCAGGGGCGCTGCGTACGGTGAGGGTGGTCATGGGCATCAGGAAGCATACCCCCGCGGGGAGTGGGGGAGCCAGGGGCAGCTGAGCGCACGCGCCGCGAATTTGAAACCCTTGCTTCCCTTGCACCCACCGCATTCGGAAGATGCCGACGTTGCCGGCCTGCGCGACGCCTGGCTCAAAGCCATACCAGCCATCGGCAGTCCGATACTGGGGGGTTAGCGAGGTTCCGGCGCTGACCGTGCCGAAAACCTGGGCGTGGGTGCTGGGGCGGTTGTAGGCGGTGGCGTCGGCGGTGGCCGTGAGCGTGCAGGGCCCTGCAGGGGACGGCGATGATGTGGGCGGCGGGGGCGTGGGGGAAGCCACGGGCAGCGGGGAAGGCTTGGGCAAAGGCGCGAGGGTGGGCGCCGGTGGAGAGGGATGCCCCGCCGCGGGCAGGTTGCAGGCGGTGAGCACAAGCGCCAGCAGCGCAATGGCCGCCGCGGACTTGCGGAAAACGGGGAATGTGCCGTTCATGGCATGCTCCTTTTGGGGGAGGGAGGACGGTTCGGCCCGCCGGCGGTAAGCGCACAGCAGTGCAAAAAGGGCGCGCCAGGGTGATGGCAAATAGGCCGGTTTTCGGGGCTACAGGTCGCTCACGTAGGGCACGTATTCGGTCTGGGCCACGCCCTGGGCAATAGCCGTTTCGGCCACCGCTTTGGCTACGGCACGATGGACTTCGGGGGTGAGGGGGCTGGGCAGCAGGTCGCCTTCCGGCGTTTGGGCCACAATGGCTTCTGTGGCCGCAAGGTACATTTCGGGGGTAATTTTGGTGGCGTGGGTATCCACTGCGCCGCGGAAGATGCCGGGGAAGCCGAGGACGTTGTTGACCGATTTGCCGTCGGCTGCAAAGGCTGCCCCCGCGGCCATCGCGGCTTCGGGATCTATTTCGGGGTGGGGGTTGGAGAGGGCGAAGATGATTTGCCCTGGGCGCACCATTTCGGGCTGGATGAGGCCGGGAGCGCCGGTGGTGGCGATGACGATATCGGCTTTTGCCATGATTTCGTCCAGGCTGGCCCGCTGGCCGCCGTAGGCTTCCAGCCGCCGGAGGGCTTCGGCGCTCAGGTCGGCGCCCAGCACCGGCTGTCCGCTGATGTGCATCAGCATCCGGCTGATGGCCATGCCCGCCGCGCCGAGGCCGATTTGCCCGATGGTGGCCCGGCTCAGGTCAACGCCCGCGTAGCGGCAGGCGTTTTTCAGCGCCGCCGTAACGACGACCGCGGTGCCGTGCTGGTCGTCGTGCATGACCGGAATGTTGAGCATCTTTTGCAAACGTTCTTCTATTTCAAAGCAGCGCGGCGCGGAAATGTCTTCCAACTGGATGGCGGAGAAAGTGGGGGCAATCGCGGCCACGGCGTTCACGATTTCGTCGACATCTTGCGTGTTGAGCAAGATGGGCACGCCCGAAAGCCCTACCAGGCTTTCCATCAGCATGGCCTTGCCTTCCATTACCGGCATACCGGCCACAGGGCCGATATCGCCCAGGCCGAGAATCGCGGTGCCGTCGGTGATGATGGCGACCAGGTGGCTGATGGACGTGAACTGCCATGCCAGGGAAGGGTCTTGGGCAATTTGCAGGCAAACCTGCGCCACGCCGGGGGTGTAAACCCGCCGCAGGGTG
>JALUXH010000165.1 GCA_027019065.1 Anaerolineales bacterium
GTGCCTGGGCGTTTTCATCGCAGGTGGGCTGAACAGTTACTTTGGGTCAGGGAAAATGGCGTTATGCGGGGAGGGGAGCCAGGGGAGGGGTTGAGGGAAGGGGGCGGATGAGCCGAGCGCCCGGCCTGAGCGTTGCCGAAGGCCAGGCGAGGCTCAGCGGGGGATGGGTGAGATCGCACCCCAGGCGGGGCAGATGGCGCCTTCTGGGATGACCAAAATCTTGTTTGAGAATGCAACAGCAAAGGCACAGCGCATCAAAACGCATGGAGGGCACCACAACGTAGGCAGTTACGAAAAATCGTAATTACCTACGTGGTGGCAAAACGCCTCTGTCGGCAGTTTTTCTTTGGAGTGCGGCGACGAGTCGCCGCTTTCAAAAGCGGTGCCCAGGCACCGCACTCCAAAAAGCGCCTGCAAAAAAGGAAAGCGTGTGGGTGTCCTCTGTGTGAGCGTTCACAGGCACAAGGCTATCCGTGGCGTTGTCTGGGTAGGTAATTACGAAAAATCTGTGAAATCTGCGTCATCTGTGGTTTCCCTTACCGGCAATGAACCGAGCCGGTGTGGGCTTGCAGCCAGGGGGCTGCAACATTGGCGTGTTTCCCCGATGATAACACAACTTTGCCCATCACGGCGGCGGTGTTATAATCGCCGCCATGATGGCAAAGCGACGTCAAAAGGCTTTCTGGGCTGCGGCAGTGCTGGCTGCTGTGTTGTGGTGGGCCGGGTGGCGCGCCGCCGCAGGAAAAGCGGCTTTTCAGCCTGCCGATGCCACCCCCATCCCCACGGTCACGGGCACGCCCACGGGGCCGATGGTGGTGGTGCTGGGAGGCGGCAATCCGCAGGTGCATGTGCGGGCCGGTCCCAGCAGCCGCTGGCCGATCATCGGCGTGCTGGTGGTTGGGGAACGCGTTCCGGCCATTGGGCGTACGCCGGCCGGTGAATGGATCAAAATTGTCTATCCCGGTTCGCCTGACGGCACGGGGTGGGTTTATGCCTACGTGGTGCGGCTGGAAGGCGGCGATGTGCCGATTGTGGAGCCGCCCCCTACCCCTACGCCGAAGGTAACGCCCACGGTAGACCCCACCCTGGCTGCCCAGTTTCTGGTGGATGTGCCCCCCACGCGCTTGCCGACGTTCACTGCGCCCCCGCCGCTGGTCGTGCCGACGTTTATGGAAACCGCCCCCGTGACGGCGCGTTTCCCCAGCGCGCTGGTCATCATCGGCCTGCTGGCGTTGGGGCTGTTTGGCATGGCGGTTTCGTTCTGGCAGAGGCGGGGGTGATGGCGCTGGCGGGCGTGGTGGTGTTAAGTTTGCTGGCGGGAGCAGCGGTGAATTATCTCGCCGATGTGCTGCCGCACGCCGCGCGGGGGCCGATATGTTTGCAGTGCGGCGAGCGGCTCTCGGCGGCCGATTATTTCCGCTGGTGGCAGCCCTGCCCGCATTGTGGCCGCCGCCGTTGGCGGCACGGCGTGGTGCTGGCGTTGATGGCGGCAGCGGGCGCGGGCCTGTGGCTTTCGCCGCCGAAATGGGGCTTTTGGGCGGTGTGGGTTGTGGTGGTATATGCCCTCGCCGTGGTGGTGATGGATGTGGAACACCGCCTGATTTTGCATTCGGTCAGCAGCGCAGGAGCGCTGTTGGGGCTGGCGTTGGGGGCATGGCGGCATGGCTGGGCGGCGACGCTGCTGGGCGGGGTGTCCGGCGCAGGGGTCATGTTGGCGCTGTTCTTTTTGGGCAACGGCTATGCCCTCTGGAAAGCGCGCCGCGCCGGTGAGCCGCCGCCTGAAGAACCGGCGTTGGGCTTTGGCGATGTCACGTTGATGGGGGGATTAGGCTTGCTGCTGGGATGGCCCGGGGTGTGGGCCGGGTTGACCTTTGCCGTATTGCTGGGCGGGGCATTTAGTGTGCTGTTTTTGCTTTACGGCCTGCTGCGCTGGCGGCGCTGGCGGCTGGATGCGTATATCCCCTATGGGCCGTTTTTGGTGCTGGGCGCGCTGGCGGTCATCTGGCTGGCGAAATAATCAGGGGTTATCTGCTCAGCTCCGGCCCAGATGACGCAGATTCCGCAGAAAATCATCCACAGATTCGCACCGATTGCAACCCCAGAAAGCACAGAAGCGTCGCAGAAAACGTCATTACCTACGTGGCGGCAAAACGCCTCTGTCGGCAGTTTTTCTTTGGCGTGCGGCGACGAGTCGCCGCTTTCCAAAGCGATGCCAAGGCACCGCACGCCAAAAAGCGCCTGTAAAAAAAGGAAAGCGTGTGGGTGCCCTCTGTGTGCGTTCACAGGCACAAGGCTATCCGTGGCGCTGTCGGGGTAGGTAATGACCAGAAAACACAGAAGTTGACTTTGCGTCTTTGTTCCCTTTGTGCGCTTGGCGTTCCGCCGTGGTAACCTTGGGGTCTTCTGGGTGCTTTGGCGTTTTCATCGCAGGTGGGCTGAACAGTGGCCACCGAGGGGCTATAACCGGTCTGTCTGGGCTTTCAATTGCGCCGCGCGGGAAAGTAAATCCTGAAGGCGCTGCTGCAGGTCGGCGGCGCGCTTGTGCTCGGCGCGTACGAAACGGGCGTAGGGGGCCATTGCTTCTCGGATCTGCTCCAGGTTGGTTTCCATGGTGGTTTCAAACTGCTGACGCAGGGTGTGGGTGAGGGAACGCCGCAGTTGGGCGACTTTGCGGTGCATTTCGGCGGTGGCCTGTTTGCGCCGCGCCGGAATCACGAACAACCCCAGCACGGCCACGAAGGTGGCGGCGGCGATGCCGGTGATGTCGGCGGTCATGGTGGTGGCAATGGCGGTAATCACCGCGCCGAGGCCAATGGCGCCCACTTCCAGCGCGGCGGCGGCAGCCACGGCGGCCTGGGTGCCTTCGGCCAGGGCGCGGGCTTCCTTTTCCCGGTCGTAACGCTCTACCACGGCCTGCGCCCGCTGGCCTACGGTTTCCACCAGCCGGTCGCGGTCGTAGCGGAAGCCGGTGGGGGCTTCCAGCATTTTGCCTTTGTATTTCTCGCGGTGTTCGGCGAGGTAGGCGTGCACGGCCTGCCATTGCCGCAGGTCGCTTTCTACCAGCCAGTCAATCAGTTTCCCGACCCGCGCTTCAATTTGGTCGGGCACGTTGCCGATAACGTGCGTCTGGAATTCTTCCTGCAGGCGCTTTTTGCGGAACAAATCCACCACCCGGCCGAGGCGGATGGTTTCCTCAAAGTAGTCGCGCGCCCGCTCTTCCATTTGCCGCAGGATGTTGTCGATTTCGGCCATGCGCAGTTCAAAGCCGCGTTGCATGTCGGTTTTGTATTCTTCCAACTGCCGTTCCACGTGGGAAATCACTTCCAGGTCGCCGGAAAGCACTTCCAGTTCGCGGCGCAGCGCGGCGGCGTGCTCTTCGGCCAGGCGTATGCCCACGCCGAGGGGGTTGAGCAGTTTCAGGCGGATGCGCTCGGTCTGGTCCAGCGTGTCGCGAATATAGGTTTCCAGCGATGCGAAGCGGCTGGCTTCCCACAGCGGTTTTTCGCCCTGTTTGGCCCGCAATGCCAGTTTGGCGCTCACGGGGAAGATTTCGGGGGTGGTGCCCAGCAGCAGGCGGGCGTTTTCGCTGACAAAGGCAATCACCTGGTCCAGGTCTTCAGGGCGCTCCAGCAGGTCGGCTTTGTTGATGACCAGCACGATTTTCTTGCCCCAGGCGCGCAGTTTTTCCAGGAAGGCGCGCTCGCTTTCGCTGAAGGGGCGGTCGGCAGAGGTGACGAAGAGCACCAGGTCGGCGCGGGGGGCGAAGCGCCGGGTGATGAGTTCGTGTTCGCGGATGATGGCGTTGGTGCCGGGAGTATCTACAATGCTCAGGTCGCGCAGCAGGCCCACCGGCGCGGTGATTTCCAGCAGGTGGTCGCCGAGGGGCTTGTGGGCCAGGGCTTTGCCGTAGCGCAGGATGTTGACCTGCGTGGTGGTGGGGGTCACGCCTTCCTGCAGCACCTGTTCGCCGAGCAGGGCGTTGATGAGGGCGCTTTTACCGGCGTTGAATTCGCCCACGACCACGATGAGGAAGAAGTCGTCCAGTTGCAGGATGGATTCCTCAAGGGTCTGGCGCGCTTCGGCGGTGATGCCGGCCTGGATGAGGGCTTCGCGCAGGTCGCTCAGCAGGGCGCGCTCTTCTTGCAGCAGGGCGTCGGGTTTGTGTTTGAAGAAAGGCATGGGGGGCTCCAGAGCGGTGCTCAGGGTTCGGCGAGTGGTGAACGGCGGTGCAGCCAGGCCAGCAGGCGGTCGGGTTCCCAGGCGTTGATGATGTTTTCGGGGGAAGCCCAGCCGCGGCGGGCGGTGAGCACGCCGTAGAAGAGGTGGGCGAAGTCGGCGGGGCGGTGGGCGTCGGTGTTGATGCTGATGGGGATGCCGCGGGCGATGGCCTGCTGCACGAGGTGGTCGGGGAGGTCAAGGCGGCGGGGATGGGCGTTGATTTCCAGCGCCACACCGTGCTCGGCAGCCGCGGCCAGCACCGCTTCCCAGTCCAGGTCGGCGCCGGGGCGGTGGGGCAGCAGCCGCCCCGAAGGGTGGCCGATGATGTCCACATGGGGGTTGCGGATGGCTTGCAGCAGGCGGGCGGTTATGCGCTCGCGCGGCTGGCGCAGCGAGGTGTGCAGGGAAGCCACCACGATGTCTAATTGGGCGAGGGTTTCGTCGTCGTAATCCAGCCGCCCGTCGGCCAGAATTTCCACCTCGGCGCCCTGCAGCAGCACGATGCGGTCGCCCAGTTCGGCCTGCACGCGGCGGATTTCTTCCCGCTGGGCGCGCAACCGCTCGGGGGTGAGGCCGTGGGCGACGCCCAGGCTTTGGGAATGGTCGGTGATGGCAAGCACCCGCAGGCCGCGGGCGAGGGCGGCTGCGGCCATTTCGCGGATGGTGGCGCGCCCGTCGCTCCAGGTGGAATGGTTGTGCAGGTCGGCGCGGATGTCGGCGGCGGTGATGAGGGCGGGCAGCGCCCCGCGGCGGGCGGCTTTCACCTCGCCGCGGCCTTCCCGCAGTTCGGGGGGAATCCACGGCAGGCCGAGGGCGGCGTAGCAGGCCTTTTCGGTGGCGGCCTGGTTAGGAATTTCGCCCAGGCGGCGCAGGGCGGCGATGTGGGCGATGTTGCCCGTGCCCAGCAGCCAGGCCGAGCCCCAGCGGTTGGGGCGGGTTGCCAGCAGGTGCAGGGCGAAACCGCCGATTTCGCCCGCTTCGGCTTCGGCGTAGTCGGGATGCCGCACGATTTCGGCGGGCGCTCCCAGCGCTGCGAGGGCGGTTTGCAGGGCTACGAGGGGGTTTTCGGCGGCCAGCAAGATATCCACATCGCTCACCAGGGCTTTGCCGCGGCGGGTGCTGCCGGCGAGTTCGGCGCGCACGATGCCGGGCAGGGCGCGCAGGCGTTCCAGCAGGCGCTGCGCCCACGGCAGGGCGTCGCCCAGCAGGAAGCCCGCGGGCTGCTCGCGCCGCGCCTGGATGGCTTCCAGAATGCGGGCTTCGGTTTTCGCTCCGAAGCCGGGCAGGGCGCGCAGGCGGCCATATTGGGCGGCCTGCTCCAAAGCGTCAAGGTCGTCAATGCCGAGCTCCCGCCACAAGCGCTGCACTTTTTTCGTGCCCAGGCCGGGCAGGGAAAGGATTTCCAGCAGGCTGGGGGGCACTTCGGCTTCCAGCCGTTCCAGGAAGGCGAGGCTGCCCGTGCGCAGGAATTCGTCAATTTTCTTTGCAATGGCGTCGCCCACGCCGGGGATTTCGGTGAGGCGTTCCTCAGCCCAAACGGCCTCAATGGGTTCTTCCAGTTCCTCAATGGCGTCGGCGGCGCGTTCGTAGGCGCGTATTTTGAAGCCGGACTCACCCTTGAGTTCCAGCAAAGTGGCGATGCGGCGGAAAAGTTGCGCCACGGTGTGGTTCATGGCGGTATTGTACCCGATTTTGGCCCCGATGGGCTGCGGCAGCGCCTGCCCAAGCCGCCCAGCGCTGGGGGAAGGTCAGAGGGTAAAGATTTTGCCGTAGGCGTTGGCGGTCAGGGCTTTGTAATCCTCTCGCCAGCGGCGCAGGGCGGCGGGCAGGGCGGCGAGGATGTCGCCCGCCACCATGCCGTCTTCGCCGAGGGTTTCGGCGGCCAGGTCGCCGGCCAGCCCGTGCAGGAACACGCCTAAGCGGGTGGCTTCGGGCAGGGGGAAGCCGTGGGCGGTGTGCATGGCCGCGATGGCGCCGGTGAGCACATCGCCGCTGCCTGCGGTGCCCATGCCGGGGTTGCCGCTGAGGTTGAAGAAGATGCGCCCGTCGGGGTAGCCGACGAGGGAATGCGCGCCTTTGAGCACGATGGTGGCCTGCCATTGTGCGGTAGCGGCTTGCAGCGCCGCGACGCGGTCGGCCTGGATTTGGGGGATGGAAAGGCCGGTGAGGCGCGCCATCTCGCCCGGGTGAGGCGTGAGGGCCGTGGGGGCGCTTCGCATAGCCACAATATCCGGCGAGCCTGCCAGGGCCGTCAGCCCGTCGCCGTCCACCAGCAAGGGCTTTTCCAGACGCTGCGTGAGGCGGCGGGCGAGTTCCTGGCTTTCGGGGTGCAGCGAAAGGCCGGGGCCGAGCACCACGAAGTCCATCCCCGCGGCGGCTTCCAGCAGGCCGTCGTAGGCTTCCAGCGAGAGGGTGCCTTCGTCGGTGGCGGGCTGGGGCAGCATCACGATTTCGCTGCCTTTGCCGGCGATGAAAGGCGCGGCCGGGGCGGGCGTGGCGAGGTAGGCCAGGCCGCCGCCTGCTTTGAGGAAGGCCATGGCGGCAAAGTAGGGCGCGCCGAGGTAGCGGCTGCCGCCGGCGATGAAGAGCGCCTTGCCGAAAGTGCCTTTGTGGCCGTCGCGGGGGCGCGGCGGCAGTGGCGGCACTTCGTTGACCGCCAGTTTGAGGCTTTCCTGCTCGTAGAGCTCCGGCGGGAAGGAAATGTGAGTGACAAAGAGTTTGCCGCCGTGCTGGAAGCCGGGGTAGAGCAGGTTGCCGATTTTCGGCAGGCCGAAGGTGATGGTGGCGGCGGCCTGCACGGCGATGCCGAGCACCTGGCCGGTGTCGCCGGCGATGCCGGAGGGAATATCCAGGCTGAACACCGGCCTGCCGCCGGCGTTCAGCAGGCGGATGGCTTCGGCGTAGCGCCCGCTGACCGGGCGGCTGAGGCCGGTGCCGAAGATGGCGTCAATGGCGGCGTCGGCCTGGGCGAGGGCTTCCCGCAGCGGGGTGAGGTCGTCGCCGAGGCGGACGAAAGGCAGGCCGAGGCGCTTGACCATTTCGTAGTGGAAGCGCACGGTGTCATCAAACTTTTCGGGCTTGCCGAGGCAGAAAATTTGTACCCCGGCGCCGCCGGAATGCAGTTTGCGGGCGACCACCAGCCCATCGCCGCCGTTGTGCCCGCTGCCGCAGACCACCACAAAGCGCTTGCCCGCCATGCCGAATTCCTGCAAGATGGCGTAGTAGGCGGCTTCGCCGGCGTTTTCCATCAGGATGGTGCCGGGAATGGCGTATTTTTCAATCGCGGTGTGGTCGAGTTGGCGCATTTCGGCTACGCGGGAAACTTTCATGGCAACCTCCGGGAAATTGCGAGTGGTACACGATGCGAGTTGCAGGTTGCAGGTTGCAGGTTGCATCTTGCATCTTGCATCTTGCAACCTGCTACAAACCCCACCCCTCCATCGCCCGCCGGGCGGCGCGTGCCAGCTCGGCCACGGCTTTGTCAAAATGGCGGAAGCGTTCATCGCGGCTCTGGCCGTGATAATAGCGGTAGTAAATCTGCTGGGCAATGCCTGCGAGGCGGAAGAGGCCGTAAACGAAGTAAAAACGCAGATCGTCGGCGGTAAGGTCGGTGTCGGCGATGTAACGCTGCACCACTTCGCGGCGGGTGAGCGCGCCGGGGGCGTTGGTGGGGCCGAGGCGCACGGCCTGCATTTCGGGCGGGTCGTCGGCTTCCACCCAGTAGGCTAACGACGCGCCCAAATCCATCAGCGGGTCGCCGATGGTCGCGAGTTCCCAATCCAGCACGCCTACAACGCGGAAGGTGGTTGATCTCTCACCACCGCCCGTCCCCCTCCCCTCCCTTGTCAAGGGAGGGGAGGGGGTGTCCGGCGCTTGAGCCGGACGGGGGAAGGGAGAGATTTCAAAAACCACATTATCAAAGCGATAGTCGTTGTGGATAAGCGCCGCGCCCCGTTCGGGCGGCATGTGGGCTTCCAGCCAGGCGATGACTTCTTCAAAATCGGGCACGTTGGGCGTGCGGGCGTCGCGATAGCGCCGCGCCCAGCCTTCCACCTGGCGGCGCACATAGCCTTCCGGGCGGCCGAAATCGCCGAGGCCGAGGGCGCGGTAATCCAGGCTGTGCAGGCGGCGGTGGGTATCAATGAGCCGCTCGCACAGGCCGCGCACTTCGGCGGGGGAAAGCGCCAGGTCGGGCGGCAGGTCGCGGCGCAAAATCAGGCCGCGGATGCGTTCCATGACGTAAAACGGCGCGCCGAGCACCGCGGGGTCGTCGCAGTAGGCCAGCGGTTTGGGCACGGGGAAAGCGCCGTGCAGCGCGTTGAGCAGCACCCACTCGCGGTGCATGTCGTGGCCGCTTTTGGGCTTCTTGCCCCGCGGCGGGCGGCGAAGCACCATTTCGGTGTCGCCGACGCGCAGCAGGTAGGTCAGGTTGGAATGCCCTGAGGGGAATTGCAGCACTTCCAGCGTGCCGCTCAGGCCGGGGATGGCTTCCTTGAGGTAGCCTTCCAGGCGGGGCAGGTCAAGTTCCTCGCCGGGGCGGGGCGGGCGGGCGGCGTCGTTCATCGCAGCACCTTCCTTGCGGCTTCTATTTGCTCGCGGTAGGGGCGCAGAATGCGCTTCGCGAGGGAGACTTTGTGCACCTCGTCTGCGCCGTCGTAGATTCGGGCGGCGCGCTCGTGGCGGTAGAAGTAAGCCAGGATGGTGTCGTCGGTCATGCCCAGGCCGCCGTGCACCTGCAGGGCGCGGTCCACGACTTTTTGCATGGTGTTGGCGACCAGGAACTTGATCATGGAAATTTCCTGGCGGGTTTCCTTCCAGCCGAGCTGCTGGATGCGCCATGCGGTTTGCAGGGTGAGGGCGCGGGCGGCGGCAATCTCGGCGGCGCTTTCCGCAATCCATGCCTGCACCATTTCCTTGTCGGCCAATGCCTGGCCGGGGGCGATGGGGCGGCTGGCGGCGTAGGAAACCATCAGGTCAAGGGCGCGTTTTGCCACCCCCAGCCAGCGCATGGTGTGGTGGATGCGTCCCGGCCCCAGGCGTTCCTGTGCGATGCGGAAGCCCGCGCCTTCCGGCCCCAGCAGGTTGCTTTGAGGCACGCGGC
This sequence comes from Anaerolineales bacterium, assembly GCA_027019065.1. Taxonomy (GTDB): domain Bacteria; phylum Chloroflexota; class Anaerolineae; order Anaerolineales; family DRMV01; genus DRMV01. The sequence goes on from JALUXH010000165.1 coordinate 9,320, forward strand.
ACGAGTGGTAGAGGATTTCGGCGTGGCTGAAGTAGCCGCCGCCCTTATGCCCCATGATGTTGATGTTGCGCACGATGTCGAAGCCGGGGGTATCGGCGGGCACGATGATCATGCTGGCGCGCTGGTAGGGCGGTGCTTCGGGGTTGGTGACGGCCATGACGATGGCAAAAGCCGCGCCGTCGGCGCCGGTGGTGTACCACTTTTGGCCGTTGATGACGTAGTCGTCGCCGTCCTTGACGGCGGTGGTTTCCATGTAGGCCGGGTTGGAGCCGGGCATTTCCACCTCGGTCATGGAAAAACAACTGCGGATTTTGCCTTCCACCAGCGGGCGCAGCCAGCGCTCTTTTTGCGCTGGCGTGCCGTATTTGTGCAAAATCTCAATGTTGCCCGCGTCGGGCGCTTGTGTGCCGAAAACGTAGTGCCCCAGCGGGCTGGTGCCTAAAATTTCGGAAACCAGGGCAAAGTCGGTGAGCGGCAGTTCCATGCCGCCGTATGCCTTCGGCTGGGCAGGCGCCCACAGCCCCATTTGCTTGACTTTTTTGCGCAGCGCATCCAGGCGGGGTTGGAACACGTCCGGCGGCTCGTTGAGGAAATGCTGCTCTAACGGATAGACCTCTTTTTCCATAAATTCCCGAATGAGGTTCAGCATGAGCCGGGTGTCTTTGGGGATGGAGAAGTCCACCGGCTGCCTCCTTGAGGTGGGGATAAGGCAGTTATAGCACAATCTGGGGTGCGGGCAAAGGGGCAATCGGCACCTGGGCGCAAGCCAATGTGGGGGAAACGTTGTTTCGCCTTCACGTAACGGTTCAGCCCACCTGCGATGAGAACGCCAAGGCACACAGGAGACCCAAAGGCTACAACGGCATCACGCCAAGCGCAAAGGGAACAAAGACGCAAAGTCAACTTCTGTGTTTTCTGCGACGCTTCTGTGCTTTCTGGGGTTGCAATCGGTGCGAATCTGTGGAATCTGTGGATGATTGTAACTGTTCAGCCTTATGAAAATGGTCTCAGCACGCCAGGAAATTAACGCAAAGACACAAAGGGAGCAAAGACACAAAGTGTGTTTCTGCGTTTTCGGTGCTATTTCTGTGTCTTCTGGTAACTGCCTACGCTGTGGTGCCCTCCATTTTGATGCGCTGTGCCTTTGCCATACCCCTCCCCTGGCTCCCCTCCCCGCATGCGGGGAGGGGACGGGGGTGGGGT
>JALUXH010000166.1 GCA_027019065.1 Anaerolineales bacterium
TCAATTACTCCCTCTCAAGTGTGTTAAATTCATCAGGGGCTTTTACCATCACAACAAAGCGCGGGTGGCTTCCAGCACCCTGGCCTGCACTTCAGCCAACGAACCGGAAACCGTGGCGCCGGAAGCCGGCGCGTGGCCGCCGCCCCCAAAGCGTACCGCCACGCCGGAAACATCCCAACCCGGACGGGCACGCCAACTGACTTTGACGGTGCCGTTATTTTGCTCAATGAAAATCACACCAATGGCCGCGCCGCGCACGGTCACCAGATAGCCCACCAAATCGGCGTCGTCGTTACCGCCGTAGCCGCTGATTTTGCGGTCTTCCAGCGTCAGCGAAGTCCACACCAGGCCGCCTTCCCGCCGAATGCGGCTCAGCCCCTGCCCCCAATAGCGCAGGGCTTCAAAACTGCGCTCCACCAGCGCCTTGAAATACAGTTCACTGAGGGGGGCGCCCCGGTCGACCAGGTCGGCAGCGAGGCGCAGGGCGTGGGCAGTTATATTGGAAGTGCGGAAACCAATGGTATCGGTCAACATGCCGGTCAACAGCGCCGACGCGGCTTCCGGCGTAATTTCCAGGCCCCAGCGGGGCAGCAATTCGGCCAGCATGGCCGCCGTGGCCACAGCGCCCGGCGCCACGAGGTTCACCCCGGCAAAACGGGTGTTGGTTTTGTGGTGGTCAATGTTGATATCCACCGGCCAATCGGCCTGCCACGCCTTGCCGCCGCGGTCGCGGTCGCCGCAGTCCACAAAAACCTTGCAGTCGGCTTCGGGGTCGCCGCGGGAAACCACCGTCTCGGCGCCGGGCAAATGGCGGCAGCAGGCAGGCACCCCGTCGGCCAGCGCAACGGTCACGCGCTTGCCGGCGGCGCGCAGGGCCAGCGTGAGCCCCAGCGCCGAGCCGACGGCGTCGCCATCGGGACTGACATGGGAAACCACGCTGACGGTGCGGGCTGCACGCAGGCGTTCACCGGCAGCGGCAACGGCTTGGGGGTCAAAAGTCATGGTGGCCTCTTGGGAAAATAGCGGTTGGCGGTTAGCAGTTGGCCGATGCGTCTTCGCTTGCTTCATCGGCGGGGCTTGCGCCGCCGGGCTCCCGTTCGGCGCGGATTTGCTTCAGCAGGGCCTCAATGCGCTCGGCGCGCTCCGGCGTGGGGTCCCAGTGAAAGCGCAGCCGGGGGAACTGCCGCAGTTCCACCCGCCGGGCCAGTTCGCGGCTCAGAAAACCGCGGGCGTGTTCCAAACCTGCCAGGATTTCATCTTTGCGCGCCGGGCCTTCCACGGCCGAGACGAACACATCGGCGTAAGCCAGTTCGCGGTCCACGCGCACATCGGTTACGCTTGCGCCGCGCACCCTCGGGTCGGCCACTTCGTAAAGCAGCAGCACAGCCAGTTCTTCTTTCAACCGTTCGTTGATGCGGCGGAGCCGCAGTTGCGAAACCATGTCAGCCTCCGATTACCAGCCGCTCTCTTCAACTTCCGCCCGCGTGCGGGTAAAGCATTCAATGACATCGCCCACCTGGAAATCCTGGAAGCCTTTAAGGGCAATGCCGCATTCAAAGCCTTCTCGCATTTCACGGACGTCGTCCTTTTCGTGTTTGAGGGAAGCCAGCGGCCCCTCAAACAGCACTTCGCCGCCCCGCACCACGCGCGCGAAAGCATTGCGGCGAATGACGCCTTCCCGCACCCGGCAGCCGGCCACTTTGCCGGATTTCGGGATTTTGAACACGGCCAGCACTTCAGCCTTGCCGATGGTGGTTTCCTCTTCTTCGCCGCCTAACATGCCCTTGAGGGCCTTTTCCAGGTCTTCGGTCAGGCGGTAGATGATATTGTAAGTGCGAATGGAAACCCCCAGGCTTTCGGCCAGTTTGCGCGCCGGGGCATCGGGGCGCACGTTGAAGCCAATGACCACGGCTTTGGAAGCCGCTGCAAGGTTGACATCGTTTTCGCTGATGTTCCCCACCGAAGCGTGGAGCACCTTCACCTTGATTTCGCTTTTTTCGGCCACTTCTTGGATGGAATGGACGACCGGTTCCAGCGAGCCGTGGACGTCTACCTTGACCACCAGGCGGAGTTCGTTGGCCTCGCCGGCCTGCACCTGGTCAAACAGGTCTTCAAGGGAAACCCGGCGGGTTTCCTGCTGTTCCTGGGTGCGGGCGGCATCCTGCCGTCGGGCCACGATTTCGCGCGCCGCCTTTTCGTTTTCCACCACGCGGAAAAGTTCACCCGCTGCGGGAACGTCTACAAAGCCCAGCACCTGCACCGGCATGGAAGGCGGCGCTTCGCGCACGGCTTTGCCGTGTTCGTCGGTCATGGCGCGGATTTTACCGTAGGTAGCGCCCGCAACCACCACCTGCCGCAGTTTCAGCGTGCCGTTTTGCACCAGCAGCGTAACGGCCACCCCGCGCCCTTTTTCGCGTCGGGCTTCAATCACCGTGCCGATGATTTTGCCCGCCGGGTTCGCGCGGATGTCCATGCTGTCGGCCACAAGCAAGATGGCTTCCAGCAGGTCTTCGATGCCTTCGCCCTGTTTGGCGGAAACCGGCACGACCATGGTTTCACCGCCCCATTCGTCGGGCACCAGCCCCACATCGGCCAGCTGGCGCTTGACGCGTTCGGGGTTGGCGTTGGGGCGGTCGATTTTGTTAAGCGCCACGATGATGGGCACCCGGGCAGCTTTGGCGTGGTCAATGGCTTCCCGCGTCTGGGGCATCACACCGTCGTCAGCGGCCACCACCAGCACCACGATGTCGGCACCTTGCGCCCCGCGCGCCCGCATGGCGGTAAAGGCTGCATGGCCGGGGGTGTCAAGGAAGGTGATTTTGCGCCCATCGTGCACCACCTGATAAGCACCAATGTGCTGGGTGATACCGCCGGCCTCGCGCTGAGCAACATTGGTGTGACGAATGGCGTCGAGGAGGGTGGTTTTGCCGTGGTCGACATGCCCTAACACAGCAACCACCGGGGGGCGGGGCTGCAGTTGGTCTTCCGGCTCGTCGGCAATCAGCCGCCGCCAGAGGGGAATTTCCGCCTCGGCCTCTGTTTCCAGTTCTTCTTCTGGTTCTTCCAACACCACTTCGTAGCCCAGTTCGGTGGCTACGATTTCTGCAGTTTCAAAATCGATCGTCTGGTTAATGGAAGCCATGACCCCGTTGGCCATCAGCGTTTTGATGAGGTCAATGGGGCTGGCTTGCAGGGCTTCGGCAAGCTGACGCACGGTCATACTTGCCGGGAGAGTCATCGGCTCCCGTCCGTTCTGTGTCATATTCACCTCCTTGCAGGCACGCCTGTGGGCGGCCTTACCATGCCATTCCGGCAGCAGCCGAAATGCGCGCTTCAGCCAGCGCGAGCAGATGCTTCCGCGGCGCTCTCACCGTCGTCCTCGTCGTCGGGAAGCACGGCCATAAAAGCCTTCAGACGTGCCAAGTCATCGTCGGTCAAAGCAACCCGCAGTGCCCGGGCCAGGGTGCCTTTGGCAAGGGCGCGTTCCCAGCACGAGCGCCGGTCGTGCAGGTAAGCGCCCCGGCCGGGAAGCCGCCCGGTGAGGTCCACCCGCACGCCTGCAGGCGTGCGCACCAGGCGGACGAGTTGGCGTTTGGGCAGGGTTTGGTGGCACCCCACACAGGTGCGTTGCGGCACATGCTTGCCACGCCGTTTTTTTGCCATTTCCGTCTCCTGCGCGGCGGGTCAGAAATCCCATTCTTCCCATTCGTCTTCGCGTTTGTGGCGCTTGACGGGGATAAGGTCTTCTTCGTCTTCGCCATAGGCCAGTTCAACGTACTGGCGGGGCTTCTTCTTTTTCTTCTTTTTCTTCTTGCGCGGCTTGTCGGCGGCGAGTTCGGTTTCTTTTTCGGCTTCTTCGTCCGCGGCCACCTCTTCGGCCGGGATCTCCACCTGGGCGAAGAGGTCTTCCAACGAAGCGGTCTCCGCGCTTGCTTCAGCCTCGGTTTCGCTTTCCGGCGCGGCTTCGCTCTCGGGTGCGGCTGTTGCGGCCACTGCCGCTGCCTGAGGTTCGGCTTCCGTTTCGGCGGCCTGCGCCGGTGCGGCTTCGGCTGCCGGTTCTTCGGCTTCGGGCAACGTTTCGCCAACGCCGGCGGCCGATTCGGCGGTTTCGGTTTCCTCTGAAGGCGCTTTTTCCGCCGGATGGGCTTCTTCAAAGAGCGCCAGGGTTTCCGTAATCTGTTCCATCGCTTTCGGACCAATGCCGTCCAGGGCAAGCACGTCGTCGGGGTTGAGTTTCATTTGCAGCATCAGGTCGCCGATGGAATTGTAACCGGCATTGGTGAGCAGCATGGTGATGCGCGGGGTCAGGCCGAGGACGTCTACAGGCAGTTCAAAGGCCGCTTCGGGAATCTGGGCCCGCGCTTCGGCCAGGCGGCGCGCTTCTTCGGAGAGTTCCTCGGCACGGCGGGTCAGCACGCCCCGTTCCACGCGGTCGACAAAATGGGAAAGTTCGCGATACTCTTCCGGCGATAACAGGCGGCCTTCGGATTTTTTCGCCAGGATGGCCTCAATGAGGGGGACGGTTTCGGCTTCGGTTTCTGCAAAGGGAGCGTATTGCGGGTCGTTTTGGAGTTTGTAGATGGCCTCAGAAGCGGCCTCGGCGAGATTTTTGATGTCAATGCGCCAGCCGGTGAGTTTGGCCGCCAGGCGGGCGTTTTGCCCCTGCCGCCCAATGGCAAGGCTGAGCTGGTCTTCGTGAACAACCACGGTGGCCGTGCGGCTTTCTGCATCCAGATAAACCCCCGTGACCTGGGCCGGGCTGAGCGCCTTGGCAATGAAGACTTCGGGGTCGGGGTTCCATTCAATAACGTCAATTTTCTCGCCGTGCAGTTCGCGCATGATGGCCTGAATGCGCACGCCGCGCAGCCCCACACATGCGCCCACCGGGTCAATGGTCAGTGCGACAGCCGAGACGGCCACCTTGGAGCGCCGCCCGGCCTCGCGGGCGATGGCACGGATTTCCACTTCGCCGCGGTAGATTTCCGGCACTTCGTCTTCCAGCAACCGGCGGAGAAAGTTTTTGTGCGCCCGCGAAAGGATAACCTGCGGCCCCTTGCCGGTAGGTTTGACCTCAAGCAGCAGGGCGCGCACCCGGTCGTGCACGCGAAAGCGCTCACCGGGGATTTGCTCCCGCCGGGGAAGCAGCGCCTCGGCGTTCTTTTCCAGGCCCACGGTAACACCATTGGGGCGCACGGCCTGCACAATGCCGTTGATGATTTCGCCTTCCAGTTTGCTGAAGTGCTGATATTGGATTTCGCGTTCTACTTCGCGCAGGCGCTGCTGCAACACCTGGCGCGCCGTTTGCGCCGCCACGCGTCCCAACCGCTCGGGAGTAACATCCACCATGACCACGTCGCCCAGTTGCACTTCGGGGTCAATTTGCTCCGCCTCTTCTAACGAAATTTCAGTGGCCGGATTCTGGATTTCCAGCACCACCTCTTTCTCGGCCTTGACCGAGAAATGGCCGTTATCCATGTCAATGGCCACCTCCACATTCTGGGAAGAAGGCGCGCCTGCTTCCTTGCGGTAAGCCGCGGCCAGCGCCTTTTCCAGCACAGAAGTGACGGCTTCCGGCGGCAGGTGGCGCTCTTCCAGAAGTTCGTTGAAAGCCAGTAAGAGTTCGCTTTTTGCCATAGCCTCATTTTCTCCACAACAAAATCTCGTTGCAGGCGCACCCGCAACCCAGGGAAAACGCAAGGGGCGCTTAATCACAGAAAAGTGGGGAGCACCCACTTTTCGGCCGCGAAAACCCGCCGTGCTCCCCCCACAGCGCCTATTTTAGCATGAGGAAGAGGAAGGCGCAAGGTTCGCAAAAAACTGGGGGCAGAAGCAACGGTCTGCGCTGCTGTGCGTGCCCTACACTTGATGGGCTTTGCCCATGCCATACCCCTCCCCCTATGCAGAATGCAGCACCGGCAGGCAACAACAGGGGGGTGTGCCGATGCCTTTTGATGCCTTCCAGACCTGAGCCACGGCGTTCCCGCAAACGCCTGCCGCCCTTTTCCAATCTCGGGGGGAATGCAAAAAGGCCGCAAAAAACACCTTGACACACGCCCCCCCTTATGCTACAGTATCAACGCGAATCGTTATCCCCCCGGCCCGTACAGGCCAAGAAAGGAGCGAGGCCGTGGCACAATCACGTACTCAACAACTGGTAGAACGTCTCCGCAATTTGCAGGCTTCTTCTCCTGATATTGAAGCCTCCGCCGTCGTCAGCGTTGACGGCCTGACCATCGCTTCCGCCCTGCCACAGGGCATTGAGGAAGACCGGGTGTCGGCCATGTCGGCTGCCATGCTTTCCCTGGGTGACCGCATCGCCTCTGAACTGGGGCGCGGCGCGCTGGAGCAGGTTTACATCAAAGGCGACCAGGGGTATGTTGTGCTGATGGCTGTGGGCGAAGAAGCCGTGTTAACCGCGTTGGCCCGGGAAGGCGCCAAACTTGGCCTGATTTTTCTGGATATGCGCAGGGCAGCCGAAGACATCGCCAAATTTCTCTAAACGATCGGAGGGCACGTCATGGAACCGATTCCCGAAAGCGGTTACTACTACCCCAACAAAATTGCGCGCATCATTCTGGAAGCCCTGGAAGACGTGATGGGGAAGAACGGCCTGAATGCCATCCTCAACCTGGCCCATCTTTCCCATCTCATCGACAACATGCCCCCCGACAATCTGGACAAAGCCTTTGACTTTGCCTATGTCTCCGCCATCAACCTGGCGCTGGAAGAAATGTATGGGCCCCGAGGCGGGCGGGGGCTGGCGTTGCGGGCCGGCCGCGCCGCTTTCGCCGAAGGGCTGCGGAACTTCGGCGCTCTCGCCGGGGTGGGCGATCTGGCCTTCAAAGTGCTGCCGCTGAAGGCCAAACTGCGCATCGGCCTGCCTGCCATGGCCAAAATTTTCAGCCAGGTGAGCGACCAAATTACCACCGTTGAAGAAAAAGAGCACGAATACATCTACACCATCCACCGCTGCCCGGTGTGCTGGGGGCGCAACGGCACAACCGACAAACCGGTCTGCCATCTGGCCGTGGGCCTGCTGCAAGAAGGGCTGAAGTGGGTTTCCGGCGGCAATGAGTTCCGGGTCAACGAATCCAAATGCGTTGCCAAAGGCGACGAAGTGTGCGAATTCGTCATCCAGAAAGAGCCGATTGGTTGAGCCGTGGAAAACAAACATCACCGCCTCCTCATCATTGAAGACGACCTGGACGTGGCCGAAATGCTGACATCGTACTTTCGGGTACAAGGGTACGATGTGCAAACCGCGAATTGGGGGGAAGACGGCATCCGCGCCTGCCAGATTTCTCCGCCTGACCTCGTCATCCTTGACATCCGCCTGCCCGACATTGACGGCTACCAGGTGGCGGAACGGCTACGCACCAACGTACGCACCTCGCGCATTCCCATTATCTTTCTGACCGAAAAGCGCGAGCGCAGCGACCGCCTGAAAGGGCTTAAACTCGGCGCCGACGATTACATTACCAAACCTTTTGATGTCCAGGAACTGCGGCTGCGGGTACGCAACGCGCTGCGGCGCGCCTCTCTGGGACCGGTCACCAACCCCGTCACCGAACTGCCCGAAGGCGCATTGGTAGATGAAATTCTGCAAGAACTGCTCGACAGCGGCAAAGAATGGGTGGCCCTGCTCGTTTCCGTCCGCAACCTGGATGTCTTTCGCGAGCGTTACGGCTTTGTAACCTCAGACGACGTGCTGCGCGCCATCAGCCGCATGTTACAAAACGCCGCCCGCGACGCCGGTTCCGGCAGCGATTTCATCGGCCACCTCTCTGCCCACGACTTCCTCATCATTACCGAACCACCGCACGCCAACGCCATTCGCGAACGCATTGAACAGCGGCTGGGGCAGGCGCTGGACTACTTCTACCCGCTCAAAGACCGCCTGCGGGAAGATTTCGGCGAGCGCAAACTGGCCCTGCGCATCAAGGAAGTCCGCTCCTCCCACGGCCCCTTCATGGACGCAAACGCCATCAAGGAGGCCTTCCAGGGACGCTAAACCATGCGCCTCCTTGTCGTCATTCCCACCTACAACGAAGCGGAAAACCTGCCGCGGCTGGTTTCCGCTTTGTTTGCTTTACCGCTGGATCTCGGCGTGCTGGTCGTTGACGACAACAGCCCCGACGGCACCGGCGAAATTGCCGAGGCGCTGAAAGCACGCCGCCCCCATCATCTGGATGTGCTCCACCGCACCGAAAAAAACGGCCTGGGGCCCGCTTACCTGGCAGGTTTCCGGAAAGCCCTGGACACGCCGGGCGTGGAGGCCATTGCCCAGATGGACGCCGACTTTTCTCACGACCCGGCGGTGCTGCCCCAAATGGCCGCACTGGTGGAAAACGGCCAGGCCGACCTGGTGCTCGGCTCGCGCTACGTGCCCGGCGGCAGGCTTGACGAACAATGGCCGCTGTGGCGCAAGGGGCTTTCCACTTTCGGGAACTTCTACGCGCGCACCATCCTGCGCATACCCGTGCGCGATGTCACGGGCGGCTATCGCCTGTGGCGGCGGGAAACCCTGGCCGCGCTGCCGTTAGCCCGCGTGCACGCCGCCGGCTACCTCTTCCAGGTGGAAATGGCCTACCTGGCCTACAAACTCGGCTTTCGCCTTGCCGAAGTGCCGATTTACTTTCAAGAACGCCAATGGGGGCAATCTAAAATGTCTTTTGCCATCCAAATAGAAGCCGCCATCGGCGTATGGCGGCTGCTCAAACGATACAGAGATTTGCCGTAATTACCTGCCCCGAAGCACTGCGGATGGCCCTGTGCCCGTAATTGCTCACCCAGAGGACACGGAGAATATTTCCCTTTGCAAGCGCTTTTTGGAGTGCGGTGCCTGGGCACCGATTTGGAAAGCGGCGACTCGTCGCCGCACTCCAAAGAAAAACTGCCGCCAGAGGCGTTTTGCCACCACGTAGGTAATTACGATTTGCCCCGATAAATCCTCGCCCCTCTGCCCTGCGGCCTTATCAGGCATCCTTTGCCAGCGGCACCACCAGCATGGCAGCCGCAATGCGGTGCCTTAAGGCGCTGATGGTCGTGCCAAACACCAGGTCGGAAACACCCGAATGACCGTGTGCGCCCACGACCACCAGGTCAGGCTGCACCTCCACCACCAGGCGCGCCAGTTCAGCTACCGGGCTGCCGGTGCCCAGATGCCACACAGCCTGCACGCCCATCATTTCCACAGAAGCCGCCAGTTGTTGAAGCCGCTGCCGGTCCACGGCAACCTCCAGGTCATCGGCTTCGCCGCCTAATGCCCGCGCCGCGGGGCTTTCCACCACATGCATCAAATGCAAAACGGCGCCGGAAGGCGCGGCAACCCGCAGGGCGGCTTCCAGCAAACGCCGGTCGTTGCCCGAAAAATCCAGCGCCACCGCCACCCGCCGGTAGGGCTTCGGGGAAAGCGCAGGCAGCATCACCGTCTCATGCGTCTCGCCCCTGTGCGGCACCACAGGCTGCTGCACCGCCGAGGCTGCACGGCGTTTTTTCAGCCAGGGGTGCACGCCCACATACGCAAGCAGCCCCCAAAACGCCGCCGCCAGCGGAAAAAGCGCCGCCCGCACCAGCCAGCCGTAATGCCCGGCGCTTCCGGCCCAGCGGCCGATTTCATCGGCCACCAGTTTAATGTTCAGCCCAAGAATGACCGCAGCCACACTCCAGGCCAGCGCCTGCATCCAGCGCGGAATGACAAACGCCCCCATCCGCGTTTTGTCGGCTACGGCGTGTACCAGAGGGATCACCGCAAACGGCAATTGCAGCGAAAGCACCACCTGGCTGAGCACCAGCAGACCGCCGGTGGCGCGTTCCCCTGAAAAATAAATGACCAGCACCGCAGGGATCACCGCCAGAGAGCGGGTGAGCAGCCGACGCAGCCAGGGGCGGATGCGCAGGTTGAGGTAGCCTTCCATCACAATTTGCCCTGCCAGGGTGCCCGTCACCGTGGAACTCTGCCCGGAAGCCAACAAAGCCACGGCAAAAGCCATTGGGGCAATCGACGCCCCCAAAATGGGTTCCAGCAAACGATGGGCATCCTGAATCTCCGCGACCCTGAAATAACCGTGGCGGTAAAACACCGCGGCGGCCATCACCATAATGGCGGCGTTGATCAAAAAAGCCAGGTTGAGCGCCACGCCCGTATCCATGTTGTTCCAGCGAATGGCTTCCCGAATGGCCTCCGGTTGGCGGCCAATTTTGCGTGTTTGCACCAAAGCCGAATGCAAATAGAGGTTGTGCGGCATCACCGTTGCGCCCAAAATGCCAATGGCAATGTAAAGCGCGGTGGCGTCGGGCAAGGAAGGCACAAAGCCGCGCACAATGCCGCCCCAGTCGGGCCGGCCGAGGGCGATTTCCACAAAAAATGCCGCCCCGATGGTGCCCACCAACGCCAGCACCACGCTTTCCAGTTTGCGAATGCCGAAACGGGAAAGCACCAGCAGCAGGAGCGAATCCAGCGCCGTCAGCAGCACCCCGTAAATCAGCGGCAGCC
>JALUXH010000167.1 GCA_027019065.1 Anaerolineales bacterium
AGCCGTTGCTGATTGCTCCGGAAGGCACCCGCAGCGATGCCCTTTTGCGCGGCAAACTGGGCACGGCTTATCTTGCAGCCCGGGCCCAGGCCCCCATTGTTCCTGTGGCGGTGGAAGGCACGCAGGGCTTCCCGACCTGGCCGTTTTCCCGCCGCTGGTGGGGCCAGGGGGCGCAAATTCGCTTTGGGCGGCCTTTCCGTTTCCGGGTCACGCCGCGCAACCCCAGCCGCCGCCTGTTGCAGCAGATGACCGATGAGGCCATGTATGTGCTGGCGGCGATGCTCCCGCCGCACCGGCGGGGCTATTATGCCGATCTTTCGCTCGCCACCCGGGAGACTATTTGCTGGCTGGATGAGGCGCCCGAGAGCAGGGTTGCGCCGCTTCCTAATGAAGAGGTTGTGCTAAAATGAGCGCGGTGGCCTATCGGTTCGGCCCCGGCAGGGAGAAACCGCAGGTTTCCCCGCGGCGGCCTGTTTTTGCCAGGCCGGATGGCGGCGACATGGCACACATCTTGCACACTGAGGCGGCATGAGCATGGCGTGGCTGTATGCCTGGGATGCCTATCTGGCGGCGTTTTCGTGGGGCGGGGGGGCGATAGCCTTGTTGTGGCTTGGGGGGCTGGTGTATGCTGCCTATCGCTTGAAGGCGCACCGCCCTCGGTGGCGCAGGGCGCAGTGGTGGGCTTTTGCAGGACTGTTGGCTGCCACGCCGGTGCTGGTGGCGGCGGCCGTGCCGGCTTCTGCCCATGAATTGCCGCTGCCGGTGGCGGCAGCCAAAATGCACCTGGTGTTGCTGCCGCTGGCTTCCCTGGGCTGGATGCTGGCCGCAGGGTGGCTGGGCGCACCGGCGGCTTTCCTGCTGGCTTTGCCGGCCGGCGCGCTGGTGGGTTTCTGGAGCACGCATTTGCCTGCCGAAGCGCTTTCGGAAGGCACGCTGGCGCTCGTGTTTGCCTGGGCGCTGTGGCAGCCTTACAGGACGCGCTTTTACCGTTTGTTGCGGCAGCCGCTGGGAGCAGCGGCTGCGGTCGCGTTGTTGTATGGCGTGGTAGGGGCTGTCAATGTGCTGCTGGTGAGCGGCAATACTTTTGCCGAGCAGGTAGATATTGCCCTGACGGCCGCCCCGTGGTTGATGCTCTACAAGGCCGCGCCCCTGCTGCTTGGCGGCCTGCTGGCGCAAGGCATTGCACTTTGGCGGCCTTTGCCGTGGGGTTATGGCGGTGAACTCTCCCCTTCGCCGCTGGAGCATTCCATTTTACGCCAGTTTTCGTTTGTGATGACTTCGGTGATGATCGGCCTGGCGCTCAGTATTCTGGTGGGAAATTGGGCGCTGGCACGGCGCTCGGCGCGGGCGTTGATTCTCAAGCGGCTGGAAAGCACCACCAGTATTGCTGCCCAGAGCATGCCTTTTTTCACCGAAAACGGCGACCTCATCATTCAAAAATTGGCCGCCGACCCTCATTTGGCCGCCCTCGCCCCCGCAGAAATTCCGGCTTACCTCAACAACGCCAAAGCCAACAGTTTCTTTTTTGATGCCATTTTGCTGGCCGATGCCCAGGGCAGGGTGCTTTCGGCTTACCCTGCCGAAACGCATTTGCTTGCCAATGAACTCAACAACATCGCTTTCCTGGTCAACACCGGTGCGCCGGTATATCACGGCACGGCTTTTTCGCCGGCGCAGCAGGCCGCGGTGGTTTCGTTTGTGGCGCCGGTGAGCGCCCCCGGCCTGGAAACGCAGCACCTTTACCTGGTCGGCCGCACCACCCTGGCTTCCAACCCTTACAGCGAACCCATTGTGC
>JALUXH010000168.1 GCA_027019065.1 Anaerolineales bacterium
CTGGCGCGGTTGAAAAAGCAAAAGCCCGCGGCGCGCTCACCATTGCCCACATGCTGAGCACGACCACGGGCCAGACTATCACCCATCGGATGGTACGGCTTCCCCCCATGTCGGGCGGCCTCCTTCAATCAATCGTCTTCGGGGCTATGTTTCCTGTGGGGCTTCGGGTGCGGCTTCGCTTTCGGCCGCCGATTCCTCGCAGGCCATCACCACGAATTTGATGGCCGTGCGCACCTTGTCGTCTATTTCCACGTCGGTGAACCTGGGCACGAAGACCACATGGTAGCCGTCTTCGGCCAGGTAACTGCGGGCGAGGATGAGGGCTTTGACGGCCTGGTTGACCGCGCCTGCCCCGATGGCCTGGACTTCCGCACGCTGATGTTCGCGGAACACGCCGGCAATCGCCCCGGCCACGGCCGAAGTTCGCGAGGTGCCTGATACCTTGATGACTTCCATGGCAGTCTCTCCTTGAAGTTCTGTGTATGGCTTCGCGAATGCTGTTTTTATTGTAGAGGATTTTTGGAGAAAATCAAGGGGGCAACGTTTTCAGGAAGTCTTCCACGACCAGATGCTGCCCGGCGGGAAAGGGGTTTCGCCGCGCGGGAAACCAAAACCGGCTGCCCCGGGGTGTCCGCCACCGCCGAATTTGCGCGCGATCTCCGAAACGTCCACCTGGTCGGAGTAGAGCGTCACGAAGGTGTAAAGGCGGCCGTTGTGCCAGGCATCGCTGTAGCAATAGCCGAGGGTGTAGCCCAATTGCCGGATGTATTCGCCCATTTCGCCGGTGCCGCGGGCGTTGACGGCGAGGGTGCGGTGGCCTTCAAAGGTCACTGCAAAGCCTTTGTGGTCTACGGTGCGGCGCACCTGCCGGAGGCGGCTGGCGTGTAGGATTTCGCCGCGGGTCAGCAGGCGCCGGAGGGCAGCCGGGTCATCATTGAGGAGGGGTTGCCAGAGGGCGTCGTTGCAAGGCGAAGTGTCTTCTTCGGCGTAGAGGCCGGCGTTGAAGGCGCCGGTGTCTTTTTCGGCCCAGCGCCAGATGTCGCGGTCGCCGATGAGCACCACGGCCCGCGGCACCGGCTGCCGGGGGTAGAAAAAGCGCCAGGTGAGCACACAGGCGGCCTCGCCGGTATCGCGAAGGCCGGGCCAGCCGCGGGCATCGGCTTCGGCAGCCAGGGCTTCTAAGGCAGTTTTGTGGTGGTCGATCCAGATGAATTCCCGCCCCTCGGCCAGGCGGCGCATGGTTTCGGGGGGCAGGGAGAAATCGGCCACGACCACGCGTTCGGCCTCGGCGACGGTTTCCCAGGGCACGGGCTCGCCGTAATTCATTTCATGGCAGGCGGTTTCCGGGCCGTAGAAACGCCGCACGATGGCGGCCGACGCGCGCCCGTCGGCGTCGTTGTGGTGCAGGCAAAGGGTGGGCATGATTTCCTCGGGAGGTTTGTTAAACGGTGCCGCGCACGCGAAAAGGGCTTTTTTCGCCCTGGGGCGGCTCCCAGGTAACTTCCACATCGGTGACATAAGCCACGGCCGGCCCGCGGCGCAGGGCTTTCAGGAAGGCTTCCAGCACGGGCTTGCGGCCTTCGGCAACCACTTCAACGGCCCCGCCGATGCGGTTGCGCACCCAGCCGTGGACGCCCAGGCTGCGGGCGGTTTGGAGGGCATAGTTTCGGAAGCCGACGCCTTGCACGCGGCCGCGGATGAAGGCGTGGAAACGGGCCTGAGGGATGGGTTCCGTGGGCATGGCGTTCTCCTGCAAAGGCGGGGGTGTGGGGCGGGGCTTACGCGGCGCTCT
>JALUXH010000169.1 GCA_027019065.1 Anaerolineales bacterium
TCGCGGCCGCGGTGCAGCGCGGCGAGCCCATCGCGGTGTACGGCGATTACGATGTGGACGGCGTGACCGCCACCGCGCTGCTCACCCAGGCCCTGCGCCGCCTCGGCGCGACCGTCCGCCCCTACATCCCCAACCGCTTTGATGAAGGCTATGGCCTGAACTTCGGGGCCTTGGATACCCTGCACGCGGAGGGCGTGCGGGTGGTGGTCACGGTAGATTGCGGCATCCGGTCGGTAGCCGAAGCAGAACACGCCCGCGACCTCGGCCTTGACCTCATCGTCAGCGACCACCACATCCCCGGCGAGGAACTGCCGCCCGCTTTGGCGGTGGTCAACCCCAAGCGCGCCGACGACACCTACCCCGAAAAATTCCTCGCGGGCGTGGGGCTGGCTTACAAAATCGCGCAGGCGCTCTACCTGCGCCTGCGCCCGCGGGAAGCCGAAACCGTGCGCGACGCGCTGGATTTGGTCGCCCTGGGCAGCGTGGCCGACCTCGCGCCCCTGCAGGGCGAAAACCGCACCCTCGTGCGCGAGGGTCTGCGCCGCCTGCGCCAGCCCCACCGCCAGGGGCTGTTTTCCCTCATTCAGGTTTCAGGGCTGAAGCCCGAACGCGTCACCGCCACCCACATCGGTTTCATGCTCGGGCCCCGCCTCAACGCCGCGGGGCGCCTTGAATCGGCTCTCGCGGCGCTGGAACTGCTGCTCACCGATGATTATATGGAAGCCGGACGCCTCGCGATGCAACTGGACGCCCAAAACCGCGAGCGCCAGCGCCAGACCCGCGAAGTGCAGGAAAAAGCCGAGGAACTCGCCATCCGTGACGGCGAGGTGCCCCTGCTGCTCTTTGCCGCGCACCCCGATTTCAACCCGGGCGTGGTCGGCTTAGCGGCTTCCCGCTTGGTGGAACGCTACTACCGCCCGGCCATCGTGGGGCAGCGCGGCGAGGAATTCACCCGCGCCTCGTGCCGCAGCATCTCCGAATTCCACATCACCCGCGCCCTGGAAGCCTGCGGCGACCTGCTGGAACACTACGGCGGGCACGCCGCGGCGGCAGGCTTCACTGTGCGCAACGACCGCCTGCCCGACCTGCTGGAATGCCTGCACGCGCAGGCCGAAGCCGTGCTCGGCGGGCTGGATTTGCGCCCCACCCTGCGCGCCGACGCCGAGGTGCGCCTGCGCGACCTGAACGCGCAGGTGCTCACCGATTTCCGCTGGCTGGAGCCCACGGGCTACGGCAACCCGCGGCCGCGCTTCGTGGCGCGGGGGGTGAAGGTGCACAGCGCCCGCACCGTGGGCAAAGAAGGCCAGCACCTCAAACTGATTTTGGAAGACAACGGCACGCGGCACGAAGCCATCGCCTTCCGGCAGGGGGAATGGGCGGAAAAGATGCCGCCCGCGGTGGATATTCTGTTCACCTACGAATGGAACGAATACAACGGCCAGCGCCGCCCCCAGTTGAACATCAAAGACCTGCGCCCGACGGCGTAAGCATGGCGGGCAGGAAAGCCTCCCCCGTCAGCGTACAGGACGAAAAAAACGCAAAGGCGCCAAGAAGGCAAAGGGCGCAAAGAGCCGTTCTGTGCAAATCTGTGATGAAATGGGGTAACTACCTACCTGTCACGCAACAAAGTGCAAGGGGATGAGCGAAGCACCCCTGCCTGTCACTCGTTGCCAAAGCAGTGGCTTTTCGCCCTCACCACTCCCCCAGAGCCTTGCTTCGCGGCGGCTCAGCCCCCTCTCCTCTCCCACTGGGAGAGGAGAGGGGGCGCGCAGCGGGGGTGAGGTG
>JALUXH010000170.1 GCA_027019065.1 Anaerolineales bacterium
TGAAATCGAAAAGCACCTTGAAAAGCGAAGTAGAGCCGGTTGAGAAGGCCACTTGTGGCTGTGAGCGGTGCTTTCCAAGTGGGCGCGGGCGGGTTCGGCAGGTCGGGTGCGTGGAAAGGCACGCTTTTGAAGGCCGTTTGGTGGGCATTTGTCCCCGCCAGCGGGCACCTGGGTACAGGTGGCCGGGTCGGGTGCGGTTTCGGGCAGCAAGGCAAGGTGCCGGTGCGCCGGAGGCGGGGTTTCCGCGAAGTTCGGCAGGCGTTGGGGCGGCAGCGGGTCGCCGGGCGGGAGCCACTTGCGCGGCGGCAGCGTTTTGGGTAAAGTAGAAGCGGGTCTGGCAACGACGATGGCCGTTTCTCGCTGTGGCGAGGTCGGGTTGGTCGGGCTGCAGAGACCAGACAAGGCACGTTCCAAAGCCACGCCGGGCCGGTGAAGCAGAAGCGCACCTTCCAAAACACAGGCATTGGCCGGGTCTGGCAGGCGCGGGGCACAGGTCAGGCGGTGGGGTTTGGCCTAACTTTGCGTGCAGCGGACGCGGCTGTCGCCGCGCGCGAACGGTCTCGGCGGTGGGGGTTGGTGGCTTGCCCGCCGGGTAGCAGGACGGGGCCGCCGCGCCGCTGACGCTTGTGTTAGCCTGCTTCCTCTTTCGGTTTTGGTGTCGCGAGACGCCACAAGAGGGCAAAACCATGATAGACCCTGGGCTAGAAGGCAAAGTGGCGCTTATTACGGGAGCGAACAACCCCTATGGTATTGGCGCGGCTACGGCAAAGGCCTTTGCAACACAGGGTGCGCGCGTGTTCATTCATTTCTTTCGTCTCCCGAAGGCCCCCGCTGGGGCAGAACAAGTGCGTGGCCCCGGACCGACCTTCTACCAGATCCAACAAACCAAAACGGCGGACGAGGTTCTGGATGCAATTCGTCAAAGGGGCGGGCAAGTTGCAGCCTGGGAAGCCGATCTTTCCAATCCAGAGAACATTTCCCAACTGTTCGACCAGGTGGAAACGGTTTTTGGCCCCGTGGATATTCTGGTCAACAATGCTGCGGCCTGGGAAGGAGACACCTTCGTGCCCTCGGGCGCGGAAGCCGTTATGAACCGTTTTGTCTCAACGGTTTCCGCTGAGAGCCATGACCACAACTTTGCCGTGAACAGCCGCGCGGTGGCCCTGATGATGGCCGAATATGCGCGCCGGTTTTTGCGCCGTAGTGCAACGTGGGGCCGGATTATCAATGTGAGCACGGATGGGGCGTCCGGCTTTCCTGGGGAAGCCTCCTATGGTGCGAGCAAACACGCGATGGAGAGTTACAGTCGTGTCGCAGCGATTGAACTGGGGCCATATGGGATAACAGTCAACGTGGTGGCACCGGGGCCAGTTCAAACAGGATACATCCCGCCGGAGATGGAGGAGAAGTTGCGTGCGGAGATTCCTCTTCGGCGGGTGGGGCAGCCGGAAGATATTGCGGATGTCATTGTCTTTCTGGCTTCGGAGCAGGCGCGCTGGGTTACCGGTCAGTTGATATATGTAGGTGGCGGTAATGTGATGCCCTTGTAGTGGACAGCGCAGGCTAACCTCGCGTGCAGCGGACGCGGCTGTCGCTGCGCGCGAACGGTCTCGGCGGTTGGGGTTGGTGGCTTGCCCATCGGCTATCGGGACGGCGCCGCCGCGCCGCTGACGCTGGTGTTAGGCCGGTGGAGGCGGAAGCGGAAATCGTGGCGGGTAAAAGCTGGCCGGGGCGGTGTGGGTTTAGGGCGCAGGCGGCCACGAGGAAAAGCAAAGGT
>JALUXH010000171.1 GCA_027019065.1 Anaerolineales bacterium
CCCCCACCCCGACGCCGTGACCTCCTCCTTGCTCCTCCGGGGCGACCGCAAAAGGCCGCCCCTCTGCTGTGCCCCGGCCGCGCGGCACGCAAGCGTTAAAAAAACATTACAAAACGTCAAATCGGCAGCCAGAGGGGTTGATTTTTGCCCCAAAAGGCTGTATGCTGAAAACACCTTTGAGAGCCCTCACCCCGTGATATAATCACGGGTTTGGCGCCACCTGACGCCCGGAATTCCCGCACGTGGGAAGCGACAAAACCCCCGGTATGGAGAGCACACGCACCATGATTGAAGAAGAACTGCTGTTAACCGAGATAGAAGAAGAATACTCCCCCATCGCCCACCTGGTTGACCTGGGACGACAAAAAGGCTTTGTCACATTAGACGACATCCTGCAATTCTTTCCGGAAGCCGAACAAAATGTTGACCAGTTGGAAGAAGCCTTTGCCGCCCTGCTGAGCGCCGGCATTCCCTACGTGGAAGACGAAATCATTGAAAACCCCACCGACGAGGAAATAGAAGCCGAAGCCGAAGAGGAAGAAGAAAGCCCCCCGCCCATTGACGAAGAAGATTACCTTGCCAACATAGACACCGATGACATGATCGGCCTCTACCTCAAAGAAGTCGGACGCATTCCCCTCCTGACGGCCGAAGAAGAAGTTGACCTTGCGAAACGCATTGAGGCCGGGCGGGCAGCCCGCGAGGAACTGGCTTTGGGCGTACACGACCCCGAACGGCGGCAGGAACTCCGCCATCTGATAGAAGACGGCTGGCGAGCGCGTGAGCACCTCATCACCGCCAACTCCCGCCTGGTCATCAGCGTGGCGAAAAAATACATGGGGCGCGGCGTGCCCTTCCTGGATCTCATTCAGGAAGGCAACATCGGCCTGATCCGCGCCATCAAGAAATTTGACTACCGCCGCGGCCACAAATTCAGCACCTACGCCACATGGTGGATTCGGCAGGCCGTGACCCGCGCCATCGCCGACCAGGGGCGCACCATCCGCGTGCCCGTGCACATGGGCGACCAGATCAACAAACTGCTGCGAGTGCAGCACCACCTGACCCAAAAACTCGGGCGCAACCCCAACATTAACGAACTCGCCGAAGCCCTTGAGGTGCCCCCCAAAAAAGTGGAATACATGCTCAAGGTGGCGCGGCGGCCGCTTTCCCTTGAAATGCCCACCGACGACGAAGAAGATTCCGTCCTCGGCGACTTCATTGAAGACAAAGATTCCCCCGCCCCCGACGAAGCCGCTACCCGCAACCTGCTGAGAGAACACCTGGAAGGCATCCTCGACTCGCTGCCGCCGCGCGAAGTACGCATTTTGCAGCTGCGCTATGGCCTGCTCGACGGGCAAGCCTACACCCTTGAAGAAGTCGGGCGGAAAATGGGCGTCACCCGCGAGCGCGTGCGACAGATTGAAGCCCAGGCGCTCAGCCGCCTGCGGCACCCCAACATCCGCCGCCAGCTGCGGGAATATTTAGGGTAGTCGCGTTGTCAGGTAGTCGGGTAGTCAGATAGTCAAATGGTCAGATAGTCATATCGTCGGGTAGTCGGGCAACTTGCACGGCTGCCCGACGAAACGATTAACCACCAATGCATCGCCCCGGCTATACGACTAACGACGACCCGACGACTCATACAAATCACCGTAGGCTTCCAGGTTTTCCAGCGCGGCGGCAAAATCGGGCGGGTGCGGGGCAGTCAAGGCCAGCGGCTCGCCCGTAACAGGGTGCCGGAATTCAAGGCGGCGGGCATGCAGCGCCAGCCGATGGATGGGGAGGGGATGGTCGTCCGTGGCTTCCCCGTAAAGCGGGTCGTTCACAATGGAGAACCCGGCGGCGAACAAATGCACCCGCACCTGATGCCGCCTTCCGGTGTGCGGCACGGCTTCCATCAGGGAAAACGCCCCAAAGCGGCGCAACACCCGCAGTACGGTGCGGGCTTCCTGGCCGCGGCGGTCAACCACCGTGCGCTTGCGGCGTCCCCGATTCGGCGAAAGCCGCAAATTGACCATGCGCTGCTGCCACTCGGGCACGCCGAACACAATGGCGTGGTAGGTCTTGCGAATTTCCCGCGCCGCAAACTGGGCGTTAAGGGCGCGGTGGGCTTCTGCCGTGCGGGCGAGCAGCATCACGCCGCTGGTGGCTTTATCCAGCCGGTGCACCACCCACAACCGTCCCCAGGCGGGTTCCAGCACGCTGCGGGCATGCGGAAGGCCGGGGTTCCAGCCGTCGGGCAGGGAAAGCAGCCCCGCAGGCTTGGCAATCACCAGCAGGTGGTCATCGGCAAAGAGCACTTCGGGGTGCAAATCCGCTTCCATGGTCGCGTTCCTTCTATGAACGGGGCGGCATTTTATCTCGCAGGTCGGGATGGCATCCCGACCTACTCATTGCCCGTAACCACCTACGCTGTTGTGCTCTCCCTGCCTCTTGATGCACTGCGCCTTTGTCATACCCCTCCCCTGGCTCCCCTCCCCGCAAGCGGGTAGGGGACGAGGGTGGGGTTTTCGCAGCGCAGGGCGGTGCCAAAGGAAACCGCAGCGTGAAAACACGCCCGGCATTGCCATCGCTACGATTTGGGTAGGTAATTACCATTGCCCACAATCCGCGTGCCGGGGGAAGCCCCCAACAATGCCGCCTGCACCTGCCCGGCATCCCGCCCATCAAAAATCAGCACCTCCAGACCGGGCACGCTTTCCGCCAGGGCAAGCATTTCTCTCACCTTTGCCGCCATGCCGCCGGTCACATCGGCAGCCGCCGAGCCGCGCAGCGCGGGCAGCACTGCGGCGAAGCTGGCAGGGGTGATTTCGGGCACGATGCGGGTGCGGGCGGGGTAATCCGCCCACACACCCGCTTCCACGCCGGCAATCAGCACCCGCGTGGGGCGCAAACGCGGCGCAAGGAAGGCGAAAATCTCTTCGGTGGAAACGATGACCCCGCCGCGGCGCGTGTCAAAGGCCACATCGCCGCAAGTTACCGGCACCAGCCCGGCTTCCAGCGCGGCTTCCAGCGGAGCGGTATCCCAGCGGCGCAGGGCGCCATCTTCGGCCAGCGCCGCTGCCGAGGGCGGGAAGGCCACCGCGGGCACCCCCTCCTCCACCAGGGCATCCACCACCAGGCGGTTGAGGCGCTGCGCGGCGTGCCAGATGCGCACAAAATGCCGCCAGTCGCCGGCTTCCCGCACGCCGTGGCGAATATCGCCCTGCTGCGCGGCCCAGTGCCCAAACGAACCAGAGCCGTGCCCCAGCAGCAGGCGCATTTCAGGGCGGGTGCGCCGCGCCGCGGCGATGGCTTCCGCCAGGGCTTTCAGCCGGTCGGGCAAGGGGGTGTAGGGGCGGCGCTTGTCGGTG
>JALUXH010000172.1 GCA_027019065.1 Anaerolineales bacterium
AGCGAACCGCCGAGTTTGAGGAAAACCATGCGGGCATTATACCGCTTCCCAAAGCGGCATCACAAATTAGTCGGTTAGTCGTCTGGTCGTCTGGTCGTTTCGCCGTTTCGCAATTCGTAATTCGCAATCTTTCCATCTACGCTCTGCATCGCACAACATCACCACACTGAGCATCAGGGCATCACGTTTTGCGTGCTATAATCGCGCCCATGCTTGAAGAAAGCGCCCTTGAGGAAGCGCCCATAGACTCCATTGAAGAAGCACCTCCCGGCCCCGGCGGCGGCAGGCAGATTGCCCGCGCCGCGGGCGTGGTGATGGCCGCGTTTGTGCTCAGCAACCTCGCGGGGCTGGCGCGGCAGATCCTGGTTTCCCAGGCCTTCGGCACCGGCGCGGCCATTGACGCCTTCAACGCCGCCTCACGCCTGCCCGACCTGCTCTTCAACCTGGTGGCAGGGGGCGCTTTGGGGTCGGCGTTCATCCCCACCTTCACCGGCTTCCTCGCCAAAAACCAGCGGGAACGCGCCTGGCATCTGGCCTCGTCCATCGCCAACCTGGTCACCATCACCCTGCTGCTGACCAGCGCCATCGCTTACGCTTTCGCCGCGCCCATTGTGCGGCATGTGCTCGCCCCCGGCTTTTCGCCCGAACAGCAGGTCCTCACTGTTTCGCTGCTGCGGGTGCTGCTGATTTCGCCGCTGATTTTCGGCCTCAGCGGGCTGGTGATGGGCATTCTGAACGCCCACCAGCGCTTTTTGCTGGCCGCCTTAGCCCCCACCATGTACTGGCTGGGCATGATTTTCGGCGTGTTGGTGTGGGCGCCGCGCTGGGGCATTGACGGGCTGGCGTGGGGCGCGGTGCTGGGTGCGGCGCTGCACCTCGGCGTGCAGGTGCCCGGCCTGCTGAAACTCCCCGGCAAGGCCTACCGCTTCACCTTCGGCCTGCGCGACGCCGCCGTGCGGGAAGTCGGGCGGCTGATGGCGCCGCGGGTGCTGGGCGTGGCCATCGTGCAGTTGAATTTCTGGATCAACGTGGTGCTGGCTTCCTCACAGCCCAAAGGCAGCCTGACCGCTATCCAGATTGCCTGGGCAGTGATGACCATGCCGCAGGTGGTGATTGCCCAATCCATTGCCATCGCCGCCCTGCCGACCTTCTCGGCGCAGGTGGCGCGCGGCGAAATTGCCGCCATGCGCCGCGCTTTGGCAGGCACGCTGCGCGGTGTGGTGCTGCTGGCGCTGCCCGCCGCCGTGGGGCTGATTCTGCTCCGCAAGCCGGTGATTGTGCTGCTCTTCCAGCGCGGGGAATTCAATGCCCATTCCACCGCGCTGGTCGCCTGGGCGCTGCTGTGGTACACCTTGGGGCTGGTTTCCCACTCGGTGGTGGAAATTGCTTCGCGGGCATTCTACGCCCTGCACGACACCAAAACCCCGGTGCTGGTGGGCAGCGTGGCGATGAGCCTGAATGTGGCCTTTAGTTTTGCCTTCGTGGCGCTGTTCAACGCGGCGGGCTGGATGCCCCACGGCGGCCTGGCGTTAGCCAACACCGTCGCCACCACTTTAGAGATGAGCGGGCTGCTCGTTCTGATGCGCCGCCGCCTGGGCGGGCTGGAAGGCAGCCACCTGACAGCGGGCATTCTGCAGGCCGCCATCGCCAGCACAGTGCTGGGCTTGGTGGTGGAAGCCGGCTGGCGCGCCGCCGCGGGCTTCCCGCTGTGGCTGGCGCTGACAGCAACCATCGCAGGCGGCGCGGTGTTTTATGCTTTGGTGCTGCTGTTGCTGCGCAACGAAGAAAGCCTGGCGCTGCTGCGCGTTGTGCAGCGGCGAGTGGCCCATTCCTGACCGCCTCCCGCATCCCGTTTTCCATAACCCAAAGTAACTGCTCAGCCCCGGCAGGGAATCCACAGATTTCACAGATTGGCACAGAATTGCTCTTTGCGCCATTTGCCCTCTTTGCGTCTTTGCGTTAACCTCTTTTTATGCTTCTGGGTACGCATCGCGGGCAGGCTGAACAGTTACAACCCAAGAGGCAAAAATATGCACCCGAAAACACAACGAGAACCCTGGTGGCAGCGCCTGGGGCGCTGGGCACTCAAAATCGGCGGCTGGAAACTGGTAGATAACCGCCCGCCGCACCAAAAGTACATCATCATCGGCGCTTTCCACACCACCAACTGGGATTTGCTCCTCGCCCTCGCGCTGCTTTCCGCCCTCGGCATCCGCCCGCGCTGGATTGGCAAAGACGCCCTTTTCCGCGGCCCCCTCGGCCCCATCATGCGCTTTCTGGGCGGCATTCCGGTGAAGCGCGGGGCGCGCCTCAACTTCGTGGGGCAAATGGCCGAGCGCATCAAACAAGAAGAGGGGGAATTCGTGGTCGTAATTGCGCCGGAAGGCACCCGCAAAGCCACCGACCACTGGAAAACCGGCTTTTACCACATCGCGCGGGAAGCCGGCGTGCCCATTGCTTTCGGCTTCGGCGATTACCCCTCCAAAACCTGCGGCATCGGGGGCTATTTAGAGCCTTCGGGCGACATAGAGGCCGATTTGGAGAAAATCCGCGAATTCTACGCCGACGTGCGCGGCTTCCACCCGGAAAACCACGGGGCGATTCGGGTCAGACCGCGATAGCCCCGGGAAACGGCCCCAACGCCCCCCGCATTGCTCCGCTGCTGCCAAAGGCCTGCACGGCGGCCGCGCAAGTTGCGCCGCCGCTTCTTTTATGCTATCCTATAACCGTCTGTTCGTTCCCCCCCAGAGAGAGGTTGTCAATGGCACACCCCGATTTCAACAGCCGTATCCAGCAAGCCGAAAACGCCCTGGAGCGCCTCGCAAGCCGGATTCCGGGCTTTCAGGGCTATCGCCAGAAAGAACACCGCCGCGACGCCGACAAAATGCTGCGCCTCACCGTCGCCCGGCGGGTAGATGAGCAATGGCGCCGCCTG
Source organism: Anaerolineales bacterium (assembly GCA_027019065.1). Classification (GTDB taxonomy): domain Bacteria; phylum Chloroflexota; class Anaerolineae; order Anaerolineales; family DRMV01; genus DRMV01. Next base: position 2,936 of record JALUXH010000172.1, read on the forward strand.
ACCGAAATCCAGCGGCAGCTGGCCGCGGCGGGCGAGTTTGGCTTCCTGGACGACCTGGAAGCCGTAGCCATTCGCCTGCGCACCTTCTCCGACCAGGTACGCACGGCTTCTTACGGCTACGCCGGCCTGTTTGACGCCGTCAAAGTGCAAGACGCCGAACTGGCAAAACTCTACGCATACGACACCACCCTGCTGGAACTGACCGACAAAGTCAAGGAAGGCGTGGACAAGTTAGAAGCCGCCGTCGGCAGCAACGATTTCCCCAAAGCCATGAACGACCTGCTGGCGTTAGCCCGCCAGGCCGTTGAAACCTTCAACCGCCGCGAAGAAACCATCACCGGTTCGTAATTCGTACTCTGTTTCATCCCCAAAGGAGTTTTTTCCATGGCCCGCGTATTTGATGTTATTGAATGGGCAGACGAAATGCCCAATGAAATCGTTCACCGCTTTCCGGAAACCGGCCCCGGCGACTTCCGCATCGGCTCGCAGGTCATCGTGCGGGAAGCGCAGGCCGCCGTGTTTTTCCGCGACGGCAAAGCCCTGGATGTGCTTGGCCCCGGCCGCCACACCATCTCCACGGCCAACATCCCCTTGCTCATCAACTTCCTCGGGAAGGCCTTCAACGACCGCTCCCCCTTCACCGCCGAGGTGTATTTCGTCTCCATGCGGGAATTCCGCGACCGCAAGTGGGGCACCCCGCAGCCCATTCCGGTGCAAACGCCCGGCGTGGGGCTGGGCTGGCTGCTGCTGAAAGGCTTCGGCACCTATTCCTATCAGGTCAAGAACCCGCAGCAATTCGTCACCCAAATTGTGGGCACGCGCGGCATCTACCTGATGGCGGATATTGAAAACGACCTCCGCAGCCGCCTGCTCCGCAGCATGACCGACATGTTTGGCGAGATGAAGGGGAAATACCAGACCGTGCAGGATATTTTGGGCTGGCTGGACGAAATCAGCGCCGGGGTGCGGGCAAAGGCTGCGGCCGAATTTGAAGCCATCGGCCTGGAACTCAAAACCTTTGTGATTGCCAGCATGACGCCCTCGGAAAACACCGCCGAGGAACTGCGCTCGCGTGGGCTGCTGGACGCCCAAATGTACGCCCAGTTGCAAGCCGCCGACGCCATGCGGGAAGCCGCCCAAAACCCCGGCGGCGGCGCCGGGCTGACCGCGGGCATCGGCGCAGGCATGGGCATCGGCAACATGATTTCGCAAACCATGAGCGGCATGACGCAACAGGCCCAACAAAGCCGGCAAAACGCAGCGCCGGGCGCCTCCAACGCCCTTCCGGCCGTGATGACGCCCGCCGAAGCCGCCCAGGTGCTGCGTGTGGCCGAGGAAGATGTCCTTGCAGCCATCCAGTCGGGCGACCTGCCGGCGCGCAAAATCGGCAATGCTTACCGCATCAGCCGCGAGGCGTTAGAGAAATTCCTGGGCGGGTAAGCACCCCACAGCCCCTCGCCTGAAACATCCTTTTGACAACAACAGCGCTCCCATGCCGGGGAACGCTGTTGTTGTCTCTAAAGTTCACTTTGCCCAACGGTCAAACTTCCTCTTTTTCCCCTTTTTGGGCCGCCTTTCCCTTGCTGGCCGCTTCTTCTGGCGGCGCAAACACCGCCCGAACCCGCTTGAGTTGCTCGCCGGTCAGGCGGGTGCCGCGTGCCAGGCGTTTCACGGCGGCTTTCAGGTCTTCAATTTTCACCGTGGGCACAGGGGCTTCCGCCACCTCTTCCTGCAGCACCGCCGCGGGGTTGGTGAACACCAGAATCGGCTTGATGGGCTGCAGGGCCTCGTAATCCTCATCGGGCAATTGCTTGCGCAGCGCCCTGTCCACCGCTTCCACCTCGGCGCCGATTTCCAAATCGGGGCGGCCGATGCCTTCCTGTGCAAAAATGCGCCAGTACCACAGCATCAGCCCGCCGCGCTGGCGCCATTTGCCTTTGCGGTAAGAGATGGTGCCCCGCTGGAAACGCGGCACAATCACAAAAACACCCCCCGGCCCCACCAGCAGGTGGGAAGCCGGCGTGGCGTAATGGTAAAGGGTGTAATCGCGCCCCAGCCCTTTGAGCGCTTTGGTGATCTGAATATCCAGCCGCGGAGGCTTCGCCCAGCGGTTGCCGAAATAGATGCCTACCTGCGAGAGGATGAAACCGCCGATGAGCAACACGAAGGTCAGGCTCACCAAATCGGGGCGGGCAAAAGTAAGATACACCCCTGCTCCCAAAATGATGATGGAAGCCACGCTGGCATAGCGCCCGAGGCGGGCATTGCGGGCGATGAATTTCTCGTTGGTCACAACACGCATGGCGTTTTACTCCTCCGCTGCGGTAAGGCGGGCAGCAATGGCCGTGCCAAGCCGGGTCAAAAGGTCGTTTTCCACACCCTGCCGGGCGGCACGGATGGCGCTCAGCAGGGCGCGGGCATCGGAACGGCCGTGACCAACAAACACCAGGCCGTTGATGCCCAACAGCGGCGCTGCGCCGATTTCTTCAGGGTCAAGCAGCCCTTTGAGGGCCTCAAAAGCCGGTTTAGCCAGCAGTGCCCCCAGTTTGGTGCGCGGGGAAGCCATGAGGTGCTCTTTCAGCACATCCACCAGCAGCCGCACCACCGCCTCCGAGCCTTTCAAAAGCACGTTGCCGGTGAAGCCATCGGTCACGACCACATCGGCCTCGCCGCCGAAAAGTTCCTTGCCTTCCACATTGCCGATAAAATTCAAACCGCTGGCTTCCAGCAAGGGGTAAGTCGCTTTGACCAAGTCGTTCCCTTTGCCCGCCTCTTCGCCGTTGGAAAGCAGCCCCACCCGCGGGTTGGGCACGCCCAGCAGGTGTTCGGCATACACCGAGCCCATGACGGCAAACTGCAGCAGATATTCCGGCTTGCACTCGGCATTCGCGCCGATATCCAGCACCACGCAATAGCCCTTGCGGGTGGGAAAACGCGTCGCCAATGCGGGGCGCTTGACGCCGCGAATGCGCCCCAGGCGGAAAAGCGCATTCGCCATCGCACCGCCGGTATTGCCCGCCGTCACAAAAGCATCGCCTTCGCCCGCTTTCAGCAGTTCCATGCCGACGGCCATAGAATTCCGGGCTTTGGCGCGCGCCGAGCGGGCGGGCTTGTCGGTCATTTCCAGCACTTCGGGGGCATGCACAAGACGCACAGGCGCGCCGTCGGGGTTCAGGGCTTCCAGCCGCGGGCGCAGCACTTCCTCCTTCCCCACCAGAATGATTTCATCGCCAAACTGCCGGGCGGCTTCCACCGCGGCGTGCAGCTCGGGCTCGGGGTGGCGGTCGCTGCCCATGGCATCCAAAATAATCCGCATGGCCTTCCTCCAAAAAGATTGAATGGCATTAAGTGTATCATAACGCGGTAGAATAAAAGGCCATGAGAACACCACCACGCACCCCTGCACACGCCCGGCCCAGCCCCGCAGGTTGCAACTTTTTCCTCCCGGACGGGTTTTAATGGACAACACACAAGCCGCCGAACTTTCCGACAGCGAGGCCGTTGCCCGCGCCCGCGAGGGCGACCAGGAAGCCTTCGGCATCCTTTATCAACGGTACGTCCAGCGCATTTACAGTTACGTCTATTACCGCGTCGGGCATCCCCAAGAAGCCGAAGACCTCACCGCCCGGGTGTTTTATCGGGCGATTCAAAACATTCACCGCTATGAGGAGCGCGGCCTGCCCTTTTCGGCCTATCTTTACCGCATCGCGCACAACCTGGTGGCCAACTGGCACCGCGACCAAAGCCGCCGCAAGGAAATCGCCTTAGAACAAACCGCCTGGCACCCGCCGGCCGCCCAAAACCCGCACCCGGAAGAGCGCCTCATTCACCGCGAAGAAGAAGAGCGCCTTCTTATGGCTATACGAAAACTGCCGCCCGACCGCCAGGAACTGCTCATCCTGAAATTCGTTGACCGGCTTTCCAACGCCGAAATCGGGCAGATTTTGGGGCGCAGCGAAGGCGCCATCAAAAGCCTTTACCACCGCACGCTGATTGCCCTGCGCGCCGAACTCCAAAACCACCCTCCCGAGGCCTGAGATGATCCACATCGTCACCGACGGC
>JALUXH010000173.1 GCA_027019065.1 Anaerolineales bacterium
GGCGCTTCCTTTGGCATCATCTCTTTCGGCTCCAACGACCCCGCCATCCAGGAAGCCCGCCACTACCTTAAAGAAGAAAAGGGCATCGCCACCGACTACATGCGCCTGCGGGCTTACCCCTTCTCGCAAGCGGTCAAAGATTTCATCGCCGGCCACGATAAACTCTACGTGGTGGAAATGAACCGCGACGGTCAGATGCGCCAACTGCTGCAACTGGATGTTCCCGATATGGCCGCCAAATTGTATTCCATCGCCAAAGGCGACGGCCTGCCCCTGACCGCCCGCTGGATCATGAACGCCATCCTGGAAATGGAAGAGGAGTAAAACCATGGCTAAAACAAACGCCCTCGGGCTGAGCATCGCCGAATACAAAGGCGCCCCCACCACCCTGTGCCAGGGCTGCGGCCACAACTCCATCATCAGTCAGATCATCTCCGCGGTCTTTGAAGAAAACCTGCCGCCGGAAGCCGTGGTCAAGTTCAGCGGCATCGGCTGCTCCTCCAAAGCCCCCACTTACATGTTAGGCCGTTCCTTCGGCTTCAACAGCCTGCACGGCCGCATGCCTTCCATCGCCACCGGCGCGCTTTTCGGCGACCTTTCCCTCATCGGCATCGCCATGAGCGGCGACGGCGACTCGGCCGCCATCGGCATGGGGCAATTCAAACACATCATCCGCCGCAACATGCCCCTCGTTTACATCATCGCCAACAACGGCGTGTACGGCCTGACCAAAGGCCAGTTTTCCCCCACTTCCGACCGCGGCCTGAAGCTCAAAAAGCAAGGCGTCAACCCCTTTGAACCGGTAGACGTGTGCATGGAAGCCCTGGCTTCCAACGCCACTTTCGTAGCCCGCACCTTTGCCGGCGACCCCAAACAGGTCAAAACCCTCATCAAGGCCGCCATGCACCACCAAGGCATCGCCATCCTGGATATCATCAGCCCCTGTGTGTCGTTCAACAACCAGCCCTCTTCAACCCAATCCTACGAATGGGGCAAACAGCACGAAGTCATCCTGCACGACATGCAATTCCTGCCCGACGCCAAAGAAATCCAGTTGCAGGGCGAAATGCAGCCCGGCGAAGTCCGCGAAGTCACCATGCACGACGGCTCGGTGCTGGTGCTCAAGCAAGTGGAACGCGACTACGACCCCACCGATCGCTTCGCGGCCATCCGCGCGCTGGAAGAAGCCAAAGAGAAACACATCCTGCTCACCGGCCTGCTGCACATTGACACCGAACGCCCCGCGCTGCCCGAAATCTACGACCTGCCGACCGACATTCCTCTCAACCGGATGCCGCCGGAGCGGCTGCGCCCTGCGCCGGACACCATTCAGACGATCAACGCGTTGATGTTCTAACCTCCTCATCTCCTTCACCCCCTTCGCTTTTCCAGCCGTCGGCAGGCCAGCCGGCGGCTGGACGTTTAAACCCTAAGCGCGCTGCCCTGTGCGCCCGTAAAGCGCATTGAACTCGGCCAGCCGCGCCAGCACCTCTTCAGGCAAAGGCGCCGTCATGCGCCAGGCCCAGTTCCCGCCCGTGCGGCCGGGGTAGTTCATGCGGGCTTCATTACCCAACGCGAGCACATCCTGCACAGGGGCAATCGCCCACTTCGCCACCGAACGCCAGGCCGCCCGAATCAGGTCCCAGGCAATGTCGCGGCCATCTGCCGCGAGGTAGCGGCGGGCAAAATCGCGTTCGGCCTCCGACGCCCGCGCCTGCCACCAGCCCACAGCGGTGTCGTTATCGTGGGTGCCGGTATAAACCACCGCGTTCGGGCCGGAGAAATTATGCGGCAGAAAAGGGTTTTTCGCGCCGCCGTCAAAGGCAAACACCAGCACCTTCATGCCGGGGAAGCCAAACCGGTCGCGCAGGGCTTCCACGTCAGGGGTAATCACCCCCAGGTCTTCGGCAATCAGCGGCGGGTCGCCGAGGGCGGCCCGTACGGCAGCAAAAAACGCTGCGCCAGGGCCCGGCACCCAACGCCCGGCCTCGGCCGTCGGCGCATCGGCGGGAATCTCCCAATAGGCCGCGAAACCGCGAAAGTGGTCCAAACGCACCACGTCTACCAGCCCAAGCAACGTGCGCAGCCGCGCCAGCCACCAGGCATACCCCTGCCGGTGATGGGCTTCCCAGCGGTAAAGAGGATTCCCCCAGCGCTGCCCGGTCGCCGAAAAATAGTCCGGAGGCACACCTGCCACCACGGTGGGGTTGCCGTCGGCGTCCAGAAAGAACAGTTCGGGGTGCGCCCAGACGTCGGCGCTATCGTGCGCCACAAACAGCGGCACGTCGCCGATAAACCGCACGCCGCGCGCCGCCGCGGCTTCCCGAAGCGCCTGCCACTGCCGAAAGAACAGGAACTGTTCAAAAATCACTTCGTCCACAGCGTCGGCCAATGACTTGCGCGCGGCAGCCAGCGCCGCCGGGCGGCGTAACCGCAAAGGGCGCGGCCAGGCCGTCCAGGGCGCGCCGCCGTGGGCTTCCTTGAGCGCCATAAAAAGGGCAAAATCTTCCAGCCACAGGACTTGCGCCTGCCGGAAAGCCGCCAGCGCGCCTTCCAGATGCGGAAAACCGCCCTCCCGAAAGCGCCTGAATGCCCGCCGAAGCAGCCTTTTCTTCCACGGAATGAGCACGCCGTAATCCACCCGCCCGGCCGAAAAGGCCGGTCGGGCGTGCAGGTCATCGGGAAGCAACAGACCCTCGGCCAGCAAATCGGCGGGGCTGATGAGATAAGGATTCCCGGCAAAAGCAGAAAAGGTTTGATAGGGCGAATCGCCGTAACCTGTGGGGCCGAGGGGCAGCACCTGCCAGAAGGTGCAGCCCGCCCGCGCGAGGTCGGCGGCAAAAGCACGGGCTTCCGGCCCGAGGTCGCCAATGCCGTCAGGGCCGGGCAGGCTGGTGGGGTGAAGCAGCAAACCGGATGCACGCATGGGAAACCTCGGGGAGTCGGGAGCAAAGTTGCAGGTTGCAGGATGCGGGTTGCAGGTTGCGGAGGACGGAGTTACACCTGATGCGCCCGCCGCTGGGTTTCGAGCGGCCTGGCGGCCGAGACGCGCAAGTCGGCGGGGAAATCGTCGGCAATGACATCGGTGCCGACGCGCGCACCGGCTTCCAGCACCGCTGCGGGGGGAATTTCACTGCCCTTCCCCACCATCGTCAGGCGAAGCGGCTCGCCCGCCGCACCTACCCGCGCGCCGCGCCCCACCCGTACCCGCTTGTCAAGAATCGCCCGCGTCAAAACGGCATCGGGGCCAATTTCGCTGTCGGTCAACACCACCGATTCGCGCACCACCGCCCCGGCACGCACCACCACTCCCGGCGAGAGCACACTGCGTTCCACCACCGCGCCGCGTTCAATAAGGCAGCCATCGGATACCATGCTGTCGCGCACCTCGGCCCCGCCTGCCATGCGCATCGGCGGCCGCTCTTCCGTGCGGGTGTGAATCACCCAATGGCGGTCGTACAAATTCAAGGGCGGCGGCACGTTCAGCAAGTCCATGTGGGCTTCCCAATACGATTGCACCGTGCCGACATCGCGCCAATAGTCTTCATAGGGATAGGCAAACACGCGATACCCCTCGGCGACCATGCGCGGCAAAATGTCTTTGCCAAAATCGTGGCTGGAATCGGCGCGGCGGTGGTCTTCCAGCAGCACGCGGTCCAGCACTTCCAGTTTGAAAAGATAAACCCCCATATTGGCCAGGTCGGAAGGCGGGCGGGAAGGCTTTTCCACAAAGGCATTCACCCGCAGGTCGGGTTCCACACCCACAATTCCAAAGCGCGAGGCTTCTTCCGGCGGCACCCGAATGACCGCCATGGTAAGATCGGCCTGGTGCTGATGATGAAAAGCCCGCATCGGTTCGTAGTCCATTTTGTAGATGTGGTCGCCGGAAAGGACGAGGACATCTTCAGGGTCGCCATGCTTGACAAAGCGGAAATTCTGCTGCACGGCATCGGCCGTGCCCACAAACCAGCCGGCAGCGTTGCGGGCGCGGTACGGGGTGTAAATGCGCACCCCGCCCGTCCAATCGCGGTTGAGGTCCCACGGCGCGCCGGAGCCGATATGCTCAATAAGGGAATGCGGGCGGTACTGCGCCACCACCATGACATCAAATAAGCCGGAGTTGACACAATTGGAAAGCACAAAGTCAATAATGCGGTACTTTCCGGCAAAGGGCACAGCGGGCTTGGTGCGTTTGGAAGTCAAAACGCCCAAACGAGAGCCTTCACCGCCGGCCAGAATGACCACCCGGGTTTTATCCATAAATCGCCTCCAATGAAAACGCCATTCTTTGGAGTGCGGTGCCTCGGCACCGCTTTAGAGTGCGGCGACAAGACGCCGCACTCTAAAAGACGTGCAGCCCAACTTCCACTGATTTTTGCTGGCTATACGAAATTCAGCAACCGGCGATACAGGCGGGCATAGGCTCGGGCGGGGCGTTCCCACGAGAAATCTTCGGCCATGCCCCGCCGCTGCAACGCCTGCCAGCGGCGGCGGTCGGCAAAGAAAGCAAAAGCACGGCGGAGGGCAAAAGCCAGCGCTTTGGGGGTGGCTTCCGGCAGCAGAAAGCCGGTGCTGCGGCGGGAGAGATCCGCATCGCGCACGGTATCGGCCAGGCCGCCCGTCTCCGCCGCCACAGGCACCGCACCGTAGCGCATGGCAATCATTTGCGCCAGGCCGCAGGGCTCATAGCGGGAGGGCAGCATCAGCAGATCGGCGCCGGCATAGATGTGCCGCGCCAGCACATCGTCGTACCGCAGCACCGCGCGTACGCGGCCGGGAAAATCGGCCTGCAAACGGCGCAGCGCCTCTTCCAGCGAGGGCTCGCCCGTGCCCAGCAACACAGCCTGCCAGGGGAAACCGGCGAGCAAGCGCAGCGCCTCCACCGCCACATCCACGCCTTTTTGTTCGGTCAGGCGGCCGACCATGCCCACCAGCGGCGCAGGGCTTTGCGGCGTCGGCAGCCCCACTTCGCGGCGCAGCGCCGCGGCATTGCGTTCCCGCAAACCGAGCGTGGCGGCCGTATAGCGCACATCCAGCGCCATGTCGGTGGCAGGGTTCCAGAGATCGGTATCCAGGCCGTTGAGAATGCCCCACAGGCGGTCGCGGCGGGTTTGCAGGAAGCCCTCCAGGCCGCGGCCAAAAGCCGGGGTCAGTATTTCGCGGGCGTAAGTGGGCGACACCGTGGTGATGGCGTCGGCTGCTGCCAGGCCCAACGGCAAAGGCATGGCCTGGGCCCAGGGGGGCAGGCCGCTTTCCGGCGGAGCAGGCGGCAGGCCGAAGGCTTCCAGCAGCCAGGGCGAGGCAGCGCCCATGTAAGGCAAATTGTGCACGGTCAGCAAGGTGCGCGTGGAGGCAAAAAACGGATCGCGCTCGCGGCGGGCAGCCAAAGCATAAACGGCCAGGGCCGTGTGCCAGTCGTGGGCATGGAACACATCGGGCTTCCAGCCCAAAAAACGCACTAAAGCCAGTGCAGCAAGGGAGAAAAAGGCATATTTGACGGCGTCGGTATGGGGGTCGGCGCTATACACACCCGAAACGGCCAGCACCGGCTCGCCGGTGATGAAATACACCGGCAGGCCGCGATGGGTTGTGTGGTAAATTTCCGCGGTAATCGGCCCGTTGCGGTGAGCAATGGTCACCGCAGTCAGCGGGCGCGCCCCCCAGCGGCGGCCGTTCATCTGAGGGTGCAGGGGCAGCACCAAGCGGATGTCCCAGGCGGGATGTTCGGCCTTTAGCGCCCACGGCAACGCTCCCACCACGTCGCCCAGCCCCCCCACTTTGGCGAAAGGCGCGGCCTCGGCAGCCACAAACAGAATGTTCATTGCATCCTCGCGGCAAGGTTTGACAAGCGGGTAACGCGTTGCGCCTTTCGGGCAGGGCAACGGCCGCCCTGCCTGGGCGTGCCCGGCGCCATTTTCATCGTCCGAAGTAACTGTTCAGCCTGCCTGCGATGAAAACGCCAAGACACTCAGGAGACCCAAAGGTTACAACGGCGTAACGCCAAGAGCGCAAAGGGAACAAAGACGCAAAGTAAACTTCTGTGTTTTCTGCGACGCTTCTGTGCTTTCTGGGGTTGCAATTGGTGCGAATCTGCGGAATCTATGGATGATTTTCTGCGGAATCTGCGTCATCTGTGGTTTCTCCTTGCTAGGCTGAACAGATACCGTCCGAAATCGTAACGGCCTGCGCTAATATCCCCATTATAGCATTCCACCGGCGCCTGCCGGAAACCCTAATCCCCGAGAAAGGGGGAAGGAGACCCCTCTTGAGGCTCACTTTATGAGTAAGCAAGCGTTTTTATTCATTTTTTACAGTCCTCCATTCCCTGCAAACGCCAAAGACTGCTAAAATAAACAGTGGGCACATGCCCTGGCAGTTTGTCCTATCCTCACCCTTATCCAACAAGGAGGAGCAAGATGCGACGGAAACTTTATCTTCTTCTTGGGCTTCTGCTGGTTGCCAGCATGGTATTGGCAGCCTGCGGCAGCAAGTCCTCGTCTTCCTCGGGCGCGACTTCGGGGAACGCCAAGACCGTCACCGTCACGATTGGCTTTACCCAGTCCAAGACAGGAAAGTACAACGAGGAATCCACCCGCCAGAGCGACGGCTTGGATTTGTGGATCAAGCAGGTGAACGACAAAGGCGGCATCAAGCTCGGCGATGGCACCGTGGTAAAGTTCAAGACCGTGTCTTACGATGACGAAAGCAGCGGCGACAAAGTGCAGCAGCTCTATACCCGCCTGATCACGCAAGACAAGGCCGACTTCCTCATCAGCCCTTACTCCAGCGGCCTGACGGCTTCGGCAGCCATCATCTCCGAACAATACGGCAAAATCATGATGGCGACCGGTGCCGCCTCGGATTCCATCTTCTCGAAGGGGTACGAACGGGTGTATCAGCTCTACACCCCCGCCAGCCATTACCTGACGGGCGCTGTGGACCTGCTGAAAAGCCTTGACCCCAACGTCAAGAAAGTGGCCTTCGTTTACGAAAACAGCAAATTCTCCACCGCCGTGGTGAAAGCGGCCAAAGAATACGCCGCGCAGCAAGGCTACAACGTGGTGATGTTTGAAGGCTACGACAAAGGCACCACCGACTTCGGCGCTTTCATCAACAAGATTCAAGACAGCGGCGCCGAAGCCGTGATGGGCGGCGGCCATTTCCAGGACGGCTCCACCCTGGCCCGCCAGCTCTACGAAAAGAAGCTGGACATCAAATACCTTGCCCTGCTGGTTGCCCCGCCCGACCCCAGTTTTGGCGACCTGGGCGATGCAGCCCTCGGTGTGGTCGGCCCCAGCCAGTGGGAAGCCAGCGCCAACTACTCGCCTGAATCGGCCAAAGCAGCCGGCCTGACCTGGTTCGGCCCCACCAGCGCCGACTTCGTCAAGGCCTACAAAGCCGCCTATAATGAAGACCCCGATTACCACTCCGCAGGCGGTTACGCAGCCGGTTTAGTGCTGCAAAAGGCCATTGAAGACGCCGGCTCCATCGACGCAGCCAAAGTGAAAGCCGCCCTCGACAAGATGGACATCCTCACCTTCTTCGGCCACATCAAATTCAACACCACCGACGCCCACGGCTTGCAGATCGGCCACAGCATGATCTACATCCAGTGGCAGAAGAAAGACGGCAAGCTGGTGAAAGAAGTCGTCTGGCCGAAAGAAGGCGCCACGGCCGCGCCGCTTTACCCGCTGAAACACTAAACCTTTGACCTTCCCAAGCCTCCCCCAGAGGAAAAAGACCTCTGAGGGAGGCTTTTTATCCGTCACGGTTCAGCCTTAGCAGGGAAAAACACGGAGATGGCGCCCCAGCCCCTGTGCTGTGCGCCGCCGGGCACATCGGTTATTTGCGCTTCTGCACACCGGTTGCAGGCAGGCTGAACCGTTGCTTTCCCGCCCTTCACCCCCTTTGCGGAGAACGCTCTATGATAGATGCATTGCTTCGTTCCCTCATCGACGGCTTGCTTTTGGGGTTCGTGTATGGCATCGCCGCCATGGGGCTGACGCTGATTTGGGGTGTGATGAATGTCATCAACCTGTCCCACGGCTCATTGATTGCGTTGGGAATGTTCAGCGTGTATTACCTCTTTATTGGTTTGGGCATCCACCCCTACGTTGCCCTGGTATTGACGGCTTTCATAGGACTGATTTTCGGCATCATCATCTACTTCATTGCGGTCCACCGCGTCATCAACGCGCCGGAACTTTCCACACTGCTGGCAACCTACGCCGTCAACATGATGATCCTCGGCGTGGGCACAGCTGTTTTCACCACCACCCCGCGCAACATTCCCCTGGAATTGGGCAGCATTCAATTCGGCAGCACCGTGATCACGACCACCCGCCTCATCGCGGCCCTGGTGGCAACGCTTGTCGCCGTTGGGTTATTCCTGTTCCTCAAATACAGCCGTCCCGGCCGCTACATTCGCGCTGTGACCGATAACCGCGACGCGGCGGAAATCGTCGGCGTGCCTTCGGCGCAGGTGCTGGCGCTGACCTTCGGCCTGGGAACGCTCCTGGCCGCTATTTCGGGCGGCCTGATTGCAACCTTCTTCCCCTTCACCATCCTGGCAGGCGAAAGTTACGAGCTCAAGAGTTTCGTCATCGGCGTTTTAGGCGGTTTGGGGAATCCGGTCGGCTCACTGTTCGGCGGGCTGATTTTAGGCGTCATTGAAGGGCTGGTGCCGATGGCCATGCCGACGACCTGGACGCCGGTGCTGGAATTTGTGCTCTTCGTGCTCATCCTGCTTGTCAAACCCAACGGCCTGTTTGGAGGGGAAGAATGAGCGAAAAACTCCGCCAACACGCGAGCCTGTGGCTAAGCCTGGCCGTGGTGCTCATCATCGGGCTCTGGCCCATCGCCACAGGCGACGCCCTTGACCGCGAAACCGCTTTCACCGTGCTCAGCGCGATCGCGTTGGCTTCCAGCCTGAACATTCTGCTGGGCTATACCGGCTATGTCAGTTTCGGCCATGTCGTCTTCTTCGGCTTTGGCGGTTACGTCGGCTTCTACACCATCAACGCCCTTGGGTGGAGCCTGTGGCTGGCCCTGCTTGCCGGCGGCCTGTCCGCAGGGCTGCTGGCCTACCTGCTGGGCGTCGGCATTTTGCGGCTGCGCGGCGCCTATTTTGCCCTGGCAACCATCGGCATCAACGAAGCCGTGCGGGCTTTCATCAACAACTTCCGGCCTTTTGGCGGCCCAACGGGCATGACCCTTAACTTTTCGGTTTACAAAGCCTACGGCGGCGCCATGCACGCCCTGGAACTGGTTTTCTATATTATGGTGGCGCTCACGCTGCTCGTCACTCTGATCAGCTACTGGGTGCGCACCTCCAAATTCGGCCTGGGCTTACTGGCCATTCGGGAAGACGAAGACGCGGCCGAAGTCATGGGCGTGGTCACACCCGTAGCCAAGAACTGGGCTTTTGTGCTCTCTGCCATCGTACCAGGGATGGTAGGGGCACTTTACTTCTTCAAAAACGGCACCATTGAGCCGGGGCTGGCTTTCCCGCTGCACACCTCCATTGAAATGATTGTCATGATCATGCTGGGGGGGCAGGGCACCGTCCTCGGCCCCATCGTAGGCGCCGGAGGCTACGAAATGCTGCGCGACTACCTGCTGGTCAGCCCGCTGTTCAAAAACCTGCAACTGGCGATTTCCGGTGTGCTGCTGTTGCTCATTGTCCTCTTCATCCCGCGCGGGCTGGTCGGCTGGCTGCGCCAACGCTATGCTAAAGTTCGGAGGTGGTTGATATGATTCTTCAGGTACAGGGCGTCACCAAACGCTTTGGCGGCCTCCAGGCGCTGACGCAAGTTACCTTTGACCTGCCGGAAGGCCAGATTTTAGGGCTGATCGGCCCCAACGGTGCCGGAAAAACCACCCTCTTCAACGTCATTGATGGCGTATACAAGCCCGAAGAAGGCCGCGTGCTCTTCCGCGGGCAAGACGTAACCGGCAAAAAACCTTACCACCTGGCCCGGATGGGGCTGGCGCGCACCCACCAGATTGTGCGCCCCCTCAACGAACTCAGCGTGCGGGAAAACGTCATGGTCGGCGCCTGCTTCGGCCTGGCCAACAGCCGCCTTGCCGCAGCCGCAAAAATTGCCGACGACGTGCTGGAATTCGTCGGCCTGAACGATAAAGCCGACCACCTGGCCGGCAGCCTGAACGTTGCCCAGAAAAAACGGCTGGAACTCGCCCGCGCGGTGGCTTCCCGCCCCAAACTTCTGTTGCTGGACGAAGTGCTGGCCGGCCTCAACCCGTCGGAAATTGCCAAAATGGTAGAAACGGTGCTCGCCATTCGCGGCCGCGGCATCACCATCATCAT
>JALUXH010000174.1 GCA_027019065.1 Anaerolineales bacterium
GCTTCGCATTTTACCGTGTTCATGCGCCTGATTTTGCCGCTTTCCATGCCCGCGTTGGCTTCTTTCGCCATTTTCCAATTCCTGTGGGTGTGGAACGACTACCTGGTGGCGCTGGTTTTCCTCGGGGCCAGGCCGAACGTGCAGGTGCTCACCATGCGGCTGGCTGAAATGGTAGGCTCGCGGGGCAACGACTGGCATTTGCTCACCGCCGGCGCTTTCGTTTCCATGGCGCTGCCCCTGCTGGTGTTCTTTGCCCTGCAACGCTACTTTGTGCGCGGCTTGCTGGCCGGTTCGGTGAAGGGGTGATATGGAATTGACCTTTCCCGACGGCTTTTTGTGGGGAGCGGCAACCTCGGCGTATCAAATCGAAGGCGCGTGGGACGAGGACGGCAAAGGCGAATCCATTTGGGACCGCTTTGTGCGCCAGCCTTACCGCGTGCGTTCCGGCCATACCGGCGATGTGGCCTGTGACCACTACCACCGCATGGAAGCCGACGTTGCCCTGATGGCACGGCTGGGGCTGCCGTGGTACAGTTTCACCCTTTCGTGGACACGCATCCAGCCCGCGGGCGCGGGCAAGCCCAACCCCAAAGGGCTGGATTTCTACGACCGGCTGGTGGATACGCTGCTGGCGCACGGCATCCAGCCCAAGGCTACCCTCTACCACTGGGATTTGCCGCAGGCGCTGCAGGAGCGTGGCGGCTGGCCGGTGCGGGAAACCGCCGACCGCTTTGCCGACTACGCCCGCATTGTATTTGACCGCCTGGCCGACCGGGTGCAGATGTGGGCAACCCTCAACGAGCCGTGGGTGGCTGCCTTCCTGGGCTACGGCTACGGCATCCATGCCCCCGGCATCTCCAGCGCCCAGGCGGCCTACCAAAGCGCCCATCACCTGCTGCTGGCGCACGCCAAAGCCGTGCAGGTTTTTCGGGAAGGCAACTACGGCGGGGAAATCGGCATCATTCTCAACCTCAACCACCTGCTGCCTGCCGGCGACACGCCCGCCGATCGCGACGCCACGGCCCGCGTGTATGCCGAAACGCACCGGCTGTTCCTTGACCCGCTCATCCACGGGCGCTACCCCGAAGATTTGTTCACCTGGCTGGGTTCCCAGGCGCCCCGGCGCGCCGCCGATGACCTTTCCCTCATTCACGGCACACTGGATTATCTCGGCATCAACCACTACAACACCGACACGGTGGCCTTTGACCTCCACGGCGGCTGGCTGAAAGCCCGCCTCACCCCCTACGCCGCGCCGGGATGGGGTTACACCACGATGGGTTGGGGCATCAACCCGCCCGGCTTGCGCGCCGAGTTGCATGACCTGCGCGACCATTACGGCAATCCGCCGCTCCTCATCACCGAAAACGGCTGCGCCCTGCCCGACGAGCCCGATGACAAAGGCTTTGTGGCCGACTGGGGGCGCGTCGCTTTCCTGCAGGCGCACCTGCGGGAAGCCCACGCCGCGCTGCAAGAGGGCGTGAACCTGCGGGGCTATTTTGTGTGGAGCCTGCTGGATAACTTTGAATGGGAGCGCGGCTATCACCAGCGTTTCGGCCTGGTGCGGGTGGATTTTGACACCCTGCAGCGCATTCCCAAGCAGAGCGCCTTTTGGTATCGGGATGTCATTCGGCGCCACGGCATCGTTTTCTGACAAGGAGCCCCCCGAATGCCCGCACCCTGGTACAAACACGCCATCTGCTATGAACTCTATGTGCGCGCTTTCCGCGACACCAACGGCGACGGCCACGGCGACCTGCAGGGGGTCATTGAAAAACTGGATTACCTGCAATGGCTGGGGGTAAATTGCCTCTGGCTGCTGCCCATTTACCCCTCGCCCCTCAAAGACGACGGCTACGATGTGGCCGATTTCTACGGCATCCACCCCGATTACGGCACACTGGACGACTTCCGCGCCCTGCTGGAAGCCGCCCATGCCCGCGGCATTCGGGTGCTCACCGATTTGACCCTCAACCACACTTCCGACCAGCATCCCTGGTTTCAGGAAGCCCGCCGCGACCCCAACTCGCCTTACCGCGATTACTATGTGTGGAGCGACACCGACCGGAAGTATCGGCAGGTGCGGGTCATTTTCGTGGATTTTGAGGATTCCAACTGGACATGGGACGAAGCCGCCCAGAAGTATTACTGGCACCGCTTTTACCGCTGGCAGCCTGATTTGAATTACGACAACCCGGCAGTGCAGGAAGAAATGCTGCAGGTGGTGCGCTATTGGCTGGAAATGGGCGTAGACGGCTTCCGGGTGGACGCGGCGCCTTACCTTTTTGAGCGCGAAGGCACGAATTGCGAGAATTTGCCCGAAACCCACGCTTTTCTCAAACGCCTGCGCCGCTTTGTGGATGAGCATTTTCCGGGGCGGGTGCTGCTTTCCGAAGCCAACCAGTGGCCGCAGGATGTGCGGCCTTACTTCGGCGGCGACCCCGACGACCCCGCCGTGCCCGGCGATGAGTTCCACATGGCTTTCCACTTCCCCCTCATGCCGCGCATTTTCATGGCGCTGAAGCAGGAACGCCGCGACGCGTTGGCATGGGTGATGTCGGTAACGCCGCCCATTCCGCACAATGCCCAGTGGGCGACCTTCCTGCGGAATCATGACGAGCTGACGCTGGAAATGGTGACGGAAGAGGAGCGCCAATGGATGTGGGAACAATACGCCCCCGACCCGCAAATGCGCCTCAACCTCGGCATCCGCCGCCGCCTGGCCCCTCTGCTTGATGGCGACCGCCGCAAAATCCTTTTAGCCCATGCCTTGCTGTTTGCCTTTCCGGGCACGCCTTTCCTTTACTACGGCGATGAAATCGGCATGGGCGACAACATCAGCCTGCCCGACCGGGACGGCGTGCGCACGCCCATGCAGTGGACGCCCGAGCCGCCTAACGCCGGTTTTACTGCCCCCGACGTGCGCCCTTACGCGCCGGTCATTGCCGCCGCGCCTTACGGCTACCCGTGGGTGAACGTCGCCGCCCAGCGGGCAAAGCCGGATTCCCTGCTTCACGCCCTGCGGCGCATGATTGCCGTCCGCAAAGCCCACCCCGCGTTTGGGGTAGGCGAATTTGCGTGGGAAGACGTCGGCACTACCTCTGTGGCGGCTTTCTGGCGCACCACGCCTGAAGAGCGGCTGCTCCTGGTGCACAACTTGAGCGCCCGCCCGCAGGAAATCCGCCTGCCGGGAGGGGAATATGCTGGCCTGTTTGGAGGGGATGGAGAGGCAACAGGGGGAAAGCGGGCTTTGCCGCCTTACGGCTGTCTCTGGCTGCTGGCGAGGGGGGCGCCGTTTATTGTGCGGCGACCGGCAGCGTGAAAATGAAAGTGCTCCCCTGCCCCTTGCCCCGGCTTTCCGCCCAGATGCGTCCGCCGTGGGCTTCTACCAGCAGGCGGGCGATGGTCAGGCCGATGCCGCTGCCGCCGCGGGTGCGCGAGCGCGAAGGGTCCACGCGATAAAAGCGCTCAAACAGGTGCGGCAGGTGTTCTGGGGGAATGCCTTCGCCGGTATCGCTGACTTCAAAGCGCACGATCCCTTTCGCACCGGTGGTGTGGGGAAACGCCACCCGCATGGTGACGCTGCCGCCTGCCGGGGTGTGGCGGATGGCGTTGTCTACCAGGTTGCTGAGCACCTGGGTCAGGCGTTCTTCGTCGGCCCACAGGGGCGGGGCGTCGGCGGGCACATCGGCGCGCAGGGTGATGCCCTTTGCCGCGGCCGCGGGCGCGAACCGCTGCCGTACGCCTTCCACCAGCGGGGCAGGCTGCAGGACACGGCGTTCCAGGGTGAAGGCACCAGCTTCCAGTTTGCTGAGCTCGTGGAGGTCTTCCACCAGCCGCTGGAGACGGCGCGCTTCGCGGACGATCTGCGAGTAAGTTTCGGGTTCCTGGGGCAGCACGCCGTCTTGCAGGCCTTCGGCATAGGCGAGGATGGAGGCCAGGGGCGTACGCATTTCGTGGGAAATATCGGCCAGCCACTGGCGGCGGCTTGCTTCGGTGCGGGCCAGGCGGGCTGCCATGCGGTTGAAGTTGAGGGCCAGTTCGCCGAGTTCGTCGGTGTTTTCTATGGCTCGGGCGGGCACCTGGACCCGTTCGTCGTAATGCCCTTCGGCGATGCGGCGGCTGGCGCGCGACATGGCTTCTATGGGGGCGACGATGCGGCGGCTGACGAACCAGCTGACCGCCGCGGCGATGCTGCCCGCGGCCAGCATGGCCACCAGCATGGCTTCGTTGAGGGCGGCATTGAAGTTGCGGAAGAGATCGGCGTTCAGGTCGGCGCCGTTAGCCCATCCCGGCCCGCGCCCCATCATGTGTTGCATGGCCCGCGCCATGGCCGCCAGGTGGCGGTCAAAGGCTTTGGGGGCGACGGATTCTCCTGCTGCCAGCAGGGCCAGCCCCCCTACGGCAATGACGAGCAGGTGGGCAAGGAAGAGTCGGGCGGCCAGATGACGGTGCCACCACGTCAGGATGCGGTTCATAGGGCGGGTTCTCCATCAAAACGGTAGCCGACCCCGCGCACGGTAGCAATCCATTGCCCCAGGGGGCCGAGTTTGCGGCGCAGGTTGCCGATGTGCACATCTACCACGCGGTCATCGCCATAGTACGCGCCCCAAATGCGTTCCAGCAGTTGTTCGCGGCTGAGCACCATGCCGTTGTGTTCGGCTAAGGCCTGCAGCAAATCAAATTCCCGCGGGGTGAGGTGGAGTTCCTGGTCGTGCAGCCACACCCGCCGCGCCGAGGGGTCTATGCGTAACCCGCGGAAGAGCAAAATCTGTTTGTTTTCTCCGGTTTTGCCCAGGCGACGCAGGGCGGCGCGGATGCGGGCAGCAAGTTCGCGCGGGCTGAATGGCTTGGTGACGTAGTCGTCGGCACCCAGCGTCAGCCCCACCACGCGGTCGGTTTCGTCGACCCGGGCGGTGAGCAGAATGATGTAGACGTCCGATTCCCGCCGCAGGGTGGTGAGGACTTCCAGCCCGTCCATGCCGGGAAGCATGATATCCAGGACGATGACATCGGGGCGGAAGGCGCGCGCGGCTTTCAGCGCGCCGGGGCCGTCGGCGGCGGTGTAAACCTGAAAGCCTTCCTTTTCAAGGTAGGCCTGAACCGCCCGCACAATGGGCGGTTCGTCGTCTACGACTAATACTTTGGGTTGGTTCATGGGCCGGCTCCGGTTGGGCAGGGTGCAGAGCAATGAAAGAACCACCGCAGAAATTGTACCATTGGCTTGGGGCGCCGCTGTGGGCAGCCTAAACCCGCTATCAGGGTTGATTGTGCACCCGCGGGCCTGGCTTCGCCCGGAGGGAACCGCCTCTGGCGGGAAACCGCCGTAAATTGATGGCCGCGCGCCTGGTGATTACCCAAAACTCGGAAGAAGGGTGATCTCCCCCCTCCCCCAAGCCGCCTGCGGCGGCTTTTCCCCCTCCCCTCCCTTTGTAAGGGAGGGGAGGGGGAGGCCCCTGCGGGGCCAAAGCCCCGCCGGGGCGGGGGTGGGGAGAGATCTGGGTAATCACCGGCCGCGCGCCTATTGACAGGGGCGGTGAAATTTGCTATAGTGAGTGTGTCATTTGTGCACTGCGCGCACATATGTGCAGAGGAGCGAAGCAAAGCGAGTGGTGGTCATAAAGTTCTCAGAGCCTTGCGTGTTGAAAAGGAGGTGATGGGCATCCAGAGACGGCCAAAAAAGCACAGGCGCTCTTGCCAATTGGGGTTTCTCTAATTCGTCCGTTTTTCGTATCTCACAAGGAGATGAAAAGATGAAGGAGAAAGGTGTATGGGGTGAGTTTGTTGCCGAACTCGTCGGTACTTTTGTTCTGATTCTGTTTGGTGACGGCGTGGTGGCCAACGTGGGGTTGGCGCCGCGGTTGGCTGCTCCCGGCTACGACTGGAACACCATCGCTTTGGGATGGGGTTTGGCCGTAGCCGTGGCTGTTTATGTGGCCGGTGGTATCACTGGGGCGCACATTAACCCTGCTGTGACCCTCGCGGCGGCTGTCAAGCGCGGCTTCGCGTGGTCCAAGGTCCTGGTGTACTGGGTGGCGCAGGTCATTGGGGCTTTCCTGGGTGCGCTGGGCGTGTACATTGTTTACTACGACGGTTTGAAAGCCGCGGGAATGCCCAATGTGTGGTGCACCGGTTGGGGCTCGGTGTTTGGGAAAGCGTTCTGGGGCAGCGCCCAGGGTGCGGCTGCGGTTGGCCATTATTCCCTGTGGAATGCCACCGCTGCAGAGATTATTGGTACAGCGATGTTGATCTGGGGTATTTATGCCCTCATTGACACGAAGAACGTGCCTGTGGGCGCCAACTTGTGGCCCTTCCTGATTGGCTTTGTGGTGGTGGCCATTGGTTTGTCGCTGGGCGGCCCCAGCGGATATGCCATCAACCCGGCGCGCGACTTTGGGCCGCGGGTCTTTGGCGCTTTGGTCGGCACAAAAGGCTTGTTCACCGGCTGGTATTGGCTGGTCGCTCCCATCATTGGCCCCCTCGTCGGTGGTGTGCTCGGCGCTTACACGTACGACTGGTTCATTACCCCCTTCCTGCCTGCTGAGGAATCGTAATGCGTTGGAGGGGAAAGCGCCCGACCGGCTTCCGGCGCTTTCCCTTTCTTGTTGCAAGGAGGCAACACCCATGAAAAAACTGATTAACCAACCCGAAAATGTGGTCAAAGAAGAATTGGAAGGCATTGCCCTTGCGCACCCCGACCTGGTGAAGGTGCACATCAGCCCTCACTACATCGTGCGCGCCGACGCGCCGGTGAAGGGCAAAGTCGCGCTGGTTTCCGGCGGCGGCAGCGGTCACGAGCCCCTGCACGGCGGCTACGTGGGCATGGGCATGCTGGACGCGGCATGCCCGGGTGAGGTCTTTACCTCGCCGACCCCCGACCAGATTTACGAAGCCACCAAGGCCGTCAGCGGCGGCGCGGGCGTGTTGCACATTGTCAAAAACTACAGCGGCGATGTGATGAACTTTGAGATGGCCGCCGAACTGGCCCAGGCCGAGGGCATTGAGGTGGCGAGCGTGGTGACCAACGACGATGTGGCCGTGGAAGACAGCCTCTACACCCAGGGGCGCCGGGGCGTAGGCGTGACGGTGTTTGTGGAAAAAATCGCCGGTGCGGCCGCCGAGGCAGGGCTTCCCCTCGCGAAAGTGGCCGAAATCGCCAAACGCGTCAACGAAAACGGCCGCAGCATGGGTATGGCGCTCACCTCGTGCACCGTGCCTGTGGCCGGCAAGCCCACCTTTGAAATCGGCGACGACGAAATGGAAATCGGCATTGGCATCCACGGTGAGCCAGGCCGCACCCGCATGAAAATCAAACCCGCCGACGAAATCGTTGATATGATGGCCGAGGCCATCCTCGGCGACCTGCCCTTCAAATCGGGCGATCGCGTCATCGCGATGGTCAACGGCATGGGCGGCACGCCCCTCATTGAACTCTACATCGTCTATCGCCGCCTGGCGCAAATTTGCGAAGGCAAAGGCATCAATATCGTGCGCAACCTGATCGGTAACTACATCACCTCGCTGGAAATGGCCGGGACTTCCATCACCCTCTTGCGGGCCGACGACGAGTTGCTCAAGTTCTGGGATGCCCCGGTGAAAACCGCCGCCTTGCGGTGGGGCGTATAATCTTTCCCCGATGCCCTTGAGAAGACGGGAGTTGAGGTATGGTCACCAAAGCCGATGTGCTGAACTGGCTCAAGCATTATGCCGACGTCATTGACGGGCAAAAAGAATACCTCACCCAATTGGATGCTGCCATCGGAGACGCCGACCACGGTATCAACATGCACCGCGGGTTCGGAGCTGTGATGACTCAGCTGCCCGCGGTGGAAGACAAAGACATCGGCACCATTCTCAAGAAAGTGGGAATGGTGCTGGTGTCTACCGTGGGGGGCGCGGGCGGCCCCTTGTATGGCACGCTGTTCATGCGGATGGGCATGGCGGTCGGCAACAAAGAAGCACTGACCGCCGAAGACGTGCTCAAAATGTTCACCGCCGCGCTGGAAGGCGTCAAACAACGCGGCAAAGCCGAACCGGGCGACAAAACGATGGTCGACGCGTTGACCCCGGCCGTAGAGGCCCTGCGTCAGGCTGTGGAAGCCGGCGAAGACCTGCACGCCGCGCTGGCAAAGGCCACGGCTGCAGCCGAAGAGGGCATGACGGCCACCATCCCCCTCGTCGCCCGCAAGGGGCGTGCCAGTTACCTGGGCGAGCGCAGCGCCGGTCATCAGGACCCCGGCGCGACCTCTACCTATCTGCTCTTCAAGTCCGCCGCCGACGTCTGGAACGGCGCGGACGCCTGAGTACGGAAGGAGTGTTGAGATGGCCAGGAAATATGTTGGTGCAGTAGACCAGGGCACGACCAGTACCCGCTTTATGATTTTCGACCATTCCGGCCAGGTGGTGGGCCTCCACCAACTGGAACACGAGCAGATTTACCCCAAGCCCGGCTGGGTAGAACACGACCCCCTGGAAATCTGGGAACGCACCCAGCAGGTCATCAAAGGCGCGCTGGAAAAAGCAGGCGTTGACCCTTCCGAACTGGCTGCCATCGGCGTCACCAACCAGCGGGAAACCACCATTGTGTGGGATCGCCAAACCGGCAAGCCTTTCTACAACGCCATTGTCTGGCAAGACACCCGCACCAAAGAGATCTGCGACACCCTTGCCAAAGATGGCGGTCAGGACCGTTTCCGCCCCAAGGTCGGCCTTCCCCTGGCGACCTACTTCTCAGGCCCCAAAATCAAGTGGATTTTGGAGAACGTCCCCGGTGTGCGTGAAGCCGCTGAAAAAGGCGATGCCCTCTTCGGCAACATCGACACCTGGGAAATCTGGTGGCTGACCGGCGGCCCCAACGGCGGTGTGCACATCACCGATGTCACCAACGCCAGCCGCACCATGCTCATGGATCTCAAAACGCTGGATTGGGACGACGAAATCCTCGGCATCCTCGGCATCCCCCGCCAGATGCTGCCGGAAATCAAGCCCTCCAGCGCGGTCTACGGTATGACGGCCAAAGACGGCCCCTTCGGCATGGAAATTCCCGTTGCGGGCGACCTCGGCGACCAGCAGGCCGCCCTGGTGGGCCAGACCTGCTACGACGTGGGCGAAGCCAAGAACACCTACGGCACCGGCTGCTTCATGCTCCTCAACACCGGCACCGACCCCATCCAGAGCAAGAGCGGCCTGCTCACCACGCTGGCCTACAAGTTCGGCGACCAGCCTGCCCACTACGCTCTGGAAGGCTCCATTGCCATCACCGGCGCGTTAGTGCAGTGGCTGCGCGACAACCTGGAATTCTTCAAGAAATCGGCCGACATTGAGCCCTGCGCCCGCACTGTGGAAGACAACGGCGGCATTTACTTCGTGCCGGCTTTCTCGGGGTTGTTCGCACCTTACTGGCGCTCCGACGCCCGAGGCGTCATTGTGGGCCTGACGCGCTACATCAAAAAAGGCCACATCTGCCGCGCCGCGCTGGAAGCCACCGCTTTCCAGACCCGCGAAGTGCTGGACGCGATGAACAAGGATTCCGGCGTGGACCTGAAAGCCTTGAAAGTGGACGGCGGCATGGTTTACAATGAACTGCTCATGCAGTTCCAGGCCGACATCTTAGGTGTGCCCGTGGTGCGCCCCAAGGTGGCCGAAACCACTTCCCTCGGCGCTTCTTACGCTGCCGGTCTGGCCGTGGGCTTCTGGAACAACCTGGATGACCTGCGCGCCAACTGGCAGGTGGATCACACCTGGGAACCCAAGATGGACGCCGACGAGCGCGCCCGCCTCTACAAGGGGTGGCTCAAGGCTGTGGAACGCACCTTCAACTGGGTTGAGTAGGATTTAAAGGCCGCAGATTGCCGCAGAGCCGCAGGGAAGCCTTCACAGGCGATTTGGAAACCACAGAATACACAGAATTTTACAGAGAACACAGAAATTTTGTAATTACCTACCCAGATCGCGGCGATGGCAACCCCGGGCATGTGTTCTCACCGCGTTTTTCTTTGGCACCGCCGTTGCTGCGTTGACCCCACCCCCGTCCCCTCCCCGCATGCGGGGAGGGGAGCCAGGGGAGGGGTATGACAAAGGCGCAGTGCATCAAGATCTATGGAGAGCACCACGGCGTAGACAGTTACGAAATTTTTCTCTTTGCGTTCTTTGCTTTCTCTGCGCCTTTGCGTTCCACTTCTATGTTTTCTGTGCTAATCTGTGAAATCTGTGGTTGATTCCCCGCTCTGCGGCATCTGTGGTTGCTTTTACGGAGCACGCCCTCATGCAAAAAATTCATGTGGTCATCATCGGCGGCGGGGCAACGGGCGCGGCACTGGCGCACGA
>JALUXH010000175.1 GCA_027019065.1 Anaerolineales bacterium
GCAGCACCCGCCCCGAACTGGAAGTCGGCATCTGCGGCGAACACGGCGGCGACCCCGACACCATTGAGTTCTGCCACCTCATCGGCCAGAACTATGTGAGTTGCTCGCCCTTCCGCGTGCCGGTGGCCCGCCTCGCGGCGGCGCAGGCTGCGCTCAAGCATCGGGCGTAAAAGATCTCTCGTAACTCACGTTATGCAATGGAGTGGCCCCATGGTCTGAACGCCCTCACCTTACCCCCGCTGCGCGCCCCCTTTCCTCTCCCACTGGGAGAGGAAAGGGGGCTGAGCCGCCGCGAAGGGGGATAGGTGAGGGCGAAAAAGCAAATGGTCAATGACTGCATGGGCTGAAATTGTTGTCTTCCAATCACCGCTGTGTAAAAAGCAGGGCGGGATGCCATCCCGCCCTGCTTTTGTTTTTTGCGAGGCCGGAAAGCGTTACCCCGCCTGCCATGCCAGCCGCCACGCGGCCCGGCGGCTGATGTGAGGCGAGCGGCGGAGCAGATACCACCGCACCCACGGGCGGAGCAGCCGCACCAGCGGCAGCCGCCAGCCCATCAGCTGCCGCAGATCTTCCAGGTAATCGTCCAACGTGCGCTGCTGGAAGCGCAGCAGGCGCTCGCTTTCCTCGGTATCCAGCCAGTCCACAGGGTAGGGTTCGCGGCTGAACGCGGCTTCGGGCAGCATGCCGATGCCCACGGTTTCCAGAATGCGGGCGGCAACTTCCCGGTAGCGGAACCGGCAGCGCGGGCCGCCGCCGATGTGCAGCGTTTTGCCCCACACCGCATCGCTGACCACCGCGTGGGCAATGGCCTGAGCCACATCCTTGCGGTGCACGAACTCAATGCGGTTGTTGAGGGGGACATCAAACATCCCCGTGTCTAAAATCAGGCTTACCGGCAGCGCCGCCGCCAAACGGAAGATGACCCACTGCAGCGAAGAAGCACGCACCAGCGCTTCGGCTTCCACCTTGTGGCGGGAATAGTGCTCCATGGGGTTGGGCTTTTCGTCCACCCGGCGGGGCGGGGCGAGGTGCTGGGTGGGGCCGTAGATGTGCAGGGAGGAGGTGAACAGCAGCCGCGGCGGGCGGGGCTGGGCTTCCATTGCCGCAATGAGGTTGCGGGTGCCGCCGACGTTGACTTCCCGCGCCCATTCGGGGGCTTCTTCACTGCCCTTCCCCGTGGCCGAAAGCCGCGGGATGACGAAGGCGAGGTGCACGACCGCATCCTGCTCTTCCACCGCGGCGGCAACAGCCTGCGGGTCGCGGATGTCGCCCCAGAGCAGGCGGGCATCGCGGCGGAAGCGGCGGGCGGCGCGGCGGTTGCGGCGGGTGAGGGCGTCAAAGGTGGTGACGCGGTGGCCGTGGGCGAGCAGGGCTTCCACCGCCGCCTGCCCAATGTTCCCCATCGCACCGGTAACGAGCACTTTCATTTTGAACTCCTTTCGCTAATCGCCAATCGCTAATCGCTATCCCTGCATCCCCCACCCCTGCAGAATGGTCAGCACACCCTGCTGCGCCACCTGCGGCCAATCGGCATCGGCGGGCAGCAGCAGCCCTTGCAGCAGCACGCCCGTGGCAAAGGCGAGCAGCACGCGGGCGGCGGTGAGCGGGTCGGTGTTCAGGGGCGCGCCCTGTTGGGCGGCTTCGCCCAGCCATTCGGCGAACAGGTGCTCAAAGCGGCGGTAGGGGGCGACGGTGGCCTGCCATACGGCGGGGTCGCGGACGGCCTGGCTCCAGAAATCCAGCAGCAGCGGCCACCGGGCGCGGCCTTCTTCCCAAATGGGCGCCAGTTGGCGGCTCATGGCCTGCAGGGCTTCCGGCAGGGAAGGCGTCGCGGCGCGCTCGGCTTCCAGCGCGCTTTGCAGCCGCCGCAGCCAGGCTTCCAGCAGGGCGAGGAAAACCGCCTGCTTGGAGGCGAAATGGTGGTAAAACGCGCCTTTGCTCACACCGGCGGCGCGGCAAATTTCGTCCACGCTCACGGCGAGGTAGCCGCGGGCGGCGAACAGGCGCTCGGCGGCTTCCAGCAGGGCGCGGCGGGTGGCTTCACTGCGGGCTTGTTTGGGCATGGCGGGCTCCGAGAAGGGGGACGCTTAAAATCATACCGACCGGTCGGTATGATTTTACCGCGGGTGGTGCGGGAAGGCAAGGGGAGGGGCGGTATAATTGCGCCGGATGTTTTTCAGGAGGCAGTGATGGCAGAGACCGAACGCAAGCGGTTGGGCGTGGCGTTGAGCGGCGGCGGGGCACGCGGCCTGGTGCATCTTGGCGTGTTGCAAGTGCTTGACGAGGCAGGGCTGGCGGTGGATTTCCTCGCCGGCACCAGCATGGGCGGCATGATTGCTGCCGGTTATGCGGCGGGGCTTTCCCCCGCCGAGATGGCCGAAATGGCGCGCACGCACGGCCTGCGCCTGCGCTCTTTGTGGCGGTTTGTCGATTTGGGGCGCAATCGGCAGGGGATGATCCGCGGCGACCAGATAGAGGCGTGGGTGCGCAGCGTGTTGGGCCGCAAGACCTTCGCCGATTTGCGCGTTCCGCTGACGCTGATGGCCACCGATTTGAACGCCGGGCGGGAAGTGCGCCTTACGGAAGGCTGCCTGGCTTCGGCGGTGCGCGCCACCGTGTCGATCCCGGGCCTGCTGGCACCGGTGGAACGCGACGGCATGCGCCTGGTGGACGGCGGCCTGCTGAACAACCTGCCGGTGGATGTGGTGCGGCAGATGGGCGCGGACGTGGTGATCGGCGTGGATGTGTATTCCGACAACACCGCGTCGTTCTGGCAGTACCTGGCCCGCAAACGGCTGATCGCGAGCACTTTTGGCGGCATTATCGCCAACCTGGGCGATGCGCTCAACCTGGTGATTCGCGCCCACAGTGTGGAGCGGTTTGAAAAATACCCGCCCGACTTTTTCCTCAAGCCGCCCATCCCCCCGCAAATCACCGTGATTTCGGGATATGACCATGCGGAAGAACTCATTGCTTTGGGGCGCGAAGCCGCCGAGGCCGTTTTACCTGCTTTGCGGGAAGCCCTGAACGCGGCGGCGTGAGCGCCTGGGAGAGGTGCCCATGAACGATTTCCCCCGAATGGATGGCAAAATTTGCCTGGTGACCGGTGCAACTTCCGGCATTGGCCTGGCGGCGGCTTCGGCATTGGCGGCGCTGGGTGCGGAGGTTGCCGTGGTGGGGCGCAATCCAGCCAAAACCGAGCGGGTGGCGGCGAAAATTCGTGCGGAAAGCGGCAATGCGCGCGTAGAAGCCTTCCTGGCAGATTTTGCCGACCTGGAGCAGGTGCGGCGGCTGGCTGCGGCGGTGCATGAGCGCTTTGAGCATCTGGATGTGCTGGTCAATAACGCCGGCGCCTTTTTCCTCCGCCGCGAGATGACCCCCTACGGCGTGGAAAAGACCTTTTTGGTCAATCACCTGGCCGCTTTTTTGCTGACCAACCTGTTGCTGGAGAGGCTGCGGGCTGCTCCTGCGGCGCGGGTGGTCAATGTTTCTTCGGTGGCGCATCGGTCGGCCGTGCTTGATCTGGAAGACCTGGCATTTTCCCGCGGTTATTCGGGCATGAAGGCTTATGCGCGCTCCAAACTGGCGAACATCCTTTTTACGCGTGAACTGGCGCGGCGGGAAGCCGGAACGGCGCTTACGGTCAACGCGCTGCACCCCGGGGTGGTGGCTACGGGCATCTGGAAGGCGGGCTTTGCCCCCGTTGACCGGCTGGCGCAGTGGGGCATGGCCCGTTTTGCGCTGACGCCCGAAGAAGGCGCAGACACGCTCCTTTACCTGGCGACTTCCCCCGAAGTTGCGGGGGTGAGCGGCAAGTATTTCGTCAAGCGCAAGCCGGTGATGCCTTCGGAAGCGGCGCGCGACGATGCCCTGGCGCGGCGTCTTTGGGAAGTCAGTGAGAGGCTGACCGGCCTGGCGTCGGCGAAAGAGGGGGGTCAGGTCAGCGCCTGAAGCGCCTCGGCCACGGTCAACGCCCCTTCGTAGAGCGCCCGCCCCACGATGGCGCCTGCCAGCCCGGCGGCTTTGGCGGCCCGCAGGTCGTCCAACGATGCCACGCCGCCCGAGGCGATGACTTCCAGGCCGCTGGCGGCTTGCAGGGCGGCGGTGGCTTCCAGCGCCAGGCCGGTTTGCAGGCCGTCGCGGGCGATGTCGGTGAAAATCACGGTGCGCAGCCCCAGCGCGGCCAGGCGGCGGGCGAAGGTGGCGGCTTCCAGGTCGGTGGCTTCGGCCCAGCCGCTCACCTGCACGCGCCCCTCGCGGGCGTCGATGCCCACGGCGATGCGTTCCGGCCCCCAACGGCGCAGGGCTTCGGCCACGGCTTCAGGCTGGCGGGCGGCTAAAGTGCCCAGCACCACCCGGCTGACGCCCGACCGCAGGGCCTCGCCTGCGGCGTCCAGGCTGCGCAGGCCGCCGCCGAACTGGACGCGGGCGCCCCGCGCGGCGGCTTCCTGCAGAATGGCTTGCAGCGCGGCACGGTTGGCCGCGTCGCGCTGCCCAAAAGCGCCATCCAGGTTGACGACGTGCAGCCAGCGCGCGCCTTCACGCAGCCAGCGGCGGGCGATGGCGGCAGGGTCGCTGGCGTAAACCGTTTGGCGGGCAAGGTCGCCTTGCTGCAGGCGCACCACCTGCCCGCGGTGCAGGTCAATGGCGGGGTAAAGGGTGAACAAGGGCAACTCCTTTCACGGGAAAATAGCAGGTGTGGCCTCGCGGTGCAGGCCTTCCAGGAAGCCGCCAATGCGCGCCAGGCTTTCTTCCCAGGTGGGGTGCTGCTCATAGCGCCTGCGGGCGGCGAGGCCCATGGCGGCCAGGGCGTCGCGGTGGCGGTGCAGGTGGCGCAGGTGGGTGGCCAGTTGCGCCACGGCGGTGTCGTCCGCGGCGGGCAGCAGGAAGCCGTTTTCCCCCGGCGTCACGAATTCCCACGCCGCGCCGCGCTCCCCGGCGAGCACGGGCAGGCCGAAGCCCATGCCTTCCAGATAGACGATGCCGAAGCCTTCGTATTGCGAGGGCACGGCCAGCACCTGGGCCTGCCGCAGCAGGCGGCGCAGGGGCTCGTCGTCCTGCCGCCCGTGGAAGCGCACCCGGCCGCGCAGGGCGGGCTCCTGGGCCAGGCGGCGCATCCGGCGGGCGTAGGCCGGGGCAAAGGTTTCGCCGCCCACCACGTCCAGCACGGCTTCGGCGGGCCTCAGGCGGGCCAGCGCCTGCAGCAGCACGTGCAGCCCTTTCCGCGGGATGAGGTTGCCTAAGAAGAGGACGCGCAGGGGGCCGGGCTCGTGGGCGCGGGAGCGGATGAAGGCGGCCTCGGCGTGGGGGTGCAGGCGGTCGCCGCCGGGGTAGGCCACGATATGGGGCGGCAGCGGTTCGCCCCGCAGGCTGGCGACCGCGGCCTGGGTGGTGCGGCTGTTGAAGATGAAGGCGTCCACGCTGCGCAGGTAGGCCCGCTCCACGGCGCGATAGAGGGAGAGCAGCGGGCGCGGGTGGCGCTCGTCGCTGCGCAGGTGGTGCACCAGGCTGACGATGGGTGCGGGGGAGGCTTCCCGCAGGCGGCGGTTGAGCAGAAAAAATGAAGGGTGGTTGAGTTCGTCCTGGATCCAGAGGTCAACCCCCGGATCCCGCAGGCGGTGCAGCACCCGGGGGTTCAGGTTGTCCCCCAGATGGCGCAGGTAGTTCCGCCAGGGCAGGGAAACCACGGTGACGCGGTGGCCGTGGGTTTCCAGGTGGCGCACCAGCAGGCGGTCGTAGAGGTAGCCGCCGGAGAGGGTGCTCAGCGAGCCGTAGATGATCAGGCCGAAGTGCATGGAGGTTCCGGTGTCAGAGTGTTAACGCAAAGAGCGCAAAGAAGGCAAAGGCGCAAAGAGCGCAAAGAAGGCAAAGGCGCAAAGGGCGCAAAGAAGGCAAAGGCGCAGAGGGCGCAAAGAAGGCAAAGGCGCAGAGGGCGCAAAGAAGGCAAAGGCGCAAAGAGCGCAAAGAAGGCAAAGGCGCAAAGAGCGCAAAGAAGGCAAAGGCGCAAAGGGCGCAAAGAAGGCAAAGGCGCAGAGGGCGCAAAGAAGGCAAAGGCGCAGAGGGCGCAAAGAAGGCAAAGGCGCAGAGGGCGCAAAGAAGGCAAAGGCGCAGAGGGCATTTCTGTGTTTTCTTGTAACTGCTCGGCCGGTGGAAATAGAGCACGGATGACACGGATGCTCACGGGTTTTTAGGACGACAAGGCCGCCCAAAGGGCGCCAAGCAATGGGAGGAAGTATGATGCTTTTCCGCGTTTTTCATCCAATCTGTGCTATCTGTGAAATCGGTGGATGTTTTTCTGCGAAATCTGTGGAATCTGTGGTTTTCCCTGCTTGGGCTGAGCAGTTACGAAATCTGTGGTTTCTCTCCGCCGTGGCTGAGCAGCTGGTCGGCGTCAGGTGCGTCCTGCAATATCCAGCTGGTGGGCGATGTACACCAGTTCGCCGGCCCGGATTTGGGTGTGGCGTTGGGCGGCCCAGGCGGCCAGGCGCTGGGCGTCCACGGCGGGGTCCTCCTGCAGGGCGCGCTGCACGGTGGCGACGATGAAGTGCAGGAAGTAGGCTTCGTCGCCGGGGTAAGCCCCATGGCGGGGGAAGACCACCCAGTCCGAGGCCCCGGCGGCCAGGATTTCGGCGCCCAGGCGGGGCAGCAGGGTGAGCAGGCGGCGGCCTGTGCGGCTGCTTCCGGCGGGTTGGCCGTTCACCCGGCGCTCGTCCATGGTGCGGTGGTAGCGGGCCATGAGGTGGTCTTCGTAGGCGGGGGCGATTTCGGGGGCGAAGATGGTGTCGCCGTCAAAGTTCAGGGTGAACCAGAAGCACCCGCCGGGGCGCAGCAGAGCCAGCAGCGGCGGCAGGGCGCGGTGCAAATCCACCAGGTCCAGCACGGCGTGGGCGATGAGGGCATCCCAGCGGGGGGCGTCGGGCGGCTGGCTGGTAGCGAAGGTGAGCATGTCGGCGGCCACGCATTCCACCCGGAAGGGGGACGGCGGGGCGGCCAGGCGCTCCTGGGCCGCGGCGATGTTGGCCGGGTCGGCGTCCAGCAGGGTGTAGTGCACTGGCGCGTTGGTGAGGCCCCAGGCGGCGAGGCGTTCCACCATGGTGCCGATGCCACCGCCGACTTCCAGCACCCGCAAGGGGCGGTGGGCGGGCAGGCAGTCACGGAAAGCCTGCCACACCGGGCGGTTCAGGGCGCGGTCATCTACCGTGCGCTTGGCGGCGAGGTAGCGGGGGAAGTCGGAGAAGTCGGGGGAGTTGGAGGCGTCAGGGAAGTCGCGGGAGTCGGGAAAGTCGTGGGGGGTCATAAGTCCACCGTGTACGCCGCCCAGGCAGTTTCGTGCTCCCACAGACGGACGGTGAGGCGGGTCAGGTTGGGCGCGGCGATCTCCGGTGCCAGGGCCTGGGCGAAGATGCGGGCAAAGTGCTCCAGGCTGGGGTTCAGGCCGGCGAATTCGGGCAGGTCATTGAGCAGGTGGTCGCGGTAGCGGGCGATGAGGCGCTCCAGCGCGGCTTCCACGGCCACAATGTCCACAAGATAGCCGTGCTGGTCAAGGCTTTCGCCTTCCAGTTGCACTTCGGCGCGGTAATGGTGGCTGTGGGGCTGGTTTTCCGCCCCCCAGTCGCCGCCGATGAGATAGTGTTGAGCGATAAAGTCGCGGATGACGGTGAGTTGGTACATGGGTTGCCTCGTGAGTTGGGAGTTGGTTACCTGGTTGCTTGGTGGATTGGTGGGGGTGGTCGTGAAGTCGTGAAGTCGGGAGGTCGTAAAGTCGTAAGGTCGTGCAGTTATTGGGGCGCAATTCGCAATTCGCTATTCGCAATTCACTCATGCATAAGTGAAGATTACCTGGATTGCTTCCTCAGGTCGCTCATCCAGCAGGCGGTAGGCCTCGGCGGCCTGGGCGAAGGGGAAGCGGTGGGTGATCAGTTCCTCGGCGGGGAAGGCGCGCAGCATGTCCCAGGCCACGCTCAGGCGGCGGGCTTTGCTCCAGCGGCCCGTGTGTTCCGGCGCGAGGGTGCTCACCTGGCTTGCCAGCAGGCGGATGCGGCTGCGGTGAAAGCGTCCGCCCAGGTCCAGCGGGGCGCGTTTGGTGCCGTACCACGAGCCGATAACCACCCGCCCGGCAAAGCCGGTGAGTTCCAGCGCCAGTTCCAGCGCCTGGGGGTTGCCGCTGACTTCGTAGGTCAGGTCGGCGCCGTCGTAGAGGTCGCGGGCGCCCAGGGCTTCGCGGGCGGCTTCCAGGGCATCGGGCGCGGCGGGATCCAGGGCTGCCGTCGCGCCGAGGCGGCGAGCGGTTTCCCGCCGCAGGGGGTAGCGGTCGTAAACCACCAACGCCGTCAGGGGGAATTGCGCCAGCAGCGCCGTGGTGAGCAGGCCGACCACTCCTTGCCCCAGCACGGCGGCTTTTTCGCCGATGCGCGGCGCGCCATCAAGCAGGAAGTTGACCGCGGTCTCCATGTTGGGCAGGAAGGCGGCGCGCTCCGGCGGCACGCCCTCCGGCACGGGGAGCAGGCTTTCTACCGAGGCAACAAAGCAGGTCTGGTGGGGCTGGAAGGCGAAGACCAGCCGCCCCTGCCACGCGGCGTCCACCCCGGCGCCCAGGTCGGTCACCCGGCCTGCGACGGCGTAGCCATACTTGAGGGGGTAAGCCAGCGCGCCGGCGAGGGCTTCCAGCGTTTCGTCGGCGGCCAGCGCCTGGGGCATCTGCCCGCGGTAGATGAGCATCTCGGTGCCGGGGCTGATGGCCGAGATCAGGGTTCGCACGCGCACCTGGCCTGGGCCGGGGGCGGGGCAGGGTTCGGTGCGTTGTTCTACCCGGCGGGGGGCGGTGAAATAGAGGGCTGTGTTTCGCATAGGCAATCAAATGAGCGGCGGATCAGCGGGTCAGCGAATCAGCGGGTCAGCGGAGCGGCGGGGCAGTCACTTGCTAACTGCCACCCGCTAACCGCTAACCGCTAACCGCTAACTGCTAACTGCTAACTGCTAACTGCTAACTGCTAACGGCTAACTGCTAACTCTTCCCCACACCACCAGATCGCGCCCCAGGCGCATCATCTGCCAATCGGGGGTCAGGCCGGGGAAGGCTTCCACGCTTTCCGGCTGGGGCACGCGGGCGGGCAGGGGGCCGATGGCGGGTACGCCGCCGACGAAGTAGGGCACGATGGTCAGCAGCGCCCAGTCCGCCAGCCCGGCTTTCAGGAAGGCGGTGAGCACCCGCCGCCCGCCTTCCACCATCAGGCTGCACACCGTTGTTTCGTATAGCCATGATAATAAAGCGGGGAGGGAAACGCCCTCGGCGCTGTGAGGCAGGCGCACCACCTCGGCGCCCTGCGCTCGCAGCGCCGCTTCGTTCTCCGGCGGCGCGTCTTCGGCGGCGGCGATCACGCACCCCCGCGGATGGCGCAGCACCCGCGCCGTGGGCGGCGTGCGCAGGTGCGAATCCAGCACCACGGGGAGGGGGTGCGGCCCGCCCACCCGCCGCGCCGTCAACTTCGGGTCGTCGGCCAGCACCGTGCCCACGCCCACCAGAATCGCGCCGTGGGCTGCCCGCAGGCGGTGGGTGAGCAGTTTGGTTTCCGGGCCACTGAGCGCCAGGGGGGCGTCGGCCCGATGGCTGATGCTGCCGTCCAGGCTTTGCGCGTAGGTCAGCGTGACCAGCGGACGCCCGCGGGCGCAGGCGGTTTCCGCAGCGGTTCGGATTTCTTCCACCGGGTCGGGAAGGGCGTTCATCGGCGGTCAGCTCTCTTTTTTATGGAGCGCCCGATGGCCGAAAGTCAGCAGGTGGCGCATCCGGCGGGCTTTGGTTTCCAGGTAGGCGCGGTTGTCTTCGTGTACTGTGGCTACCACCGGCACGCGCTCGGCAACGGGCATGCCCAGGGCTTCCAGGGATTCTATTTTCTGGGGGTTGTTGGTCAGCAGGCGCACGGATTTTACACCCAAATCGCGCAGAATTGCCACGCCGACGTCGTATTCCCGCTCGTCGGCCTGATGCCCCAAAATCAGGTTGGCTTCCACCGTGTCATAGCCCTGGTCTTGCAGGTTGTACGCCTTCAACTTTTCCAGAAGCCCGATGCCGCGGCCTTCCTGCCGCAGATAGACCACCACGCCGCGTCCCTCGGCGGCAATGCGTTCCATCGCGAGGTGCAACTGCTCGCCGCAATCGCAGCGCCGCGAGCCGAGGACATCGCCGGTGAAGCATTCCGAATGGATGCGCACCAGGACGTTTTCCCCGGCCACATCGCCCATCACTAACGCCAGGTGCTCTTT
>JALUXH010000176.1 GCA_027019065.1 Anaerolineales bacterium
GGCGTGGGCGAGGGCAATGGCGTTGCCTTCCACCACGAGGTCGAAATCCAGGCTGGGGCGTTCCAGCAGCAGGTCGCGCACGAAGCCGCCGACGATGTAAAGCGCCTGGTGCTGGGCCTCGGCTTCGGCGGCAACGGCTTTGATGAGGGCCAGGCGGGCAGGCGGCAGGGCGCTTTCCAGGCGGGCGGCCAGGTTGTGCAGGCCCGGGCGGCGGGGGCGCGGCGCGAGGGTCTTGATGAGGTCGGTACGGGTGACAATGCCGATGATTTCTCCGTCTTCGTCCACCACGGGAATCTGCCCCCAGCCGGTGTCGGTCATGCGTTGCTGCAGGTGGCCGACCGAATCTTGCGGGCGGACGGTCACTTCGCCGGCTTCCATCACCCGCCCAACGGGCAGGTGCAGGCCGTGGCCGAGGGCGCGGTCCACGGCGCGGCGGGTAAGCAGGCCGACGACGCGGCCGTTTTCCACCACCGGGTAGCCTTCATAGCCAAAAGTGCGCATCAGGCGGTCGGCTTCCTCAAGGGGTGTGTCGGGGGAAAGCACCTGCGGGCGGCGGGACATGATGTCGCCCACGGTGAGGGGCGGGCGCACATGGCGGGGGATGATTTCCCACAGGCGGGTGCGAACGTCTTCCACGGTGGCGCCTTTGACCAGCGCCGCAGCGGCGCGGCGATGCCCCCCGCCGCCAAAGTGCGCCACGATGGCGGGCAGGTCCACCCGGTCGCCGCTGGCGCGGGCCACCATCTGCACCCCTGCCGCCACGCTGACGAGCACGAAGAGCGCATCGGGCGCCAGCATTTCGGCCAGTTTG
This sequence comes from Anaerolineales bacterium, assembly GCA_027019065.1. Lineage (GTDB taxonomy): Bacteria > Chloroflexota > Anaerolineae > Anaerolineales > DRMV01 > DRMV01. The sequence continues at coordinate 812 of JALUXH010000176.1, forward strand.
TGCGCCAGCGGCGAGATGGCATCGGTCAGCCCTTCCACCTCCGCGTGCGCCACCGCAATGGCTGCCTCGTGGATGTTGCGGATTTCGGCGTTGGCGAGCAGGATGTCGTAGACCATCTGCTGCTGGGGCGTGAGGGGCGGGTTGAGGAATTCGTGCGCCAGGCGCAGCGAAGCACCCTGTTCCAGCAGGTAGGCCGCGGCGCGTACATCGCGCGGGGTGGTTTCCTCGTAACTCAGGCTGCCGGTGTCTTCGTAGATGCCCAGCAGCAGCAGGGTGGCCTGGATGGGCGTGAGGTTGGGGCGGCGCTCCTGGAGGGCTTCCAGCAGAAGGGTGGTGGTGGCGCCCATCGGCTCGGTGTGGACGCGCCAGTGGCCGGGGAGGTCGGAGCGGCGGGGGTGGTGGTCGATGACCTGCACCGGCGTTTTTGGGGAAAGCCCGCGCACGGAAGGCAGGGTTTGGGTATCCACAAGGGTAATGTGCTCAATTGGCTCGCGGGGCAGGTCGTGCCAGGGGGTGAAGGGCAGGTCGGCGCCGTAGAGGGCGAGGAAGCCGCGGACGTTGCGGTTGGCGCGCACGGGCAGCGCGGCGATGGCGCGCTCATCCAGCAGGCGGGCGGCCAGCAGGGAGGCGATGGCGTCAAAATCGGCTTGTTCGTGGGTCAGAATCAGGCGCATGGGTCGGCAGCCAAAAGAGGAAGCCGCTTCCGAAACGGCGGGCGAAATCCAGGAGCAGCAGACTTTGGGCGCTCCGGTTGTTTTCATTATACGGCATGGGGTAACTGTTCAGCCCTGGGAGAATCGGCGGCGGAAGTAACGCGAAGGCGCAGAGAGGGCAAAGAACGCAAAGAAAAAATCTGTGTTTTCCGGTAACTGCTCAGCCCTGGCAGGGAATCCACAGATTTCACAGATGGGCACAGAAAACGTAACTGCCT
>JALUXH010000177.1 GCA_027019065.1 Anaerolineales bacterium
GGGCCGCGGTCGGGTCTTCCAGGTTGTCTAAGATAATCAGCCGCGGGCCGTCGGCCTTCCAGGCCGCGATCACGCGCGCCGCGTAGGCGGCCAGGTCTTCCTCGGGGGCGCGGGGCAGGCCCATGGCCGCGCCGCAGGCGGCCACCTGCTCATCAAACAGCGCCGGGTCGCGCAAATCCAGCCAGTGCACGCCCCGGAAGCGGTAGCCGTAGCGGTAGGCGAACTCCACGGCCAGTTGGGTCTTGCCCACGCCGCCGATGCCGGTGATGGCGATGGCGGGGGCTCCACCCAGACCTCCGCCCAGACCTCCGAAGTCTTGGAGACTTCGGAGGTCTTGAGCCCGCCCCGTAAACAGCGCGTTGCGCGGCAGGGGCAGGCGCGAGCCGGGGGGCAGCGCGCCGGGCAGGGTGAGGCGCGGCTGCAAGGCCTCCGCCTGCCGGGGGCCGAGGGTCACGGTGTTGTGGGCGCCGATGAGCAGCACGCTGTCCTTCACATCGCCGTGGACGATGATCTGCCCCGCGCGGGCAGCCTCGGCCAGCGCCTCCAGGTCGGCGGCTTCGGGGTTGACCGCCAGCGCCTCCAGGATGGCGTCCAGTTTGCGCTGCACGGCGGCGAATTCGGCGCGCTGCTCGGCCAGGATGGTCAGGCCGGTCTGGGCGATCACCGGCAGGGCGAAGTCGCGCAGGGTGCTCACGGCGCGCAGCAGGGCCTCGGTCACCAGGCGGGCGCCCGCGGCCCGCTTTTCCGGCGGCAGGGCGGGCAGGGTGCGGGCGAAGTCGGCCTCCCACGGCGGGCAGGGTGCCGAAGTCCAGGCTGTGGAAGAGTTGGCGCAGGTCTTCGTCGGGGCAGTGGGCCGGGGCTTGCAGCCAGCGGCGCGCCTGTTCGGCGGCTTCCAGCAGGCGGCGGGCGGTCGCTTCGCGCTGCAGCCAAGCGTCCAGGCGGGTTTGCAATTCCTCGTCAATCACCGTGTCGGCCAGCAGACCGGCGGCGCTTTCCCCCAGCCAGGTTTTGGCCTGGTGCTTGAGCAGGGCGGTGAGGAATTTGAGCAAGGTTTGCGGCTGAAGGGATGGCATGGCACCCCTCCGGGGTGGCGGGTTGCCCCCAGTATAGAGCAGGTTGGCGTGTGAGGCAAGGGGGGGGCTCGCTGGCCCGGGGGCCGTGCAGGGCTTCCCTAATGCACACAGGAGACCTAAAGGTTACAACGGCGTAACGCTAAGAGCGCAAAGAGAACAAACGCAAAGTAAACTTCTGTGTTTTCTGCGACGCTTCTGTGCTTTCTGGGGTTGTAATCGGTGCGAATCTGTGGAATCTGTGGTTTCTCCTTACCTGGGCTGAACAGATACTTTTTTACGCCATTTTTACGCGGCAGGGGTTGACATTTTGCCAAAGAGGGCTACACTTACTGCCACGGAGTATTGAACATGGCTACTGATGACACCGTTTTCCCCATCTGGGGTCTGAAGCAGAAGAAGGCTCGCATGACCCACCGCCACCGACCGGCAGGCGGGCCTTCGGCGTTTGGTGCCTGAACAGCCTCCCCCGAGTTTATCTTTGCCCCCCGGCCGACGGTCGGGGGGCTTTTTGTTCATTCGGCGGCTCCCCGCCGCTTTCCCCGGCCCGCCTTTTGGCAAGGAGAATTTTATGAGCATTCAATCTTATATCCAGCGTCCCCTGGAAATCGTGGACACCACCCTGCGGGAAGGCCAGCAATCGCCCCTCTTGCACGATTACGGCAAATACTACTTTTCGCGGCAGGACAAACAGGATATCCTGCGGGCGCTCATCCTTTACGGCGTCAAATTTGTGGAAATGTTCGCCCCCGTGGTCAGCCCCGGCGAGGCGGAAGATTTTCAGCACCTGAAAGCCCTGCGCGATGAACTCGCCCCGTAGCACGGCCGCGCCTTCCTCGTTGCCCATGTGCGGGCGCACCCCCGCGATGTTGAAACCGCCATTGAGGCCGGGTTTGACGGCCTGCACATCTACATGGGCACCTCGCAGGTTTCCCAGCGCTACAACCACGGCAAAGGGTTAGAGGAAATCGCCCGCCGCGTGCGCTCCTTGCTGGAAGACCTGCACCGCAACTACCCTCACCTGTGGCTGCGCTTCAGCGGCGAAGACGCCTTCCGCACGCCTTTGGAAGACCTCTTCCGCGTTTACGATGACATCATTCCCTTCGTCCACCGCCTGGGCATGCCCGACACCGTGGGCGTTGCCACGCCCGACAGGGTCCGCCGCCGCGTGCTGGCTTTTCGGGAACGTTACCCCGACACGCCGCTGGAGGTGCATTTCCACGACGACCGCGGCTTTGCCCTGGTCAACGCCCTCGCCGCGGTGCAGGCTGGAGCACAGTTCGTAGATACCACCATCCTGGGCATCGGCGAGCGTTCCGGCATCACCTCGCTCACGGCTTTGCTGTTCAACCTCTTCCTCAATGAAGCCTACGAACAGGTGCTGCCTTATCAAATCCACCTTTCTTACCCCCTCAATGTTCTTGTGGCCGACAAACTCAACATGCTGGTGCCCTTCAAAGAGCCTGTAACCCTCACCAACCGCACCCACACGGCAGGGGTGCACCAAAACGCGGTGCTCAAGCACAGCGGCACCTACGAAGCCATGCCCCTGGCGCTCTTTGGCGTCAACCAGCGCGATATTCTGCTGGGGCCGCTTGCCGGCCGGAATGTGGTGCGCTACTTTTTGGGCGAGGTTCACTATTTTGACCTTGACGAGGAAACCGCCCGCCGCATGGCTCAACGCTTCAAGGAAGTGGTCTATGAGCGGGTGCCGCAGGCTTCCCCGGCGGAGGTGTTGCTGGAACTCGCCGAAGAACACGGCCTGCAAAAGCGCACGCAGCCCCCGGCCGATGCCTTCCAAATGGTAGAAAACCTTTACCCTGCCGACCCGGCAGCCGAACCGGCGCGCGTGCGGGGCTAAACGCGTGATGCTTTTCTGCCTTTTTCACCCAGTAGGAGAGAAATGCCATGCCCATGACCTTTGCCGAAAAAGCCCTCGCCCGCGCAGCGGGGGGAAGCCCGCCTGCGGGCCGGCGACATTGTGACCGTTTCCCCTCAGTGGCTGCTTTCCCACGACAATACCGCCGCCATTTTACGCATTTTCCGCGACCGGCTGGGGGCCGAGAAGATCATGTACCCCCGGCGCCTCATCGTGGCGTTAGACCATGCAGCGCCGCCCCCCACCGCCCGCCACGCCCAAAACCACGCCGAAATCCGCGCCTTTGTGCGGTAGCAGGGCATTCAAAACCACGCCGAAATCCGCGCCTTTGTGCGGCAGCAGGGCATTGCTCGCTTTTACGATGCGTTCCTGGCCGGTAGCGGCTTCCCGCCAGGGGATAGATATGGTCATTGTGCGGGAAAACTGCGAGGGGCTCTACGTGCGCGAAGAGTTCTCCGAAGGCGAAGGCAAGGCCGTGGCGCGGCGGGTGATGACCCGCGACGGCTCGCGGCGGGTGGCAAAGGCTGCCTGGCAAATCGCCTGCCGCCGCGCCCGCCGCCGCACGCCCCCTCGTGCCGCCATCACCGTGGTGCACAAAGCCAATGTGCTTTCCCTCACCGACGGCCTGTTTCGCCAAACCGCGCGCGCCGCTTTAGAAGAAAGCGCCCAAGCCCACCCCGAAATCAGCCTCACGGTGGAAGAGCGCCTGGTGGACGCGATGGCAATGTTGTGCGTCAAAGCCCCCGAACGGCTGGATGTGCTGCTGGCCCCCAACCTCTACGGCGACATTCTCTCTGACCTGGCCGCCGCGCTGGTGGGGGGGCTGGGGCTGGCGCCCTCCGTCAATATCGGCGCGGGACCGCCGCTGGCAGAGCCGGTGCACGGTTCTGCCCCCGACATCGCCGGGCAGGGCATTGCCAACCCTCTGGCGGCCATCCTTTCGGCAGGGCTGCTGCTGGAACAATGGGGGCTGGAAGCCCAGGCCCGGCGCCTGGAAAACGCCGTGGCCGAAACCCTTGCCGCGGGCATCCTGCCCCCTGACCTGGGCGGGGCGGCGTCCACGCGGACATTGGCAGATGCCATCGTGAATCGGCTGAGGTAGTCACTGTTCAGCCTCGGCAAAAAAGAGAAACCGCAGATTCCGCAAAGGAGAAACCACAGATTACGCAGATTTCGCAGAAAGACATCCACTGATTTTTGGCGGCTTTGGTGTCCTCTTGGCGACCACCTTGGCGTCCCATCCGTGTCATCCGTGGTCTATTTCCTTGCGACTGAACAGCTACGTGGAGTAGGGGAGGGGAGGCAGGCCGAATGCAAGGAGAAAGTCCCCGGTGCGGCTTCCCAATGCAGCGCTGGTGTTGCAAAAACTTTTCAGCAGAAAGAAACCACAGATTGCGCAGATTGCGCAGATGGGGGAGGGCCTTGGCTTCTTTTGGGGCTTTATGCTTTTGATAAGTACTATTATCGCAAGCAAAAGCGTGTTATACTTGTGCAGATTTTGACGAAAAATCCCGTTTTCCCGGAGTTTCCAAATGGCTGCACACAAAATCGTGTATTACAAGTCATTGGTGTGCCCTCGCTGCATTCCAACCACAAAGATGCTCAAAGCCTTTCGGCGCCGTTACCCCGAGGTGGAAATTGAGGAAGTAGAAGTGCTGACGCATCTTGGCCGCGCCCGCGAAGCCGGCGTTTTGCAGGTCCCAACAATCGTTGTCGGACCGCATCGGCTTTACAAAGCCTTGCCCTTGGCCGAGTTTGCCCGGCTGGTCTTTGAAGAAGGCGATTCGTGAGCCGCCAGAGGCGTTTTGCCACCACGCAGGTAATTACGAAATCGGGTAACTGCCTACGCTGGGGTGCTCTCCATGCGTCTTGATGCGCTGTGCCTTTGCCATACCCCTCCCCTGGCTCCCCTCCCCGCATGCGGGGAGGGGACGGACGGGGGGTGGGGGCAACGCAGCGGCAGCGGCGCCAAAGGAAAACGCGGTGTGAAAACACGCCCTCCATTGCCAGCGCTACGATTTGGGTAGGCAATTACGAAATCGGTGGATATTTTTTCTGCGGCATCTGCGCAATCTGCGGTTTTTCTTGGCTGAGGCTGAATGGATACGCCTGAAGTCGCTCGGTAAAAGCGTAACGCAGGCCGGAGCATTCCGGCCTGCGTTTTTGGGTGTGCGCTGGGCGGGAGTTGAACCCGCACGCCCTAAGGGGCACGTGGCCCTCAACCACGCCTGTCTGCCAGTTCCAGCACCAGCGCATCACAAGCGGGCGTTATTATATCCGCCCGCTTTCAAATGGTCAAGCAAACGCGCGGCGTTTTGTGGAATGCATCCCGATTGCAGGGCCAGGCTGCCCTGCTCTGGTGTGGCTCGCCGGCGTGCCTGGCAAGGCTTACCCGCCGCTGCCGGAAGTCGGCAACGGCGTGGGTGTTGGGGTTGCCGTGGGGCCTGTCGCTGCCCCACTCCAACTGAAAACGCGCGATTCACTCTGAGCACCGGCAGGTTTCCAAATGGGATTGCCTGCATCATCGGTGCCGACCTGCCGCACTGTCACCACCCACCAGCGGAAGATGTGCGGTTTGGGCTCGGCCGGTTGGAAGGAAGCCGGCACCACGTATTTGGTATCGGTTACGTAGGCGATGATCTTTCGCCCGCGGTCGGCAGTCAGGTCTTCAACCGTTACCTGATAGGCTTCGTTGTTCCGCAATTCTCCCACTGAAGCCCATTGCAAAGCCACCGTGTCGTCGGCCAGGGTGAATACGGCGCCATTGACCGGAATCAGCAAATTCGGCGCGGGATACGGCGGCGGCGGCGTGGGTGTGGCGGTAGGCCCGGGTGTCGGATTCCGCATACACAGGGGGATGATCAGGGTTTCCCCGGCAAAGACGGTGTTGTTGACCAACCCATTGTACTGCCGGATGGCTTCAATGGGCACGTTGTAGTTGACCGCGATGCCACTGAGGGTGTCGTTTTCCTGAACTGTGTAGGTGATTTTTTCACACGCCTGGGCTGTGGCGTCGGCCGGGCTGAGCGTTGCTTTGGGTGTAGGCGTGGGCGTGGGCGTGGGCTGCGGAATGAGGAGCTTTTGACCCACGTACAATGTGCAGGCCGAGGAAAGGTTGTTTTGCAGAATAATGCTTTGGATGGAAATGTTGAAAGCCAGTGCAATGCTGCCACAGGTATCCCCGTTTTTGACCACGTAAGCCAATGGCGTGGGCGTGGGCAAAGGCGTATTGGTGGGCGTCGGCGGTAAGGGTGTTGGTGTTACCGTGGGCGTAAGCGTTATGGTGGGCGAAGGCACCGGCGTGGGCGCGACGATGCGGTTGGACTGGCGAAGCGCCAGGTAAACCATGCCTGCTCCCAGCGCCACGAAAAAGGCCAAAAGCCCCAGCGCCGTTGGCAAAGTCAGCGTAATTTGCGGCATTCGGCTGCGGCGGGTGGCCTGGGGGGCTTTGGCTTCCCCTTGCGGGGTAAATGTGGTTCCACAAATGTGGCAGCGCGTGGCACTGGCGCTCAGACGCGTGCCGCACGTTGGACAAATTTTGGTTGAGGTCTCGGTTTCAGATTTGTCTGCCATAAAAGCACCTTTGAGCCAAATTCGGCGCGCCGATTATACCATGCCTGCCGATGTTATACTTTGGGCTATGTATAGTCTGTACATCCATGTGCCTTTTTGTCAACACCGCTGCAGTTACTGCGATTTTAATACCTATGCAGGGCAAGAGCATTTGCAGACAGCCTATGTTGAGGCACTATGCCGCGAAATTGCTCTGGTGGCTTCTTCTGCCCGGGAAGCCCTGCCCGTGCACACGGTTTATTTCGGGGGCGGCACGCCTTCGCTGCTTTCTCCCGCACAAATCGGGCGTATTCTGGAAGCCGTGGCACGCCACTTTGCTCTGGCGGAGGAAGCCGAAATTTCACTGGAAGCCAACCCCGGCACTGTAAATCAAGTCTATCTGAAGGCATTGTGGAAAGCGGGAATCAACCGGCTCAGTCTGGGGGTTCAGTCGGCACATCCGGATGATTTGCGCCTGCTGGAACGCGAACACGATTTTGGGACGGTTATCCGCGCGGTGGCCTGGGCTCGGGCTGCCGGATTTGATAATCTCAACCTGGATTTGATTTTTGGCCTTCCCCACCAGCCATTGGAACGCTGGCAGAAGACGGTGCATTGGGCTCTGGCTTTGAAGCCCGAGCATTTGTCTCTGTATGCGCTCACGCTGGAATATGGCACGCCGCTGGCGCATTGGGTTGGGCGCGGCTTGCTGCCCGCGCCGGATGACGACCTTGCCGCCGAGATGTACACGTGGGCAGATCGGCGCCTTCGTGAGAAAGGCTATACGCAATACGAAATCTCCAACTGGGCACGGCCGGGGATGGCCTGCCGTCATAACCTGCAGTACTGGCGAAATCAGCCTTATTTGGGGCTGGGTGCAGGCGCGCATGGCTATGCAGCCGGTATGCGCACGGTTAACGTGCTGACGCCGGCGGCTTATATCCGCCGCCTGAGTGCTGCTGCCTCTCCGCGGCCTTTTCCGCGCACGCCTGCAACGGTCAACGCGCGTCTGCTCTCCCCCACCGACGAGATGGCGGAAACAATGATGATGGGGCTCAGACTTACCGAGGAAGGCGTTGCCCGGAGCGCCTTTGCACAGCGCTTTGGCCAGGATATGATGGCGGTGTATGGGAAGAGCATTCAGCGGCTGGTGACGCAGGGCTTGTTGATGTGGTCGGCCGATGGCGAGCGGCTGCGCCTTACGGCGCGCGGGCGTTTGCTGGGGAATTGGGTTTTTCGGGCTTTTGTGTAGTGGGTGGAAGGTTTTGTAGCTGGTTTGGTAAAATGGCTATACGAAATCCTGCTTTTGCCTCTCGGGCGGTGCATGGTAAATGGCTATACGAAACGCCCCTCTTTGCCGAACCTTGACAACCCCTCACCCCTCCCGTATAATCTAAAGCACAACCTCAATGCCCTATATTTTCTTCCCTCTCGGAGGAGTAAGCAGTCCGCGGGCTGACAGAAAAGATGCGGCCACCGGCTGAAAGCCGCCGCAGCCCAGCCCTGCCGAAGGTCGCCGAGAGAAGCAGGCCGAAGAAAGCCGCCTTGCGGTGATTAGACCGGCCCGGGTGCGCCCGTTACCGCGCGGCCCCAATCGGCTGCCCGCCCGCTGGGGTAACGAGTGCGTCGCCGCCGTAAGGCGCGGCGAAGTGAGGTGGTACCGCGGATTTCCCCTTCCGTCCTCATGCGGAGGGGGTGCTTTGTTTAATGGCGAATGATGAATTGCGAATTGCGCCGCTGCTCACCGCACACTGTTCACCGTGCACCGGGACACCTGATACAGGCACACTTTCCTCTGGAGGCCACCATGACCGCATACAAACTTCCCCCCACTTTCAACTTCCGCGAACTGGAAGGCGAAATCTACCACCGCTGGGAAAGCCGCGGCTACTTTGCCCCTTCCAACGACCCCAACGACCCAGGCCACGACCCCCACAAGCAGCCCTTCGTGATTTCCATGCCGCCGCCCAACGTCACCGGCGAACTACACCTCGGCCACGCGATGTTCGTTTCCCTGGAAGACCTGATGACCCGCTACCACCGCATGAAGGGCGAACCGACCCTCTGGCTGCCCGGCACCGACCACGCGGGCATCGCCACCCAACTGATGGTGGAACGCGACCTGGCCGCCAAAGGCATCGACCGCAAAACCCTGGGGCGGGAAGGCTTCCTCAAGCACGCCTGGGCCTGGAAAGAGCGCTACCACGACCGCATCGTGGGGCAGATTCGCCGCCTGGGGGCTTCGTGCGACTGGTCGCGCGAGCGTTTCACCCTCGACCCCGGCCTCTCGCGCGCCGTGCGGGAAGCCTTCGTGCGCCTCTGGAAGAAGGGTCTGATTTACCGCGGCCCGCGCCTCATCAACTGGGACCCCAAACTCAAAACCGCGGTCTCTGACCTTGAGGTGGAATACCGCGAGCAACAGGGCAAACTTTACTACTTCAAATACATGCTTGCCGACGGCAGCGGCTACATTCCCGTGGCGACCACCCGCCCCGAAACCATTTTGGGCGATACTGCCGTGGCCGTTCACCCCGAGGACGACCGCTATACGGATTTTGTGGGCAAAGAGGTCGTGGTGCCCATGTTAGGCCGCCGCATTCCGGTGATTGCCGATGACTACGTGGACCCCGAATTCGGCACCGGCGCGCTCAAAATCACCCCCGGCCACGACCCCAACGACTACGAAATCGGCCAGCGCCACAACCTGCCCATCATCAACATCTTCACCGAAGACGCCGCCATCAACGAGCACGGCGGCCCCTACAAAGGCCTTGACCGCTTTGAAGCCCGCAAGAAGCTGTGGGAAGACATGCGCGCCGCCGGGCTGGTGCTCAAAGAGGAAAATTACGTCCATCAGGTGCCGGTTTCCCAGCGCGGCGGCACCCTGATTGAACCGATGATTTCCACCCAGTGGTTCGTGAAAATCAAGCCGCTGGCCGAAGCCGGTTTGAAGGCCGTGCGTGAGGGCCAAATCCGCATCATCCCCGAGCGCTTTGAGAAGGTGTACTTCCACTGGCTGGAAAACATCCGCGACTGGTGCATCAGCCGCCAGTTGTGGTGGGGACACCGCATTCCGGCGTGGTACGGCCCCGACGGCGAGGTGTTCGTTGCCCATAACAAAGAGGAAGCCCGCCAGCAGGCCGAAGCCCACTACGGCCGCCCCGTGGAACTCACCCAGGACCCCGACGTGCTGGATACCTGGTTCTCTTCGGGGCTGTGGCCGTTTTCCACCTTAGGCTGGCCCGAAGAAACCCCCGATTACCGCTACTTCTACCCCACCAGCGTGATGGAAACCGGCTACGACATCCTCTTCTTCTGGGTCGCCCGCATGATCATGATGGGGCTGGAATTCACCGGCAAGCCGCCCTTCCACACGGTTTACCTGCACGGGCTGGTGCGCGACGAGCACGGGCAGAAAATGTCCAAAACCAAAGGCAACGTGATTGACCCCTTAGTGGTGATGGACGAACTGGGCACCGACGCGCTGCGCTTTACCCTGCTGGTAGGTTCCAGCCCGGGCAACGACATGAACCTCAGCCTGAAGAAGGTGGAAGCCAACCGCAACTTTGCCAACAAGGTGTGGAACGCCGGGCGCTTTGTGATTGGCGCGCTGGAAA
>JALUXH010000178.1 GCA_027019065.1 Anaerolineales bacterium
CCGTGGACGCCCAGGCTGCGGGCGGTTTGGAGGGCATAGTTTCGGAAGCCGACGCCTTGCACGCGGCCGCGGATGAAGGCGTGGAAACGGGCCTGAGGGATGGGTTCCGTGGGCATGGCGTTCTCCCGCAAAGGCGGGGGTGTGGGGCGGGGCTTACGCGGCGCTCTTGCGTCCCACCCATGCTCCGGCTGCCAGGGAAGCCGCCACCGCGCCGAGCAGCAGCAACCACGGCAGCAAGCGGTTCAGGGCTTCGGCGAGGGTGCTGTGGGGGGTGATGCTGCGCTGCCAGTCGCGCATCAGCAGGGGCAGCGGCTCGCCAAGCGCCTGCACCACGCCTTCCCGGCACCCCACGCCTTGGGCATAGGTGAGCACCAGCGTGTGGATGGCGGTTCTGCCGTAGCGTTTCAGCAGGTAACGGGTGAATGAGGCCGATTCGGCGTAAGCTAACAAAGCCCCTGAGGCGTCGTTGGGGAAGTAGGCGCACAGGCCGCTGAGAGGCAGCCATTGGCCGGTTTGCGCGGCGTGTTCCAGCGCGGCGGTGTAGTCGGGGTTGGGGGAGCGTTCGGTTACAGAGGCCAGCCCTTCGTTGAGCCAGGCCGGCAGGTTGGCGTAACCGAGGTCGCCTGCGGCGTGGTAGAGCAGGTAGTGTGCCAGTTCGTGGGGAACCAGGCGGCGGATTTCGGCTTCCTGCTCCGGGCCGGGCGGCAGGGCGACATACACTGCCCCCAGGCGGGGAGAAGCATGGCCTGCCGCCCAGTTTTGCAGCCCCAGGGCGCTTTGCAGGGCCTGCGGCGAGGCATAGGCGTAGATGGTGACACTTTCCGGCGCGGGGGCGTTCCAGAGCGCCTGGGCTTGTTTGAGCCCTGCGGCCGCGGCGTCGGCAATTTTGCGGGCGAAACCGGCGCTGCCGCGGTACCAGAAAACCTGAAAGGGCGGTGCTTCCATCGTTTGCCAGTGGAAGCGGGTGTCGGTGAGCACGAACGCAAAGGAGGGGGAGGTGTAGGTGCTGCCGTCGGTGAGCGTGAGCCGGAACCAGTAGTAGACGGTCACGAAGGCCGGGAAGGGGGTTTGCCGCAGGTCGTGGGCAAAGAAAGCCGTGCCGTCCGGCTCAAGGGTCATCTCGCTGAAAAAGGTTTTGGCCTGCTGCCAGGCGGGGCGGTAAAAAAGGACGGCTTTTTTTACCCGGGCGGCCGGGCTGAAACGCGCCTGGAAAAGGATTTGCTCGCCGAAAGTGGCGTTGATTTTGGGGTGGACTTCCACCGGCGTGGCTGCGGACGCGCCGGCGGGTTTCCCCATCAGCACCAGCCAGAAGAAGGCGCCCGCCAGCCACCACCTTCGCGGGTTCATCGGTCAGGCTTCCTCGCGGTCGTCGGTGTCGTCTCCGAAGAGTTCCAACAGTTCGTCCACGTCGTCGGTGGAGAGCATGTCTTCCAGGTCTTCGGGGGTGAGGTCCATCATCAGCAGTTCTTCCATCTCGTCGGTAAAAGCGAGGTTGCTGAGGGCTTCTTCAAGGGCTGCGGCTTCTTCGTCATCGGCGGCGTTTTCCAGGGCGGCTTCCAGGGCGGCGGCTACTTCTTCGCCGCCGCCGATTTCGGAAAGCGCCCATGCTGCCATGAGGCGCACGTCGGCGCTGGCATCTTCCAGCAGGTCCAGCAGGTCTTCGCGGGCATCTTCCAGCATCAGTTCCCCGGCGGCCCGGGCGGCTTCGGCGCGCAGACGGGGGTTGGTGTTGTGAAGGTAGGTGAGCACTTTGTCGCGCCAGCGTGCCTGCCCGGTGCGGCCGGCGGCAAACAGGGCGCTGGCCTGCCAGGCTTCCGAAGGGTTGGCAAAGGCTTCTTCAAGCCAGGGGGTCATGTCCACGTTGAGGGAATAGCCGAGCACTTCCAGGGCCTGCCGCCGCACCAGGTCGTTTTCCGTTTCGTCTTTCAGGAAAGCCATTAGGGCGGTTTCTATGTCGTGGGTGTAGTTCCAGGGCAGTTCTTCCAGCGCGGCGAGGTACATGAAACTGCCCAAAGCCCCCACGGCGTTGGCGCGCACTTCGGCATCGGGGTCGTGGGCGGCCAGGGAAAGCAGCCGGGGGATGAGGGTGTAGTCGTCTTCCATCCACAGCAGGCGGATGCCGCCGAAACGCACGGCGGGGTCGGGGTCTTCAAGGGCGAGCAGCCCCACTTCTTTGAACGAGGCGGTCAGGTCGGTGTCGGTGATGATTTCCATGTCTTCCACGATGCCCCGGCGGCGCTGCAAGGGCACTTTCGGCCATATTTCCCGCAAGCGGTTGGCCTTTTCGGGTGAGAGGTCGCCCAGGTAGTAGAGGTACTGGCCGGGGAATGGCCGGTTTTCATCGGTGAGTGCCTGTAGCAGAGTGCTGAAGTCGGGAATTTCGGATTCCGATGTCATAGGGGGGTCTCCTTTGCCGGGTTTTGGGGCTATGGCAGCCATTCGCGCAGGTTGATGATCAACAGCAACCCCAGCAGGGCGACAAAACCGGCAAAATTGATGGCGTTGACGACTTTCACCGGCACGCGCCGCCGCGCGGCCAGTTCAAACAGGGCTATGACGATGCGCCCGCCGTCAAGTGCCGGCAGCGGCAGCAGGTTGAAGACGCCCAACGATACCGTCACGATGATGAAGAAGACCAGGGTATTCACGGGGAAGGCATCTTTGGGGGCTTTTTGAGCGGCCTGGACGTCGGCGGCGCGAAACTGGCGGTACATTTCATACATCCCTTTGTAGCCCAGCAGGCGGGCATTGGCCGGATGGTTGCGCTGCAAAAGGACGACGGGGTAACTGGCCACCTGTACAACATCATCGGCGGTGGCTTTCAGCCCCCAAACGATGGTTTCAAGGGGGGAAGCCCGGCGCAGGGGGTGCGCCATCAGGATGCCGATGGCGCCGTCGGCGGGCGGCGGGTTGCGGGGGGTGAGGGTCACGGTGATTTCCTGCCCTCCGCGGGCCACCGTGAGGCGGATGGGTTCGCCCAGGTGGGCGTAGATGGCGTCGTGCAGGTCGGCGGGGCCGGTGACGCGCGCGCCGTTGACGGCCACAATGATGTCGCCGGGTTGCAGCCCTGCCTGGGCGGCAGGGGAGTGGGGAGAAATGTCAACGATGGCGACCTTGTTCATTTGCGGCACGCCCTGGTGGGCAAAAATGACCATGTAGAGCGCCACGGCGATCAGGATGTTCATCAGCGGCCCGGCGACGGCGACCCCCAACTGGCGGGCCGGCGGTGCCACGGTCAGGGCGTCGACCGGCTGGCCGCCGTCGCGGCCATCGCCGAGTATTTTGGGGCGCACAAAGCCCCCCAGCGGAATAGCGTTGAGGGTGTAGCGTGTGCCGCCGGCGGTGAACAGGGTCACCAGGCGCGGCGGAAAGCCGATGCCGAATTCTTCAATCGGAATGCCTGCCAGCCGCGCCGCGAGGAAATGGCCGAATTCGTGCAGCAAAATCATGAGCGCCAGCGCGGCGATGAAGATCAAAAGGGTGGTCATGGAACATGTGCCTCCTTCGCAGGGATGATTATATCGCACCTTGCAGGCGCGGGCGCTCGCCGAAACGCGTTACAGTAGCGGTTCAACATGGGCAGGGAGCACCACAGATTAGCACAGAAGACGTAATTACCTGCGTGGTGGCAAAATGCCTCTGGCGGCAGTTTTTCTTTGGCGTGCGGCGACGAGTCGCCGCTTCCCAAAGCGGTGTCAAGGCACCGCATTCCAAAAAGCGCTTGCAAGTCACTGCCTACGCTGGGGTGCCCTCCATGCGTCTTGATGCGCTGTGCCTTTGGCGTACCCCTCCCCTGGCTCCCCTCCCCGCATGCGGGGAGGGGACGGGGGTGGGGTCAACGCAGGCGGCGGCGCCAAAGAAAAACGTGGTGGGAACACACGCCCAGGGTTGCCATCGTCGCGATCTGGGCAGGCAGTTACCAGAAGACACAGAAACGTTCTTCGCGTTCTTTGCTTGTAACTGCCTACGCTGGGGTGCCCTCCATGCGTCTTGATGCGCTGTGCCTTTGGCGTACCCCTCCCCTGGCTCTCCTCCCCGCATGCGGGGAGGAGACGGGGGTGGGGTTAACGCAGGCGGCGGCGCCAAAGAAAAACGTGGTGGGAACACACGCCCAGGGTTGCCATCGTCGCGATCTGGGCAGGCAGTTACCAGAAGACACAGAATTGCTCTTTGCGCCATTTGCCTTCCTTTGCGTCTTTGCGTTAACCTCTTTTTTATGCTTCTGGGTGCACATCGCGGGCAGGCTGAACAGTTACGATACGCGTTACAATTGAAGCATGTTTGCCGGAGCGCCTTCCTCTAAACGACGGCGGTCGGCATGCGCCCTTTTGGCCGCCGCCCCCGTCTTGTGGGTGCGCAAGGTGAGCGCTGACGGGCGTGAGGTGTACCGTTACCCGGCCCGGCTGCTGTGGCACGGCGCACAAAGCCTTGCCGTGGCGGCGGTGTTCCGTATGGAAGCGATGGTGGTCGGCGGGCTGCGGATGGCCGCGGGCGACTGTTTTGTGGAATTCTATTACGCCAATCGCTGGTACAATATTTTCGCGGTCTATGCCCGCGAAAACGGCCGATTGCGCGGCTGGTATGTCAACATCGGCGAACCGCTGGAAGTCGGCCCTGATGGCGTGGCTTACCGCGATCTGGCGTTGGACCTGGTGGTGTTGGCCGATGGGCGGCAGGTGGTGGTGGATGGGGATGAGTTTGCTGCACTTGCCCTCACCCGCGGGGAACGCCGCCGTGCCGAGGCCGCTTTGAACGCGGTGCAGCAGCGTTTCCGCCGCTGTTGGCACCGTTAATGCACGCTCCGAAAGGTCATATTGGCGACGCGGCAGGCAAGTGCTTCCGCCGCTCTGTGGTCAGGATGCCCGATGGCTTCTCGTTCCGCTGCTCCCGAGCGTGAAAGTGCGCTGAGCCTTTTTCTGCGCGGCCTTTTCTGGTCGGCGCTGATTGCGCTTGTGTTGATCTCATGGGGGCCGAACGAAGTGCCCGCGTTCTCGCTGCGGGGGCTGTTCGGAAGAGGGCAGCAGGCCGGCAGCGCGGTGGTGCTGCTCCCTACGCCAACCGTGCCGCCTGCGGCGCGGGTGGGCATCATTTCCGGCCACTGGAAGAACGATTCGGGCGCTACCTGCCCTGACGGCCTGACCGAAGAAGAAGTCAACCACGCGATCGCCCTGCGGGTGGTTGCCGATTTGCAGCAGGCAGGCTATCGGGTGGACCTCCTGGCAGAGTTTGACCCCCGTCTGAAAAACTACCATGCCGCGGCGCTGGTTTCCATTCATGCCGACGTGTGCAATCCCCGGCCGGATTGGACGGGGTTCAAAACCGCCCCCGCCACCGGCATTCAAGACCCGGCACAGTTGCAAAACTCGCGCCACCTGAAAGCCTGTGTGGATGCCCGCTATGCCGCGCAAACGCACCTGCCGTATCACCCTGCCAGCATCAGCCGCCACATGACGCAGTACCATGCCTTTCGGGAAATCGCTGCGACCACGCCGGCCATCATCATTGAAACCGGCTTTCTGGGGATGGACCGAGCCCTGCTGGTCAACCACCCCGATGAAGTGGCCCGCGGCATTGCCGATGGCATTCTCTGCTACTTGCGGAACGAGCCGGTGCACATGCCTGCGCCCACAGGAAAGCCATGAGTACCCCGTCGCCTCAGGCCCGCCTGTTGCTGCAAAAAGCCGTGCGTGCCATGCGCCGCGGCCAGCGGAGCGAGGCGCGCCGTCTGGCTGCCCGGGCGGCGGCGCTGGCGCCGCGTTGGGAAGACCCCTGGCTGGTGCTGGCCGGGCTGGCGCAGTCGCCGCGGGCGAGCATTGGGTATCTGGAGCGGGCGCTGGAAATCAACCCGCGCAGCCGCCGGGCCCGCAGAGGCATGGCGTGGGCCGCGCGCCGCCTGCGGGAACGCCCTGCTGCGGTGGCGGTGGCGGCCTCACCGGCAGGGGCCTATGCCCGCCGGCGGGTCGGCTGGCTGCCGCCGGTGCTTTTGATGGTGTTGCTGTTGACCGCATGGGTCTTTGTAAGCGGTTTCCCGGCGCGGGCCATGGCGTTCCCGCACCCTCAGCCGCATCCCAACGTGCTGGCCAAGCCCACCATCACGCCCACACCCACCGCCACGCCTGTGCCCACCCCCACGCCCACCGCCACGCCGCGCCCTACGGCTACGCCTGTGCCCCCGAGCACCCCCCCCCCCACGGCGACACCCCCGCCCCCGCCACCGCCACCGCCGCCGGTGGTGCTGCCTTCCGGGGCTCAAGGGCTGCCCCCCGGCGTGGGGATGCATGATAAATGGATTGATGTCAACCTTTCCCGCCAGCGGCTGTACGCTTACGTCGGCACGCGGCTTATCCGGGAATTCGTCGTCTCTACCGGCATCCCGGCTTACCCCACGGTCACCGGCACGTACCATATCTACGTCAAATACCTTTCCACGCTGATGACCGGCCCGGGGTATTACCTGCCCAATGTCCCTTACACGATGTATTTTTACCGCGGGTATGGCATCCACGGCACTTACTGGCATCACAACTTTGGTGTGCCGATGAGCCACGGCTGTGTGAACATGCGCACGCCCGAAGCCGAATGGCTGTTCTATTGGGCGCCGCTGGGCACGGCGGTGCATATTCACTATTGAAGTGTTTCCGTGTCAGATGCTCCCGCGTGATGGTCATTTCCCAATCAGATCATGCCTTTTGAAACCGATGCTTTTGATGCCTTGCCTTCTCACCTCGGCCGCCGTGATTTCCTGAAACTGGTCGGCCTGGGGCTGCTGGGCGCGGCGCTGCCGGCCTTTGGCCTGCGGGAAGCCGCCGCCCCGAGGGGCTTTCGGGGCCGGGTGGCGTTTGCCCGCACCGCGCTTTATGCTCACCCGTCGTTTGCCGCCAAACGCCTTGCCGGGTTGTGGCGCGATGAGGTTTTCCCTATTGATGCAGTGGTGGTGGGCGATGACAAGCCGGCTTATAACCGCCTGTGGTATCACGTGCCGGGGCGTGGATATGTGCATTCCGGCGGCGTGCAGCCGGTGCAGGTGCGGCTGAACCCGCCGCAGGCCGTTCCCGATGGGGGGGCGCTGGCCGAGGTTACTGTGCCTTATACCGATGGCTACAGCGAGCCGGCGCGGATCCGCGCCCCGCGGTACCGGCTGTATTATGCCACCACGCATTGGGTGGTGCGGCTGGTGCAGGGGCAAAACGGCGAAACATGGTATCAGATTGAAGATGACAAGTGGAAGAACTTTTTTTACTATGCCCCGGCGCGCCACTTGCGGCTGGTGCCGCCTGCCGAGATCGCTCCCCTCAGCCCCGAAGTGCCGCTTTCGGAAAAATTGCTGCGGGTAGATCTTTCCCGCCAGGTGGTTACTGCTTACGAAAGCGGGCGGGCCGTGTTTGCCGCCAAAGCCGCGACCGGGATGGGCTATTACAGCACGCCTGTAGGGCACTTTTCCACTTACCACAAGCGGCCTTACCGCCATATGGCGGCCGGCAACCGCGCCGCGCCGGAATTTGACCTCCCCGGCGTGCCGTGGGTGTGTTATATTACCGAAAGCGGCATTTCTTTCCACGGCACGTATTGGCACAACGATTTCGGAAAGCCGCGTTCCCACGGCTGCATCAACCTGAGCCCGACTGCAGCGCGGTGGGTTTACCGCTGGACAACGCCTGTCGTGCCTTTTGGCCAGCAAGACGCGTACAAAAAGCGTTATGGCACGCCTGTGGAGGTTCACCGATGAGCCGTTCCCCCCTTTTTGCCGGATTGGTGGTGGATGAGGAAGACCGCGCGGTGGAAGTCGCTTACGTCGGCGACGAACCGTGCTACGTGGTGGACGACGCGGGCTTCCGCCGTCATATTCCTTCCGAACAGGTTGACCGCCGGGTGCTGCAGGAAATGTTTGCCCTGGTGGAAGGCCATGAAGATGTGCTTTCCGAGCAGGCGGCGCAATGGTTGGGGCAAACCGACCCTTTCAGCAAAGCCGCGCTGGAAATGCAATTCAAAAACCTGGAAGAACGCATTGACGATGTGCTCGCGGCGGGCATTCCCGAAGAGCATCGTGCCTATATGGGCATGCTGGGCTTTCGCATCCGCATTGATGTCCACGGCGACATTTTGGAAATCCACTGGCCCGGCATGGAGCCGCCGGAAGACGAATAACTGCCCCCCGCCCCCTGCCACCTGCCCTGCCATTCCCCATGCATTTTGATATTTTTACCCTCTTTCCCGAAGTTTTCACGCCTTACATTGCGGTCAGCATCATTGCGCGCGCCCGAGAACGAGGGCTGGCCGAAATTCACCTCCACAACATCCGCGACTGGGCAACCGACCGCCACCACGTGGTGGACGATGAACCCTACGGCGGCGGGGGCGGCATGGTGATGAAGCCCGAGCCGGTTTTCGCCGCCGTGGAAAGCGTGTTGGGCAGCCCGCCCCGCGCGCCGGTCATCCTGCTGACGCCGCAGGGCCGCCTCTTCACCCAGGCCGTTGCCCGGGAACTGGCCGCCTTCCCCCGCCTTGCCCTTTTGTGCGGCCGCTATGAAGGCGTGGATGAGCGCGTCCGGCAGCACCTCGTGACCGATGAAATTTCCATCGGCGATTATGTGCTCACCGGCGGCGAACTGGCGGCGCTGGTGGTGCTGGATGCCGTGACCCGCCTGCTGCCGGGCGTGTTGGGCGACCCTGACGCCCCGGCCAAAGATTCTCACGCCAACGGCCTGCTGGAACACCCGCACTACACCCGCCCGCCCGTCTTTCGCGGCTGGGAAGTGCCCGAAGTGCTGCGTTCCGGCGACCACGCCCGCATTGCCCGCTGGCGGCACGAGCAGTCGCTGCGCCGCACCTGGGAACGCCGCCCCGACCTGCTGGCCCGGGCGCCCCTTTCGGAGGAAGACCATGCCCTCATCGCACGCTGGGAAGCCGAGCGCCGCGCCGACCGCGGCTGACGCCCCGTCGGCCGTGCGCGGCGAAGCCTTTGCCGTGGCGCTGGGGTGGTTTGCGTCGTGGTTCATCACCCTGTATTTCGGCGCCGGCCATCCGTCGCTGCGGGGTTTCCTGCTCATCGTGGCCGTGGTTTTGGCCGGTGCAGCGGCGGTTTACTGGCGCTATCCGGTTTACCGCCGCTGGGCTGAAGCCCGCCGCCCCCACCGCCTCGGGCGCGCCCTGGCCGAAGGGGCGCTGGCGGGAGTGGTGGTGGCGCTCCTCACCGTTTTTGTGCCTCATCCGGCCGAACCGGGGGCGCCGCCCCCCACCCTGCTCGGCTGGGGCATTTGGGCGGTCATTCTGGCAGTGATGGGTATGCTCAACACCGCGGCGCTTCATGCCATTGCCGCCTTTGCCACGGGCGCCTGGCGCGCCCCCCGCCGCTGAGACCGGCGCCGCGGCAGCGGTTTTGCGCCATGTGGGAACAATCTCCTC
>JALUXH010000179.1 GCA_027019065.1 Anaerolineales bacterium
GGTTTCCGCTTCGGCCGAAAGCCAGTCGGGCAGGGCGGCTGCTTCTTCTGGCGCGGTTTCGGCCGCCGGGGCTTCTTTTTCAGATGGAACAGGCGCAGCAGGCTTTTGGGGGGACGTTTCCGCGGCTGCGGCTGCAGGGGCGGTTTCCGCAGGTTCGCCTTCTTCGCCCCCCAACGACTTCAGCCAGTCGGGGAGGTCTTCTTCTTCCTCGTCGGGCGCCCACAACAGGTCGTCTGTGGCCGGTTCGGCGGCTTCCGCCGGCGGTGGTGTTTCCTCGGGCGGCGTTGCTTTTGAGGGTGCCGCCTCTGCCGCGGGTTCCAGAGGCAAGTCGTTGGTGCCGGGCAGGGCGTCGGGCGCTGTGCCTTCCCGCAGGTTTTGCATCCACGGCGGCAAGGTGCTTTCCAACTCGGCGGTGGATTTCGGCTGCGGGGTTTCCCCTGCGCGCAGGGGCTTAAGGCGCGCGTGGCAGTAGCGGCAGATTTCGGCATCTGCCGGGTTGGGCTTGCCGCACATGGGGCAACGAATCTGCTCGCTCATGTCATTCACCGTAAGGGCGGTCGCTGCCCAAAAGGATGCGCAGGCCGGTGGCGACGGTGCCGAGGGCAACGCCTAACAAGATGCCCCGTGCGCCGGCGGCTGCGGGCACCTGCGCCAGCCAGGGGCGCAGGGTATCGCCGATGAAAGGCAACATGCCCATGCCGGGCAGGGCCACGGCGCCGAGCATGACCAGCACCGCCGTGCTCAGAAAGAGCACGGCCATAATCCCCGGCCGCCGGCGCGGCAGGCGCACTGCCGCATAGGCCAGGGTGAAGGCCAGCAGGCCCAGCAGCGCCACGCTGGTGGGGATAATGATGGCGTTGAACAGCCACTGGATGGCCGCACTTTCCGGGGAAGCATAAAGCGCCAGGGCAAAGGTCAGCCAAAGGGAAGCCATGACCACCGCGCTGCCGACCAGGTTCCGGCGGGCGCGTATTTTTGCCCAATGGTACTGGCTCAGGTTGACCATGCCGACAAACAATGCCGTGCCTGCAAGGATAAGCGCCCATTGAAGCAAAAGGGTGCGCAGGCCTGTGAACACGGGCAGGGGGAAAAAGTAGCCCAATAACACGACCAGGCCAACGGCCATGGCCGCGGCGGTCGCCAGGGGGGATTTCATCTTGAAATTCACGGCAACACCCCCAGCATTTTGACCACGGTGCCGCCGAGAATGGCCAGGATGAGCAGCCAGCGGAAAAAGTCTTGCGTGAGCAGGCTGGTGCCGTGGAGAGGGCCGGCGTTCAGATAAGCGCCGCTGGCGAAGACTTCTTCGCCGATGAGCGGCTCATCGGCGGCGGCATAAAGCACAGCCTGGGCCGCCACGCTATCGGTTCCGGCCACGGTGAGGGTGTTTTCTCCGGCCATGCCGTCGGTCATCAGGGCAACTTCTGCGCCGAAGCTGCCGCTGAGGAAGTTGGCGGCGGCATCGTCATCGCGGGCGGCGAGCATGGCACCGGCAGCGTATGAGAAGGGGGTCAGGCCTGTAACCCGCCCGTAAGCCGGGCGGTAGCGGCTTTCATAGGCTTCGGCGGCGTAAGCGCTGCGGAGGGTGCTGCGCGCCAGAATGCCCAGCGGGCCGGTGCCGGCGGTGATGATGGCCGGGCGGTCGCTGACGGCGGTGGCTTCAACCAGGCGGTGGGCGGCGCTGAGGCCCACGAAGGCGCTGGCCGTGCGGGGGTGGGTGATTTCGCCGCGCCCCAGTGAGATGTGAAAACGGGTGCCTGCTTCAACGGTCAGGCTGAGCGCGTGGCGCAGGCGGCTGAGCGCGCGCAAGGGGCGCAAATCTCGTCCCGGCCGCGGCTGCTTGACGACCGGCAACACGAGCATCAGCAGGCCAAACAACACCACAAAGGCCATGCCGACGATGCTGAGAATGCCGCTGCTCAACGAGATCATGGGGCTGCTGCTCCTGGAGGGCGGTGCAGGGCTTGCAGGAAAGCGGCGCGGGTTTCTTCATCGCTCATCAATGCGCCGAGGGCTTGCAGGGCTTCCGGCGACGCCCACGGTGTGAGGAGGAACTTTCCCCCTGCAAAAAGCGTTTCGCCGAGGGGTTGCAGGGGCGCGGCGGCTTCCAGCAAGGCGGCCACACCCGCCGCCCACCCGCGCGCCCGCAGTTGGGCTGCCCAGCGTGCAAGCATGAAAGAGGGCTCACGGTTCATCGCGCCACCAATACCCAAGCGGCGTCATCCACTTTCGCCTGAACGACGCCAGCATCGCCGGATTTGCTTAGAGTATAGCATATTTTGCCGCAATCGGAGGGCTTTTGGGCGGATATGCGAAAAGCCGGAGATGGTCAGATAGTCATAGAGGCGCGTGGGAAGCCAGAGACAAGGGAAACAGCCCCGGCGCGTTTTGGAAAACCTGCCGGGGCTGCGTGTTGCCGGGGTTGTGCCCCAGCCCCCAAAGGGGCGCACTACGCCTTCCGCATGGGCGTCGGGCCGGTAGGTCGGGACGCTGTCCCGACCTTTTGGTAAGGGCAAGTGCGGGCGGGGTGCATGCAAAATCTGTAGAAATGTCCGCCGGGTTGCGGAAACGCCCTCACCCCTCAAGCCGCCTGGCGGCGGCTTTCTCCCCTCCCCCACTGGGAGAGGGGAGAAACGGCGAGCGCAGCGAGCCAAAGTGGGGTGAGGGCGAAACAACGCTTCTACAACATTTGCCTGCACCCGTGCGGGCGGGATAAGCATCCCCCCCTGCGGGGAGGCGCGCGGCGCTACGGCTTCGGCGTGGGGGTGGGGGTGGGTGTGGCCGCAGGCGCAGGCGAGGCCGTGGGGGAAGGCGTGGGCGTGACGGCGGGCAGCAGGCCGCTCAGCAGCCGCCAGGCGGCTTCAAGATCCTGCAAAGCCACATCGGGCGAAGCGGGCAGCGCCTTCGCCGCCAGCCCGAGGTGATCTGCCGCCTGCCGGAGGGTATCGGCCGGGGCGTTGGGCTGCTGCTGGAGCCATGCAACGGCGGCCTGCGCCCGCGCCACTTCCGCCGCCGCCAGCCCCTCGTTATGCTGGCCGATGAGCACACGGGCGCGCGTCAGCGCTTCCAGCGCCTGCAGCGTCACGACCTGCGCCCGCATGGCCTCAATGTTGGCTTCCTCTTGCTGCCAGGAAGCCTGCAGCGCCTCGGCGGTGGCCTGCGCCTGAGAAGCATTGGCATCGGCAGCATCCACCCGCCGGGCGAGGGCATCCAACTGGTCGGCAAGGGCAGCCCGCTGCTTTTCCAGCGTATCCAGGCGCGCCTGGAAGGCGTCCAGGTCGCTTTGCTGCTGCTGAAGTTGCTGCGTGAGTGCGTGTTGCCGGTCGCTGAGGTGCGCCAGGTCGCCCTGCAGGCTCAGCAGGCGGTCGTTGACCTGCGCCGCGCGGGTTTCGACCTGATGCTGCAACGCAGCGACCTGCACCTGCAAATCCTCCACCGGCTGCACATAATGGCGGTAGAGGTAAGGCACGCCGAAATAGGCTGCTGCGCCCAGCGCGCCCAAAATGACCACCACAATCAGCAAGCGCACCAGGAAGCGCACGAAGCCGAGGAAGGCACCGGAGAGGCGCTCGCCGAAGGAAGGTTTGGGCTCAGGCGGCGGGGCGGGCGCACCGGTTTCAGGGGTTGGGGAAACGTTTTCGCTCATAGAGCACCTCGTTCAGGGCGTGGCGGTGGGGGCCGGTGTGGCCGTGGCAGGCTGCGGCGTGGCGGTGGGGGCAAGGCCGTTCAGCAGATCTTGCAGCCCTTGCAGGAAAGCATCAAACTTCGCCGCGCTGGCCTGCACGGCAGCGACTTCGCCGGCCACTTTGTCCACCTGCTGCTGCAATTGCTGCTGCCCTTCATCAAGTTGATCGACCCGCGAGGCCACGGCTTTCAAATCGCTGACCTGCCGCTGGAGGGTTTCGGCGCGCATCTGCAACTGGCCGATTTGTTCCTGCATCGCCTGCACCTGGCGGTAGGTCGCGGCATAGCGGGCGGCGCTGGGGTAGGTCAGCGTGCCGTTGATGGCCTGCAGCGCGCCCAAAGCCAAAACAAAGGCCAGCAGGAAGGCCACAAAGGCGCTGGTGAGGGCCATCGCCCAGGCGCCGCGGCGGGTGACGTAGTGGGGCGAGGGCTGCGGCGGCGGAGGCGCGGCAGGCCCGGCCTCAGGCGGCGCAGCGCCTTCGGGTTCGGCTTCGGGCGGGGTTTCCGTTTCAGGCCCAGGCGGGGATGGCGCGGCTTCTTCAGGGGCCGGTTCGGGCTCAGAGGGCACAGCGCCTTCGGGCTCGGGCTCCTCTCCGGCCTCTGGCTCGGGCCCGGCGGGTTCTTCGGCCGCGGGCGCCGCTGCTTCGGCTTCGGGGGCTGCCGCGGCCGCAGGGCCGGTTTCCGCCGCCCCCACCGTTGCCAGCGGGCGCAGCCGTTCCAGCAGGTTTTCCCGCACGCCGGGGATGGCGCGCAAAGCCTCAAAACTTGCCAGCGGGCGGGCAGCCAGAATGCGCTCCGCCAGCACTTCGCCGACGCCGGGCAAGGCCATCAACTCCTCTTTCGTCGCCGTGTTGAGATCAAGCAAAGGTTTCTCGGGCATCATGGGCCTCCTTTCGCAAGTGGGCGGGCTTCGGCGAGCAGCGCGTGCGCGGAATGGAGCATTTCTGCGCTCACCCCGCCCAGCATGTGCGCCAGTTCGCGCACGCGGGTTTCGCCTGCCAGCGGAGTCACGGTGGTGGTGGTGCGGCCATCGTGCACGGCTTTAGCCACCCGATAGTGGGCGTCGCCGTAGGCCGCCAGTTGGGGCAGGTGGGTGATGACAAGCACCTGATGGTGGCGGGCCAGGGCGTGCAGTTTGCGTCCGACCACCGCGCCGATGCGCCCGCCGATGCCCTGGTCAATTTCGTCAAAAATCAGCGTGGGCGTGGGGTCGGCCAGGGCCAGCACCCGCTTGAGGGCCAGCATCAGGCGGGAACTCTCGCCGCCGGAAGCGATTTTGGCAAGGGGCTTGAAGCCCTCGCCCGGGTTGGGCGCCAGCAGGAATTCCACCCTGTCGATGCCGCGGTCGTCGCAGGCCGCGCGCTCGCCGCCGGGCAAAGGCAGGCCGCGGGGGTCGGGGCGGCG
>JALUXH010000180.1 GCA_027019065.1 Anaerolineales bacterium
GGCGGCGGCGGATGTCCACGGCGAAGCGCGCCCCCGCCATCCGCAAGTCTTTCAGTTCGGCTTCCACGCCGGCGGCCAGTTTTTCGGCCGCGGCCTGCCGCTTTTGGGAAAGCGCCAGCGCCTGCGCGGCGAGGTCGGCTTCCAGCGCGGCAATCTCGGCTTCCAGGGCGGCGATTTGCTCGCCCGCGTGGGTGATGGTTTCCAGTTCGGCGCGGGCGCGTTCGGCATAGGCCAGAATTTCGGGGATGCTGCCGCCGTATTTGCGCTTCAGGTCGGCGATGAGCGCCAGGCGTTCTTCCACGGCATCCAGGCGGCGGGGGTCAAATTCCAGCGTTTCGGCGTAGGCGCGCAGGCGGCGGGTCAGGTCGGCGAGGGATTCGGCCAGGTCGGCGGCCGCGGCGGCGAGGTCGGCCTGTTCGCGGTCGGTCTGGGCAATGGCTTCCAGCGCCCGGGCAGCCCGGCCGAACAGGTCGGTGATGGCAGGCACCTCGGCGCTGCCTTCATCCAGCAGGAAGACGGCTTCGCGGGTGTGCCCGGCCAGGGTTTCGGCGTGGGCAAGGCGTTCGCGCTCGGCAGTCAGGCGGGCTTCTTCAGCGGGGTCAAGCGCGGCGGCTTCAATTTCCTGAATCTGGAAGGCGAGGAAGTCGGCGCGGCGGGCGGCGTCGGCTTCGCTCTGGCGCAGGGCTTCCAGGCGGCGGCGGGCTTCCTGAAGGCGGCGGTAGGTCTGACGGTAGGCGGTGAGGGGTTCCTCCAGCCCGGCAAAGCGGTCCAGCAGGCGGATGTGCTCACGCACCCGGAAGAGGGAAAGGTGCTCGGCCTGGCCGTGGATGTCTACCAGCAGGTCGCCCACGGCGCGCAGCAGAGAGAGGCTGACGGTGCGGCCGTTGATGCGCGCCAGGTTGCGGCCGGTGCGGCGAATTTCGCGCCCCAGGATGAGCGCCGTTTCGTCGTCCCACAGGCCTTCGGGGGCGAGCAGGGCGCGCACGGCTTCCTGCACGGGCGGCTCGAGGCGGAAGATGCCTTCCAGCACGGCGCGCTCGGCGCCGGTGCGTACCACAACGCTTTCGGCGCGGCCGCCAAGCAGCAGCATGACGGCATCTACGATGATGGATTTGCCCGCGCCGGTTTCGCCGGTAAACACCACCAGCCCTTCCGGCAGGGTGAGTTCCAGGCGGTCGATGATGGCGAAGTTCTGGATGTGGAGTTCTTCTAACATAACGACCCCTGAGGCGGGGAACGATGAGGCCGGTCAGGAGTGATTCGCAACGGCGCGCTGGCTTCGCGTCCAGGCGCGAAGCCTCGCGCCCTCCGAAGCCTGATTTCTCAAGGCCGAACCGTCATGCTTATTCTACCTTATTTCCCCCAAAAAAGCCTGCGCCAACAAAGCAGCGCAGGCCGGGAATCTCGGGGTTAGAGGGTGAAGCCGAGGGTGTCTTTGCTCTTCACACCGTCAGCGGGGCGCTGCGGCGGTAGAGTTTTTCCCGCAACAGGAGGACGTCGCGCCGCAAGCGTTCGTCGCTTTCAATCTGGTCGGCAATCTTTTCGTAGCCGTATTTCACGGTGGTGTGGTCGCGCCCGCCCAGCAGTTCGCCGATTTGCGGCAGGGAGAGTTTGGCGTCTTCCCGCAGCAGGTACATGGCCACCTGGCGGGGCAGGGCCACTTTGTGGGCGCGGCTTTTGCTGCGCAGGCGTTCCACGCTGACGCCAAAAGCCTCGGCCACGGCCTGCAAAATGCGCTCCGGCGCCACTTCCTGGCGGCGGGGGAGCATGTCGGCAAGGGCGGCTTCCACCAATTGCGGGGTCAGAGGCATCCCGCGCAGTTCGGCATAGGCCAGCACGCGGGTGAGCGCGCCTTCCAGTTCGCGGATGTTGGAGTGCATGTAGCGGGCAATGGTCTCCAGAATGCCCATCGGCACGGCTTTGCCTGCTTCTTCGGCTTTGAAGCGCAAAATGGCGACGCGGGTTTCAAAGTCGGGCGGCTGGATGTCGGCAGTCAGCCCCCATTCAAAGCGCGACCGCAGGCGTTCTTCCAGCGTTACAAGGGCTTTGGGCGGCCGGTCGGAAGTCAGCACAATTTGCTTGTTTTGTCCGTGAAGGGTGTTGAAAGTATGGAAAAACTCTTCTTGCGTGGATTCTTTGCCGGCAATAAACTGAATGTCGTCAATCAGGAGCACATCCACTTTGCGGTATTTTTCGCGGAAAGTCTCGGTGTTGTGGCTGCGGATGGCATTGATCAGGTCATTGGTAAACGCTTCTGAGGAGACGTAACGCACCACCAGCCCCTGGGCGAGGCAGGCATTACCGATGGCGTGGAGGAGGTGGGTTTTGCCCAGCCCCACACCGCCGTAAAGAAAGAGCGGATTGTAGGCGTTGGCCGGGTTTTCGGCCACGGCCATGCTGGCAGCATGTGCCAGGCGGTTGTTGGAGCCGACGACGAAGTTTTTGAAAGTATAGCGGGGGTTGATGGCCGCGGCGCTGTGGGAAGGCGGCAGGGTCAGGGCGGCTTTGGCCGCCGGGGAAGCCGCTCCGCTGGCGTGGGGGTGCCCGTGATGATTGCCGTGATGGCCGCTGCCGTTGTCGGCGGCAGCAGATGCAGCCAGGGCATCTTCCGTCCACACCACAAAGTCCACATCCACGGGGCGGGCGAGCAAGCCGGCCAGTTTGCGGCGCACGGTGCTGCGCAGGCGGCTTTCCAGCCAGTCGCGGGCATAGGCGTTGTGAACGCCTACCACCAGTTTGCCATCGTACAGTTTGACGGGGCGCGTGTCGCGCACCCAGGTATCAAAGGTGGCCTTAGGCATTTCCATCTGGAGTTGCCCAAGCACAGTTTGCCAGACTTGGATGGCTTGCTTTTCCACGTGGTCCTCCTCGTATGCTCCAGCATCCCACGCCCCCTGGTGGGGCATCGGCGAAGGCAAGGTTACAAAACGAGATTGTCATTTTTCCATACGCATCCGGCGGCCGAGCGCCCCCTGTGCGAGCGTTATTCTACCTGGGGAAGGCGGCAGGGGCAATGGGGGAAAACCTACGAAACCTTAAAAACATCACTCTTTTTAAGGAATCATTCCTTAAAAATCGTGTCGGCGCTTCGGCTCCTCCCCGTGACCAGCCGAAAAGATGTGCGCCTTTCTATGGGAGCCGCAACGCACCTCACCCCCATATCTGGGAAAGACTATCCGAAAAAGCCGCATCTACCCAGGTTTTGGTACTTTTTGGGGAAAGCCGGCCCGCGCGCAACCCAACCCGGCACCCTCGTAAGGAAGCGCGCGGGCGCGCGTGTGCTTAGAGCCGCTCCGAAAAATTTTTCACCGAGATGCTGCTGCCAGGCAACACACCCGCCGAAACACCCTCCGCCCCGCCAAAAAGGGTTCTGTTTGTCACTGTCCACGCGGTTGTGCTCGCCATGCACTGGGATGGGCTTTCCCCTTGTCGTCCCTCTTCCCCGGCTCTCCGCCCCGCATGGGGTTCAGGGGCAGACACCTGCCTTTGAAAACGTAACTGCCTACGCTGTGGTGCTCTCCCTGCCTCTTGATGTACTATGTATCTATCCGAAAAAACGGCGGGGCTGTACGATGCATCGCCTTGCGGCGACGACCTCGCTGCTGATCTCCCTAACCCCCGCCCTGGCCGCGCAACGCGCGGCCAGGGCCGCCCCCTTCCCCTCTTAGACTCTATCCGAAAAATCGGAAAGGGGTTGAAAAAGAAGGCGTAACCTGCTAAAAAGGGTGTCCCAAAACCACTTTAGCGAGGTTACGCCATGCGTAGAAATCCTAACACAAAACCAGCCAGTCCGGACTATTTTCGGGTGCCAAGGAATCTGTGGCGCATTCTCAAGCGTGAGCTGCCCAAACCGCCCAAGAAAAAGGGGCGTGGGCGGCCCCGGATAGACAACCGCCGCGTCATCAACGGGATTTGGTATGTGTTGTGGACGGGCTGCCAATGGAAAGCGGTTCATCGGGATTGGTTTGGGGTCTCCAGCAGTGTATTGCATGAACGGTTTCAAACCTGGCAACGCGAAGGCCGTTGGGAGCGCATCCTACGTCGCATCGTGCGCTACTATGCCCGAGAACAGCGCATTGCTTGGAAGTGGCAAAGTGTAGACAGTAAAAGCGTCCCAGCCCCTTTAGGCGGGGCGCAAACGGGAAGGAACCCCACCGATCGCAGCAAGAGAGGTAGCAAGATCCACATTCTCGTTGACCAACGCGGAGCACCGTTAGCCATCTACATCAGCGGAGCCAACCAACACGACAAATGGTTCGTGGATGAACTGGTGTTCTCCATTGTGGTTCGTCGGCCTACGGTGGAGCAACATCTGTGCGCTGACAAGGGATACGACTACCCTGATGTCCATCAATTCGTGTTCCAAGAACGCTATGTAGCCCACATCAAGCATCGTCGCCGACGCGGAGAACCGGTTGTGGAGGCCTTACCACCCGGCGAAACCCTCCACCCAGCCCGACGCTGGGTCGTGGAGCGCACCCTAAGTTGGCTGGTGAAACGCCGGAGTGTACGCACTCGTTGGTGCAAAAAACCGGAAAACTATTTGGCCTTTGTGTTATTCGCTGCTGCCTCCATTGTGCACGATTTGGCATTTTTCGGATAGATTCTTAGTAAGAGGGGAAGGGGGCAAAGGAGCCGAGCCGTAGCGAGGCTCCTTGGGGGAAGGGGAGATCGGCGTCCTTGCCGAGAAGGAGAGCCGCGGGCACGGTGGATTTTTCGGATAGGCTCTATGCCTTTGTCATACCCTTCCCCTGGCTCCCCTCCCTGCATGCGGGGAGGAGACGGGGGTGGGGTCAACGCAGCGGTAGCGGCGCCAAAGGAAAACGCGGTGTGAAAACATGCCCTGCATTGCCATCGCCGCGATTTGGGTGGGTTATTGCTTTGAAAGGTAACTGCTCA